>NZ_JAAIVI010000017.1:911460-1215281 GCF_011008905.1 Wenzhouxiangella sp. XN201
TACGACGACTACATCGCCTGCAACGGCGAAGCCGGCGCCAAGGCCGCCGGCAAACTCCGCCTGGAAGGCAAGGAATACATCGTCCGGGAGGGCGATGTGATGCATTTCCGCTTCAACGTCTGACCCCCTGTCGTCCCGGAATTTGCGCAGCAAATATCCGGGATCCCGCACGTATCAGCAGGCACGGCGCGGGCTCACTGCCGGCCTCAAGCGTGCGAGATCCCGGCTCAAGGCCGGGATGACATACTCGCCTCATTGGCACCCGGTAGTAACGCTTGACGTTAATAACGTGTAGCGTTACTATGCAAATCCATGATTCGCTCGTTCCGTTGTCGCGACACTGAGCGCCTCGCGCATGGATACCGCGTTAAGCGATTCAGTACCACTGAGGTGAACAGGATGACCAGCAAACTCGCACCAATCACACCCGGTGAAATCCTCAAAGAGGAGTTTCTCGATGCGATGGGGCTGAGCAAGTACCGATTGGCCAAGGAAATCGGGGTGCCGGCGCAGCGCATCGGCGAAATTGTTGCAGGAAAGCGTTCGATTACTGCAGATACCGACTTGCGCCTTTGTCGGTTTTTCGGACTTTCCAGCGGCTACTGGCTGCGCGCCCAGGCGGCGCATGACACGGAAGTGGCCGAGGCCCGACTAACGGATGAACTGAGTCGCATCACACCCTGGAAAGAGCAGGGCCATTCACCGCGATAAGCGAGTCTCCTGGCCATCGCTTTGTCGTCCCGCAATTTGCGCAGCAAATATCCGGGACCCCGCACGTATCGGCTGGCACGGCTCGGGCTCACTGTCAGCACCTAGCGTGCGAGATCCCGGCTCTCCGCTGCGCTCCGGCCGGGATGACAAAAGTGAGCGGCCGGGATGACAGGATTTAACCAGCTAACAAGCCAACCAGCCAACCCTCAGGGATACAACCAAAAATCAATAATCCGCTCCCCCCACAACATCGCAATCCACCCCGCGAGGGCCAGGTAGGGGCCGAAGGCGATCGGGATTTCCTTGCCGCGGCGGGTGGCGATCATGATGGCAATGCCGAACACCGCGCCGACGAACGAGCCCAGCAGGATCACCAGCGGCAGGACCTGCCAGCCCATCCAGGCGCCCAGGGCGGCGAGTAACTTGAAATCGCCGTAGCCCATGCCTTCCTTGCCGGTCAGCAAGCGGAACAGGTGGAACACCGTCCACAGCGACAGGTAACCTGCTAGCGCCCCGATCACGGCGTCTTCCAGGCTCGCGAACAGGCCCAGCCACAGATTCAACCCCAGGCCCAGCCACATCAGGGGCAGGGTGATCTGGTCGGGCAGTAGCTGATGGTCGATATCGATGCCGGTGGCGGCAATCAGTGCCCAAGTCAGCACCAGCGCGGCCGCACCCTCGGCCGTGGGCCCGAAATGCCAAATCACGACCGCGGAAAGCAGGGCCGTGGCCAGCTCTACCAACGGATAGCGCCAGGAAATCGATTCGCCGCAATGCCGGCACTTGCGCCCCAGCACCAGCCAGCTTACGACCGGAATATTGTCGTACCAGGCAATGCCCTGGCCGCACTTGGGGCAGTTCGAACGTTCCACCACCAGCCCCGGCGGCGCGGCCTCGTCGGCCTCAATGTCGAGCAGTTCACGGCACTGACAGCGCCAGTCGTGCAGCAACCGCTTCGGCAGTCGCAGAATCACGACATTCAAAAAGCTGCCCACCAGCAACCCGAAAACAAACACGGCGGCCACAAGGGCCGCCGGATGCAAAGCGTCAAGAAACTCCAGAATACTCAAATCAATTCCCTCACCAAGAATGCCGTCGTCCCGGCCCCCGAGCCGGGACCTTCCATCCACAGGCACCAGTAGAGAGAAGGCCCCGGATCAAGTCCGGGGCGACAAGGATTTAAATACTTCACACTTAACACTTCACATTAGCCAGCGTCACATCACCGCCGCCATCTGGAAGATCGGCAGGTACATGGCCACGACCATGGCCCCGACGACGCCACCGATGAATACGATGATCACCGGCTCGAGCAGGCTGGAGAGCGCATCGACCGTATTGTTCACCTCTTCCTCGTAGAAGCTGGCCACCTTGTCAAGCATGGCATCCAGGGAGCCGGCTTCCTCACCGATCGCCGTCATCTGGATCATCATTGGGGGGAACAGCCCGGTCTGCTGCATGGCAAGCTGCAGTGAATGGCCAGTTGCGACATCTTCACGAATTCGCAACGTAGCATCTTCATAGACGATATTACCCGTAGCCCCGGCAACCGTTTTGAGTGCATCGACCAGTGGTACGCCGGCCGCAAAGGTCGTCGAGAGCGTGCTGGCAAATCTTGAAAGGGCCGACTTTTCGAGAACGCTGCCCACGACGGGAAGTTTGAGCGATAAGCGGTCGATCAAATGACCAAACCTTTGACTGCGTTTCCTCAGCTGAATCATCGCGACTATTCCGACCACTAGTGCGACCAGCGCCATCCATCCCTGGGCCTGCATGAACTCGGACATACTGACCACCATTCGCGTGAAGGCCGGCAGATCCGCACCAAAGCTCTGGAAAATCTCCTCGAACTGCGGGATCACCATGATCAGCAGAAGCGCAGTCACGCCGATGGCAACGGCCATAACCGCCGCAGGATAGAACATCGCTTTTTTGATTTTGCCCTTGATCGATTCAATGCGTTCCTTATAGTTCGCCAGGCTATCCAGAACCTGGTCGAGCACACCGGCCGACTCGCCAGCCTCGACCAGGTTGATATAGAGTTCATCGAAATAGAGCGGGTGTTTGGCCAGCGATTCAGCCAGGGTACTGCCGGACTCCACCTCATTTTTGATGTCATTGATCAGCTTCTTCAATCGGGGATTCTCGGCCGCCTGACCGATAATGCCGAAAGACTGCACCAATGGAATGCCTGAATACAGCATGGTGGCGAGCTGCCGGGTGAAGATCGCGATATCTTTCGGTTTGATGCGGCTGCCCGTGGTGCCGAATAATGGCTTAGGCTTTTTCTTGATCCGCCCCGGGATGATGCCCTGCTTGCGCAATTCGGCCTTGACGATCATCTCGTTTCGGCCGAGCCGTTCGCCCTTCAAGCGCTTGCCGCGTCGATCCTTGCCTTCCCAGCGGAAGGTTTGTAATTGTTCCTGGGTGGTTGCCATCTGGCGCCGCTCCTGGTTTTTGATCGTTGCCCGGTGGGTCAGCCCCGGCCTGAAAAATCGCTTGTAATACGGTGATTCTGCGCAGATTCCGCCGGGAATTCAAGCGGTCGGCGTTACGCCTTGCCGCAGCGGGCTTCAGCCGCCTTTGAAAATACGGGTAACCTGGTCGAAACCGGCTCGTTCGGCCATATCGCGAGCTGTCACACCCGGCGGGTGCCGATTGCCGTCGATATCAGGCGCGCTTTCGAACAGAATCCGGGCGCTGCTACGGGCACCGCCGCTCATCAGGATGACGACCATGTCTGGCTGGTTAGCGCGCACCGCGGTATGCAAAGGGGTCTCACCAGTTTCGTCATCTGTCTGATTTGGATTGGCGCCGCTGCTCAACAGGGCACGCGCTGCGCTCCGTTGACCGTGCCAGGCGGCCAGGTGGAGCGGTGTTCGGCCGTTCGGGCCAATCACGTTGGGGTTTGCACCGTTCTCCAGTGCCGAATAGAGCTCGCCCAGATCACCACTCCGTGCTGCGGAAAGCAACTGTCGGTCCGGTCCGCTGATGCTGAAATAGCCGGACGCCAACCACGCGGCAATCCCGACCATCACCAGTCCGATCAGCATCGAGACGGCGGTCTTCTTGCGCTGCTGCTTCTTCTGCTCGTCGTATTCGTAGCCCCACATAACGAAATTCCCTCATTTCGTCCCCTTTCAGCCATCCATCCCGGCCCTCAGTCCTTGGTCACCCGGTTCATCTCGGCCAGGCCAATCTTGCCCAGTTTGACCTTGTTCAGGGCCGCCCGGCGCAGGTCGATAATGCCTTCCCTGTGTGATTGCTTTTCAAGATCCAGGGCCGAACCGCCTTCAAGAATGATCCGTTCCATGTCTTCGGTAATAGGCATCACCTGGAACACGCCGCTCCGTCCCTTGTAGCCGGCGGTGCACTGGTCGCAATCGCCGGGCTGGAACACCTTGATTCCTTCAGCGATTTCTTCCTCGGTAAAACCGATCTTGAGCAGCGCTTCGTCGGGCACTTCCTCAATCTTCTTGCAGGTATGCAGGTTACGAGCCAGGCGCTGGGCCAGCACCAGGTGCACGGTCGAGACAATGTTGTAGGAAGGTACACCCATATTGGCCAGGCGCGCGATCGAGGCGGGTGCGTCGTTGGTATGCAGGGTCGAGAGCACAAGGTGACCCGTCTGGGCCGCCTTGATGGCAATCTCGGCCGTTTCCAGGTCTCGAATTTCCCCGACCATGATGATGTCGGGATCCTGCCGCAGGAATGATCGTAGCGCCGCAGCAAAGGTCAGGCCCTGCTTGACGTTCTGCTGGACTTGGTTGATGCCCTTCATTCGAATTTCGACCGGATCCTCGACGGTGGAAATGTTGCGGCCCTCATCGTTGAGAATGCCTAGCGCGGTATACAGCGTGACGGTCTTGCCCGAGCCGGTGGGCCCCGTAACCAGCACCATGCCATAGGGCTTGGAAATGGCCGCCATGTAGTCTTCCTGCTGCTTTTTCTCGAAACCCAGCTTTTCCGGGCCCAGATAGGCGCCGGAGGAGTCGAGAATACGCAGCACGATCTTCTCACCCCACAGGGTCGGGCAGGTCGAGACACGAAAGTCGTAGGCCTGGCTCTTGGTGAGGTTTAGCTTGATACGTCCGTCCTGTGGCACGCGGCGCTCGGCGATGTCCAGACTGGCCATCACCTTCAGGCGGGCCGACAGGCGCGGCGCCATACGCTTGGGCGGTCGCACCTGCGTGACCAACACGCCGTCGACGCGGAAGCGAACCCGGTAGTTTTCTTCGTAGGGCTCGAAGTGGATGTCGGAAGCGCCCTTGCGAATGGCGTCGACCAGCACCTTGTTGACGAAGCGCACGACCGGTGCGTCGTCTGCGCCTGCCGTGCCTTCGGCAGCTTCTTCCTCCTGTTCGCCCTGGTCGAACTTCAGATTGTCGAGGTCGTCTTCGTCCTCGGTCAGTTCGGTAAAGGCCTGGGTGGAGCCTGCCAGTGCCCGGTCCATGGCCGGCTCGATGGCGCTGTAGGGCGCCAGGATGGCTTCCACGGACAGGCCGGTGGAAAAAGCGATCTCGTCGATGCCCGCCTTGTTGCCCGGGTCGGCGACGGCTACGAAGAGACGCTTGCCGCGTTTCATGATGGGCAGGATCAGGTGCTTGCGGACCAGTTCCTCGCTGACCGCGTCCATCGGCGCATGTTTGAGGTTGACGGCTGGAAGGTCCACCAGGGGCATGCCGAAGTCCTCGGCTGCCAGGTGGGCGAATCCCATTGCGTCCACGGCCTTTTCGCGGACGATGTGACTGGTAAAAGTGCGGCCTTTCTCCGTGGCCTGATCCGCCACTTCCAAAGCCTTCTCTTCAGTCAATAGTCCGGCTTCCACCAGTTTACGACCGAGGCTGGGCAGGCGCATGAGTGAGGCGGGTTGGGCGGGCATAGGCCGAAAATTCCTTGAGACCGGGTCAAATCCTAGCTGGCAGGGCCTGATTTTACAATGCTTTTTGACGGGATAACCCGGGTCTGGCGGCCTGGGTCAGAAGACGTTACCAATTGTTCACAGCGTCGAGTTTCTTGATGCGAGTCAGACTTTGACCGCATTCTCCGACAGAATCTATGACTCATTCTGTCAGATAGTGACAAAAATAGTCACATCTTTAGCTCGTGGTTCCGTTCAGTTCCCAACCCAAGGAGTGCTACGCTGATCCCCTAAATCACTGAGAATCGGACCGATTCGAGGTTAACTCGGGGTTGGAACACTTTATGCATGTAGACAGTGGAGCCAGTTGGCTTTAAAGTGCAGCAGGTCCAACCTGCAATTGATGGGTTGGCTTGTGTATTTGCAGGTAAAACTTCAGGAGTGATTCTATGAACACCATGCGCAAACAATCCGGTTTCACGCTCATCGAACTGATGATCGTGATTGCTATCATCGCGATCCTCATGGCGATTGCCGTGCCCGCGTACCAGGACTACTCGATTCGCACCAAGGTTTCTGAGGCCGTCAGCGTGACTGGGGGCGCCAAGCTGGCCGTTGCTGAAACCTACCAGTCACTTGGTCGTTTTGCGACTGCCCAGGCTTCGTATGGCTGGGACTTCGCTGCCTCTGACTATGTTGCAAGCTCTACGATTGCGCCCTCTACTGGCGTAATTACCGTGACGACGCAGAACACCGGTGCTAGCACTGATCCAGTGCTCACTTTTACGCCTGAAACGGGCGCGGGTCGAATTGATTGGGATTGTGCTGCCACTGCTGGTGAAGACAAGCATATCCCCGCTGAATGCCGCTAAAAGCTACTCAATAGCGGACTATCAACACTTAGAGCCCCTGCACTCGCAGGGGCTTTTTTCATCTGGCCCTCAAAGAAGTCTGCAAGGTCTAGCCACAGCTTTCGTGTAACGGGATTTCTTGGAGGCTCTGAGCGCATCATTTCGACAAGTTGGTGGATTCCCTGCCTATTCCCGTTTGCCGAATGAATGTTGAAGATTGTCCTAGCTGCAGACGGATCGTGTCGGATCTCAATGGCCCGCATAAGGTGGTCCACTGCCGAACCGCTGATACCAGTAGCAATATCCAGTCGAGCCGTTAGTTTATGAAGCGCATGCCGTGCTGACCTGGACGCTGCGTAACCATCATTCTCAAATGGGGCTACCGTAATTCGTCTCAAATCTTCAAGTTCAAGCAGATCGCAGTCCCCACTTAGGTGGGTATCAGCCAGTTTTTCAATTGCGTCGGTATAGGCGTGGGTGAATTCGCCCGACTGGATTCGTGAAACCAAATTACCAATGTCTATATCAAGTACAGGTCTCTGCCTGAAAATACAATGAAGCGCTAATCGTTGCACTTCATAGAGATAGCCTTGATCCGGATCACTTGACTTCCTCTTCAGAAGCTTTAATGCAGCCGGGTAGTCATTTTCATCAACATACTGTTCCAGAAGAAATCCTGTCGCACGTGGAGACTCAGGTTGTTGTCCATACCATATCTCTGCCGCCAGTCTCGGCTTTCCCCAGATAGATGAAGTATTGAATAAAACGAATGCCAGAATAAGAAAATATCCAGAAAATCCGAAAATTGCAGCCTTTTGAAATCTCAACCAGGATGCGTGGATCGCCCATCCCAACAAAATCGCCAAACCGATTAGCGGCACGTAACTCCTATGCGAGAAATAAAGTTCAAGGGGAATCGTGCTTGACTCTATGGATTGCGCTATTAGATACCAGAACACGCCAAAGGCGAGGAATGGAACTGCCTTTCTCAGCCAAATGGCGAGGACACTGACCAAAATCCAAGCACTCAGGCTAATTGCCACCTTGGGCTCAAAAAGAGATTTGCTCGCGGAAACGGAATCATAAAACGCGTGTATGTTGAGGGCTGAGGGTAAAAAAGCTTGCCGAATGTAGTCCCATAGCACCCAAGATTGCGTGAGCAATCTTTCACTGCCGCTGAACCCCCGAAAGTCGATAGCCGGCTGAGTGTAGGGAAGCCTGAACGCCAGATATGAAAATATGAGTACTGTCGGGAGCGCTAGGAATAGCGCGATCCATGTTCTCCATAAGAGCCTTTGGTTATCAAATGGACGCTTGAGCAAGGTCAGTTCCATAACCAGCGTAAGCGCAGGTAGAACAGCCGCGTTCTCCTTAGTGAATACGCCGAGTAGGCCAGCAAAAAAGAGCCAGGTAGTCATCAGCGTCAAGCGGAATATGGGGGAAACGCTCGAAGCGCTTCTGGAGTACAGATAACCAGTAATGCCGAGTAACACGAATGTGGTGCTTAACAGGGTCATTCGTTGAATAACTAGAAGTACCGTGGCGGCATGTATTGGAAGTATGGTCCAAAGAATTGCTGCCACAAGCGCAACCCACTGGCTTTGCGAGCTGTCAACATCTGCCGCCTGCAACAATTTCCTGGTAAAGAAAAATACAAGGATGCCGTTTATCAGATGGATCAGAATATTCGTTCGAAGGAATGTATGAGTGTCATCTGGATATGAGTCGGACTCCAGCAAAAAGCTCGCCAGCGCGACTGGGCGACCAAGTGGCCCTGACTCATTGGTTGATGCGAAAAGGAGTGCCGACGTAAAATCCTTGACATCTTCCAAGCCTTCCAGATTGGGTCTGTCGTCGAAGTGAAATGTGCCTCCAAGGCCGGGTAAGTACAATGCTCCTGTTAAGAGAATTCCGAAAATGGCGAAGCATAAAACACCCCAACTCAGCGAGTCGTAAGTGGATAAGGAATTTGAATTAGACATTCTTGATTATTGCGTTGGGCGGTTGTAGTGGAAATTGGGGGTTATGGTCCGCTCACCTGCTTATTAGGTAAAGTTTTCCTGTTTGCGAAATTATGAACGGAGTACGGTCGGAATGTCCAGTTCGCTAGGAAGTACACCCACATTTAGGATCCACATTCAGGTGGAGGTGTTAACAACAGGACCACCACAAGCCGCCGTCTGATCGGGCCATCGAGTCGACGGGATCCGCCCTGAGGTGGCCTCATGCTGAGGTTCAGAGGTGTCTCTAAAGCAGACGAAGTCCACTTTGTCCGCGGCTCTGTATTTGAAATCGGAGAAGACGGCCTGAGCGCTCGAAAGCAAATGTTTTACCGCTGGAATCGAAATGAATGGGAGAGTGATTTTACCCAACGCTATTCAAGGTAGTCGTTATAATGTTTAGCCCTCTCCTCGCTGGGCACCCTGAAGTTTAGACTCAGGGAGTCTTGTCAGCAAATCATCTACGATGATGTCGACCGGGTATTGGGGCGGCAGCTTTATGGTTTGTCGTGACGGATCGGTGTCGACGGTTTCGACTGCCCGTGTAATGCATTCGGGGTCAAAACGGCTGAGTACTACGTTAGAATCCAACCCTTCTTGCCTTTCAGTGGCCATTCGCATCAGCAGCGTCGGGATGCCGAGATAGGATAGTTCCTCCTGATTGCTTCCACCGTCGGTGATCACCAGTCGCGAGTGTGCTATTAGCTGCATAAATGGGACATAGGTCATGCGCGAATGTAATTCGATGTTCGGATTTCGCTGCAGATCCTCTAGGCTGTTCAACTCGCTGAGACGCTTTTTGGTTGTGGGGTGCAGGACGAAGACTACGTTCAATCGTTGTGCCAGCCTATCAACAGTATCCAGAATGACCCTCATGCGTTCTCGGGAGTAGAGGTTTTCAAACCTGTGAACGGAAACTACGGCGTATGGGATGTCACTATCGCTGCGAGCGGTATGCGGTCTATCCAGCGCGATGCGTAGCGCGTCAAGGATTGTGTTCGCCTGGGTGTCTACGATAACAACCCGCCGGCGGTTAATATTTCTGCATGCCCAGGTACCCGGGCAATAAGCGATGTCGGCAACGCCCAGGACGAGAAGACGCGTGATTTCTTCGGGGAACGGATGGCGCCAGTTGAAGGAACGCAGGCCACTCTCGACATGGGCAACTGTGGTGCCGGTGATACGGCCGACGAATGCGGCAAGTAGTGTCGTGAAGGTATCGCCGTGTGCCAACACCACGGTATGTTTCCTGGGGCTGGGCGCCCAGCTCGCTCGCCGTCGCCATAGGCGCCAGGCCGTACGGACCAGCCAAAATGTAGCCTGGGCTATGCCCTTAATCTCCCGCCCTTCATACAGGGCCTCCCGGGGCGTAGTGATGCCGAATTCGTCGAGCAACTCGTCGATGGTCTCCTGATGTTGCCCGGTCATCAGTAGTCGATAGGGAATGTGACGGTGTTCAAACGAGGCAAGAAGGGGAGCCATCTTGATTACCTGGGCCCGCGTTCCGAGGATGGCGACGATGCGCGGCTTCTGGCATGGACTGACTGACATCGATCCCTGCTTCCTGACCTATTGAGAAGAGCTTATGCCCGGCCGATAGCGTACCATGGCGAATGTACCTAGGCCGCCACAGACCGGGGCAGTGATATGGAGGAAATGCCAACTTGCCGGGCAATAAGGAGCGTGGAGGGACACCGAGCATGAGGCAGTGGCAAGGTGAAAGTCTGGCTGCGCAGTTGCTTCGGGGCGGCGCCGGAAGTCTGCTGGCTCGGGTGTCCGAAGTCTTGCTGGGACTCGTGGTGGTCGTATTGCTCGCACGTCTGCTGGGTCCGGCGGGTTACGGTGTATATGCATTCGTCTTTGCCCTGATTGCAGTTGTTTCTGTACCTGTTCGGCTAGGGCTTCCTTCATTGGTTGTGCGAGAAACGGTTCGCGGTCAACGCAACGGTGATTGGGGGGCTGTACGAGGGGTCTGGTGCTGGGCAAATGGTGTGGTCTTGGCGCTTTCGCTGTTTGTCGCCTTAGTCGGACTATTGGGTGTGTGGGCAGGCTGGGCAAAGGGCGAAACCCTCAGGGAAGCACTGCCATGGGGGTTTGCGCTGATACCCGTGATGGCGTTGGGGGCCATTAGGTCGGCCAGCTTGCGCGGGTTACGCCATACATTGGCTGGCGTGATTCCGGAACAGGTTCTGCGACCTACGCTTATGGTGGTGTTGCTTGCAGCGGTGATGATTTTATCGGATGAGGGGCTTTCTCCAGACGGCGCAATGGCGCTCATGTTCATTGTATCGTTGATGGCATTTCTGGTAGGCGCTTTGTTGCTGCGGCGCTACCGTCCGTGGCCAATACAGCTGGCCAAGCCTGTTTATCACCATGGGGCCTGGTTGAGATCGTCCTGGCCCATGGCTTTCACCGAGGGGGCCGAGCAGTTCATGCGTCATGCCGATGTGCTCATGTTGGGGTTGATGGCGGCCACGGTGGATGTCGGGGTCTATCGATTGGCGGCGCAAGGGGCGTTGATTGTTTCGCTTGCGCTGCTTGCATTAAATACGGCAGCGGCACCGTTCGTAGCTAAGCTTTATGCACAAGGCGACTATGTAAAGTTACAGAGGCTCGTGACCCGACTGGCCCAGGCAGCGCTGGTCTTCGCTTTGCTAATCTGCCTAGGATTTATTTTATCTGGTGACTGGCTTCTTAGTACGTTTTTTGGCGAGGGCTATGCGTCCGCCTTGTGGCCATTACTCATTCTTGGGGTGGGCCAAGTTGCGAATGCTGGATTTGGTGCCACCGGCATGGTTTTGAATATGACTGGTCATGAGCGTGAAGTTAGCCGGGCTGTAGCTGTAGCCGCCGTTGTCAACATTGTGCTCAATCTGTTGCTGATTCCACCGTTAGGTGTGATCGGCGCAGCGATTGCTACCAGTATGAGTTTGGTGTTCTGGAATGTCTGGCTGTGGCTCGTGGCGCGCTGGCGGCTAAAGATTCGTTGTTCGGCTTTCTGACATGTTTCGGCATTGGGGTAAAACGGGCTCAGGGTGTTTGGCTCTCTGGCAGCGTAGCGTTAATGAACTCGCCACCAGGCCCCAATGTTCGTAAAGGGTGCTTATCCTGAAGTTCGCCTGTAGTATGTTGCACATCGAGTGGATTTGGTAACTGCAGGTTGAGTTTTGAATTCCCAAGCGATATTTCGTTTTGATGTGGATACTGAGCTTTGCCTTCGCGAAGGGGTGGAGCCGTTGTGTGAGATCGCGGAACGGCATGGCGTATCGCTGACTTTTTTCGTCAATCCTGGACGGGCGATCGATCGCGCACTCCTGCTGCGAGAGACACTAGCCAGGATGGCAGTACGCGGAAAGAGCCAGCGTGCACCGGCATTTGGTTCGGTGAAGAAGCTGGGGCTTGGCGAAACCTTGTATCTGCTGGCGAGAAACCCGCGCACTCTTCCGGTACAGGCGGCAATGGTGCGCCGAATAATCGACGGTGGCCACGAGGTGGGCCTGCACGGAGGGCACAACCACGCCACCTGGCAGCGTCATGCTTGCCAATGGAGCCGGCATCGGGTTGCCGCGGAGGTGGCCTGGGGCAAGGCTTGCCTGGAGGAGGCGGCTGGTTGGGCCGTCACTTCGTTTGCCTCACCGGGGTGGACGTCCCCCCCCTGTTTGGCGGATACTCTCGCCTCTCAGGGGTTTGTCGTGATCGCGGATACCCGGGACGAGCGTGGGGTGCCCGAGAAGCTAAGGACACCTTCCGGTGACATTGCTTCCGTGCCCAACACCCTTGCCGGAGAGCCCGGTGGGGCAGGGTATCTGGAGAGCCATAAGGCGGCGGGTCTAACGGACGAAGCCGCGCTGGAAGAACTCGACAAAACGCTCGTCGATCGACGGCCCTACCTGTGCTTGTATGACCACCCCTTTTACTCGGGGCGTCACGCTGCCGGGCTCTTCGAGCGGATCGTTGAGCTGGTCCTCGAACGGGGCTACGAAGTGGTCACCTGTGCGGAAGCCGGACATCGCCTCCTCGCGAATGGCCGTCAGTCATAGCCCAGTCGCCGGGCCGTGCTCCGGATGGAGGGTAGGGCCTCATCGACAGTGATCGCGAGCTTTTCGGGCGGCTGATGCTTGCCTTCGGCATTAACGATTGGGACCGCCCTTGCAAAGGCTTCCAGATACTCTGACCACGGAAGTTCCAAGAACGTTGCGATCTGTTCGATGGTCTCTCGTGGCCGCGCGTTGAGATCTTCGAGGCGAATGCGCAGGAAGCGCTTGTCCGGCGTGCGGGACTCCAGCCCAAGAATGCCTTCCTGCATCGCGCGCCACTGAAACGCCACCACCTCGGCCAAGGGGCGATCGCGCATGTACTGCCAGCCCGGTGGCAGCGGAAAGTTCCAGTGAGTGAATGGGTAGTCGGGAATGGATAGTTGCTGCGGGAGCTTCCAAGTAAAGAATCGGTCGGGGTTGAGCCACCCGCTCACCATGGAGCGCATCGTATCGGCGGGATCCCGCACGATATGGATATACCGGGCATCCGGGAAGACTATCTCCAGCAGTTCCGGCCACAGGCTGCTGTGCACGCACTTATCCACCAGCCGGGATTCTAGTGTGGAGCGCCAGCGCAATCCCCGGGCCATGACCAGGGCGCGATAACCGGGACGTAGCACCCAACGGGAGAGAATCGGGTTCTGCTGTTTCGTGACGATATCGTGGGCGTCCGCCCGTCTCCAGGTATCGGCGGGCAGAGCGAGCCTGGCCAGCTGACGGTGCAGCCTGTCGATGTCCCCGGAATTGATATCTCCTGGCGCCCTCTCGCCGGTCCAGCCATGTTTGGATGGCTCTGTCAGTGGCTCCCATACGGGTCTCGATTCACTGGCCGTCGAGACAAAGCCCGGTTGTCCACGCAGGATGCGATGTAATAGGGATGTGCCGGATCGTGGCGCGCCAAGAATCATCACGGGGGCATGAAAACGCAGTTGATTAGCCACTTAATTCTGGATCCTTAGTCCTTAAAATATCGGTGAACCTGAAAGGTGCGACGACCGACCTCAAAAGCCATCCGGCTTCGTCTCATCGCGCTCAAGGCAGCCTGTAGGCCACTATGTCCCTCTAGGCGAACATTGCGACTCGTGCGGATGAAACGATCACGATCCCCGGTGCTTAGAAACTGTAGGGCATAGTTGAGCCGGACGTAGGAAAGGCGTTGGTCCAGAGCGCGCTCCGGGATACCCTTCATGCCTCGCAGCTTCTCAACGAAGTACAGCATTCGCTTTAGCCGCTCCTCGAGCGCTTCACCGCGCGAGTTCCGGAACGAATTAGTGTAAGAACCGGGTACGTCTCTACGATAAACCGACATCGCATCCGGCAAATATAAAACACCTTTGCGCCCCAGGATGGCTTCGATGAAGAAATCGCCAACAGGAAGTCCAGGGTCATTGAAGAACCAGTCTGGCAGGCTCTGAGCGGCATTTGCCCGCATCAGCATGGAAGCGGTCGGTGCAAATTGGTTGTGGCGCGCAATGATTGTTTCTGGTTGAACTATACGTTCCTTGGGACCGTAGTAAAAATGCCTCTTCTGCTTTCCGCTGCGTACGGATAGGCGCAGGGCCGAGTGGACGCACAGATCCACCTCCGGGTATCGACGCAGAGCATCGACCTGTCTCTGCAGTTTATAGGGGCAGCACCAGTAGTCATCGCCCTCGCATAGGGCGATAAACTCCCCATTTGCATGAGGAAACGTGAAGCGTGATGGGCGCATGTCTCGTTTAAATTGATTAGTCTCTTGGAGGATGGGGTGTATTTGCCCTGAGTGTTTAATGGCTAAGTCGCGAACGGCGGCTGCCGTACCATCCGTCGACGCATCGTCATGCACGATGACTTCTACAGGAAAATCCGTCTTCTGAATCAGCATGCTTTCCAGCGCCTGACCAATAAACGGCTCATGATTGTAGGTGTGGCAGAGTATTGAGACGGTGGGTGTCCGTCCTTTCATAGCTGCCCCAATAGTATTCTTAGCCATCTTGGAAGACTCTCCAATGTGCTGTACCTTGTATGTACAAACATCATTACCTACATTCCTACCAAAAAAATTGGATTAGTCATTTTGAGCTGGTCGCGATAGGGTCGAGGATTCAAATCAGGCAGGGCGTAAGTACACCACTGACAGTCTGACCTCGAAAACCTGACTGGAAACTACCTGTGGATGACTAATGCCGCTTAACGGGCGCGCAATTTTAGCTTCATTGAGTTGTATTTTATCCTTTTAAATCCGAAGCTTTGATAAAAGCTGATTGCCTTTGCGTTACAGGGGGCCACCTCGAGGCAAATTGATTGCATTCCGTCGAGCTTGCATTCCAGGATCACCGCATCCAGTAGATCTGAGGCAAGTGACGTTCCCCGGTACTGCTCTGTCACAGCAATTGAAGAAATAAATGCAAATCTTTCCTGTATGTCATTCGAATAAAAAGCAGCGTGGCCAACATCTGCATTCCCGGTGGACGCGAATAAATTTTTTGCGTAACGTGAAAGTTTCCTTGAGTATTCGTCCAAATTAACTCGTGAACTCAAAGGAGGCGTGAAGTCATGATCCAAAGCACTAAGGAAACGTAGTATGCGTTCGGCAGACTGATCCTGAACTATCACCAAGCCTTTCATAACAATCGAAAAGCGGGGAGGAGAGCCTTGGTGCCATTGATGCCATTGAACATAATTGTATCAATTATGGAGAGATTGCGAACATAGGCCGAGTTCAACTGTTTATAGCTGACTTCGCCCACTTCATGAAATATTAGCGCTATTCCATCTGCCTCAAACGCTTCCCGATTGTATAATTCTTTCCCTCCGATCGGATTGAGGTATTCATCTGCCCCGACTTTTCTACATATTTCTATAACGCGGCTTTGCCCTTTGAGGTGCTTTGTACTACCGATGTTCGACGACGTTACTATGTTTGACGTTATATCAAGCACAGATTTAATAACGTGTATAGAGTGAAGTAAGAAAGTGAAGAGGTTTTGTGATTCGCATTGAATGCAGCGGTTGAATACTGTCATTCCCTCATTGAAAAAAGGGGCCGTTGCATAAGCTCCTTTAATCTTATTGTAGAGCTTTTGCTTATCTCGTGGCCAATTGGTAGAGATTTCTCTATCACGTACATCTAGGTAGTCTGAGTCTTTTTTTAAAGGCAGAGTAAAAAAGCGGTCTTTGCCATTATTCAGATATCTGTTTCTATGTATCCATCCCTTCTTTGTAAACTGGATGTCATCATAAACTACAAATGTGTCAACATAGTTCATGATTTGCCAGTATCCCAAATAGGGGAGAAAGTATGGCTGCATGATTGCTACTCGGCAATTATGCTGCATTTCAGAGTCTCTTTAGTAGTTCGAAGTTCAGTTCCGCCTGTTTTTTGACCGCTGGTATATGAAATTCTAAGAACTCCCTGTATTCGATGACATTTCTCCAGCAATCTTGGATCTTTGTCTTGATGTCATTAGGTGATGAGGGGTCTGCCAAATAGTCCTCAACGCCTGCTACCATCGCAAACCCTCTTAGCTTGTGAGCTTTGGGTTCGTGTCCATAGTCAATGATAACCGTTGGAACGTGCTGCGAAATGGCTGCTACAGCTGCATGTACCCGTCCGCTTACAAGCATATCCATCGATCCTATAATTGCCTTTGTGTCCCAGGCACTATAGATGCCGTCTAACGTAATCACGTTCTTCGCTATTCCTCTCCGTCTTAGAATCTTTTGGAGGGTTTTGATAATCGGATAGTCTCGACCATGTTTGAGTTCAAAAGTGGACGGAGGCGGATCAAATCCATTTGAGTGAGAAAATAGGCAAACTTTAGCACCTAGAACTGCGTCCAAGTGCTCGATTGATTCGACGAAGGTTTGGTAGTCCTCATCTTGGCGTGGCCACTTGTCGAAGGGGCCTTCTTCAAAATTCCAGCCACAGATTGTAAAACCAACTATTGGCGCCTGGTTATCATCATTGGTATTCTGGAGACCTTTGACAATTTTTTCCACTTTATCCTTTTTTGCCGGATTGAAGATAAAGGCGGGGCATGCGGTCGTCCGAGTTCTAGAGCAATCAAAGCCTTCGTCGTGTAGCAGTTTTGTACTAAGGGGCTCGCGGTTTGTTACTAGGTCAAATGATGCGTAAACGCGTTTTGCAAGATTCTTTAGCTTCTCGTCTCCAAACGGGCCTGGTGATCCAGCTAACATGGCTGTCTTCTTATTCATCAATTGAGCTGTTTGGTCTTTTAAGAGACCAACTTCAAACCTGTCTGGGCTAATCAGATTGGCGTTATCGCCCCATATGTCACCGCTGAAGTCAATGACCATGTCAGCCCAGTGTAGGGCCTCTAGATAGGGGGTTGTGTCTTCAATGTGGCCTGTTTGGTGATATTTGTTGGCAATGGAGGCTTCCCTTCTCGCTATCTGGAGGTCCGTTTCAGTCCAGCCGAAGTAAAGCTCCATTGGTAATACCGTGATTTGTTCCGCTATGCAAAAACGTTTCGACATTTGAAGAGTCGTTTTCACGCTTGCAGTGGGGAAGGTTCGTTTTAGTTCTCGAAAAAAGGGTTCAATAATATAGTAGTTTCCTATGTTACCAAACTCCATTCGACCCCAGTGCAAGCTACATTGGCCTGTGACTAGAATATTCATTGCAATGTGCCTTAGAGTTTGAGTTAGAAGATGCTTGCAGTTAATGGCATTTTCTCGATCAACGTCCGCGCAAATTCAACCTGACGCCAATGAAGCAATTCTTGTGGTGATTCTCTTAATATCTAATTCTGCGAGTTTTGGGTATATCGGTAGGCAGATTGATTGTTCCGACGCGTTGTGCGCAATGCGCCACTCGTTCCGGTCAATGCCTGGAACGTGTCGGTACATGGGGAATTCTGGAATCAAGGGGTAGAAATACCGTCTTCCGTGGATGCCATCGTCGCGTAGGCGGAAGTACAGTTGATCTCGGGTTAGCGGATAGTCGTTCTGGACGAAGATCGGAAAGTACGCGTGGTTATGCCGTTTGGCTGTCGATGGAGCGTGGCAATGGATGCCGTGAATGTCGGCCAGCTGTTTCCTGTAAAGGGAGTCGATGCGGGATCGATCCGCAATGGCCTGGTCAATATGATTGAGCTGTGCGAGCCCCACGGCCGCCTGGAATTCATTCATCTTGGCGTTGATTCCGGCGGCGACGACAGTGGTCTCGTTGGCGAATCCGAAGTTCTTGAGGTAGTCAATGCGTTGCTTGGTCCTGGCGTCAGGGCTAACGATGGCACCCCCTTCGAATGTATTAAAAACCTTGGTAGCGTGAAAACTCAGGATGGAAAGGTCGCCGTGGCGCAGAATGCTGCCACCCTCGTCTTCGACGCCAAAACAGTGGGCGGCGTCGTAGATCAGGCGTAGGCCGTATAGGTTGGCGATGTCCTGGAGACCGTCGACATCCGCCGGGTGTCCGTAAACATGCACAGGCAGGATGGCGCTGGTCTTGGGCGTGATGACCGCCTCTACCTGAGCCGGGTCGAGATTGAGCGTAACCGGATCGACATCGACGAACACGGGCGTCAGGTCGTTCCATAGCAACGCGTTGGCCGTTGCGACGAAACTGTACGGGGTCGTGATCACTTCGCCACTGAGCCGCAAGGCCTGCATCGCCGTTACCAGTGCCAGCGTTCCATTGGCGAATAGCGAGATATGCTCGACTCCAAGGTATTCGCACAGGGCGGCCTCGAGCTGTTCGTGGAACGGGCCCTTGTTAGTTAGCCTGTGCGTGCGCCAGATTTCCTCGAGATAGGGCATCACCTCCTCGAGCGGCGGGAGCTGTGGGCGGGTGACAAACAATGGCTCTTCTTTCTTCTTCATTTTTTGTCTGCACTTGCGTAGTTCAGTGCGGTTATCTGTTCCGATACCAGCCCGATCAGGAAGACGATTACCGCGGCACTGAAAAGCAGTAAGCTCATGTTGGTAAAACGTGCTTGTGTAAAAAAGGTGTATCCGTAATAGGCAAGGCCTGTACAGAAGAAAACAAGACTGGCAGGTAAAAAGAGTTTCAGTGGTGCATACAACGTCGCAATTTTGAAGATGATCACCAAAAACCTGAGCCCATCGCGAATCGGCCGAATATGGCTCTTGCCTTCCCTCTTTCGTGCGTCGATTGCGACGAAATCTACCGAATAGCCCGACCTCATGAACGCCATCGTAATCGTGGTGGGATACGAAAACCCATTCGGCAACAGGTATAGAAACTTCTTGAAGAGTTGGGCGCGGGCAACGCGGAAACCGGATGTCAGATCGGGAATAGTGTGCCCGGTGACGATCGACGCGACGATGTTGTAGGCGCCGTTGGCGGCCAGGCGGGCCGAGTTGGCGTGTGATTTGGCGCCAGCACGGGCGCCGACGACCATGTCATACCCGGCTTGCATGCGTTCGAGCAGGCGGGGGATGTCGGCCGGGTCGTGTTGGCCGTCGCCGTCGAGGAAAACCAGGATGTCGCCTTCCGCGCTGCGCGCGCCGCGTTTTATGGCCGCGCCGTTGCCCAGGGCGTGCGGGTG
Source organism: Wenzhouxiangella sp. XN201 (assembly GCF_011008905.1). Classification (NCBI taxonomy): domain Bacteria; kingdom Pseudomonadati; phylum Pseudomonadota; class Gammaproteobacteria; order Chromatiales; family Wenzhouxiangellaceae; genus Wenzhouxiangella; species Wenzhouxiangella sp. XN201. The sequence goes on from NZ_JAAIVI010000017.1 coordinate 930,433, forward strand.
CTGGACGACTTTGGCGCCGGCTTCCCTGGCCAATTCGGCGGTACGGTCGGTCGAGCCGTCGTCGACAACGATGACCTCGGCCTCGGGCAGGTGCTGGCGCACGCCTTCGACCACCTGGCCGATGGCGCCCTCTTCGTCTTTGGCCGGGATGATGACCGAAATCATTTCGGGGTTATTGTTCATGGTCACTCGTGGTTCCTAGAGCCTCGCGTCGGTCGTTTCGGTCGGGAAGGCGCCCTTCACATCGTAGACGACGTGGCGCGGCCGGGCCAGTTGTCGGATGGCTTCGATGCCCTGGTTCTTGAAGCAGTCGTGGGCGACGGCGATGACGATGCCGTCGTAGTGGGCATCTTGCGGGTTTTCGACCAGCGCGACGCCGTGTTCGTGGCGGGCGTATTCGGCTTCCACCCAGGGATCGTGCAGGTCGACTTCGATGCCGTAGCTTTCGAGCTCGTCGGCAATGTCGACCACGCGGGTATTGCGGATGTCGGCGCAGTTTTCCTTGAAGGCCAGGCCCATGATCAGCACGCGGGCGTCGCGGGTATCGATGTCCTTGCGGATCATCTGCTTGACCAGCTCGCGCGCCACGTGGCGGCCCATGCCGTCGTTGATGCGGCGGCCGGCCAGGATGACCTCCGGGTGGTAGCCGACGGCTTCGGCGCGGTGGGTCAGGTAGTAGGGGTCAACGCCGATGCAGTGGCCGCCGACCAGGCCGGGTCGAAAGGGCAGGAAGTTCCACTTGGTGCCGGCGGCTTCGAGCACTTCGGTGGTGTCCAGCCCCAGGCGGTTGAAGATCAGGGCCAGTTCGTTGACCAGCGCGATGTTGAGGTCGCGCTGGGTATTTTCGATGACCTTGGCGGCCTCCGCCACGGCAATCGAGCTGACTCGGTGGGTGCCGGCTTCGACGATGTTGTTGTAGAGGGCGTCGATGAAATCGGCGGCTTCCGGGGTGGCGCCGGCGGTGATCTTGACCACGTTCTTGAGGCTGTGGGCGGTGTCGCCGGGGTTGATGCGTTCGGGGCTGTAACCGGCGAAGAAGAGTTGGCTGGTTTGCTGGTTGGCTGGTTGGCTGGTTTGGGGCGGCTCGCCTGCGGCTTTGCCGGTTGCGCATTCGAGGCCGCTTTGGTTCTCCAGGATCGGGATGCAGATTTCTTCGGTGCAGCCGGGGTAGACGGTGGCTTCGAAGATGACGGTGTCGCCGGGTTTGAGCACGGCGCCGATGGTGGTGCAGGCGGCTTGCAGGTGGCTCAGGTCGGGTTGTTTGTATTGGTCCACCGGTGTCGGCACCGCGACGATGTAGACCTGGCAGTCGGCCATTTCCTCCGGTTTGCGGGCAAAGCTCAGTTGCCCGGCGCTGGCCAGGTCTTCGGTCGAGACTTCACGGGTCGGGTCGTGGCCGGCTGAAAGTTGCTCGATGCGGGTCTCGTCGACGTCGTAGCCGATGGTTGGCTGGCGCTTTCCGAAGGCCACGGCCAGCGGCAGGCCCACGTAGCCCAGGCCGATGACTGCGATATGTGCCGCATTCGGATCGGGCAGGGGGCTTGGCATTCGGCATCCTGGTGGCTCGCGAAACAGTCAAAAGTATGACAGAAATGCCGCGGGCGCTACAGGCTGCCCAATTGAGTTCGCCCGAACTTCGCGGGGGGCGCACGACGGGCATGTCCAGGGGCCGGGCAGGTTAGGGAAAGTTCCAAGACTCCGCATTCAGTATTGTCAGTAGGCTACTGAGACTGATCAAAAAATTTGAAAAAAAGTTTTGTGATTCCCATCACAATCTGCTATTTTCTGCTTGAGGCCTGCCATTCAGGGAGTGAGGGGCATGAGCAATGTAGAAGATCTGGCGCGTTTTGCTCGCCGAGCAGAGCGGTCGGAAAAGCCGATCAGCGACGACATGTTCGACTCGGTGGAGGCCGTGTGGGACCGTGTCCAGGATCGCGAAATTGCGGGCATGCTGCTCGATGCCATCCCGGGGATCTTCTTCCTGGTCGACACCCGGTATCGAATTACCCTGTGGAATCGGCGGCTGCAGAAGCTCACCGGTTTCAACTCCAGGAAGATCAGCAGCATGTCCGTGCTGGAGATGTTCGACGACTCCGATCGCGTGGAAATGGAACTGGCCCTGGAGAAGTGCCTGATCGAAGCGTATTCGACGGTCGATACATCGGTGTCGACCGAAGCGGGTGCGAGCCCCCTGCATCATTTCCAGAATCAGCTGGTCGAACTCGACGGCGAACAGATGATCGCCTGCGTGGCCATGGATGTCTCACGGCTGAAGGAAGTCGAGGCCGAACATGCCCGGCAGCGCGTCCAGTTGGAGCGCCTGGCCAGTCATGTGCCGGGGACCGTCTATCAGTTGCAGCGCGACCACGAATCCGGCCGGCTGTGGTTCCCCTACGCCAGCGCCAAGTTCCACCAGGTATTCGGGTTGGACTACTCGGACGTGGCGGAGGATGCCAGTCCGCTGTTCGATCGTATCCACGGGGCCGACTCGGACCGCGTGATGCAGGCGCTCGAGCGCAGCGCCGAGACCATGAAGCCCTTCTCCCAGGAACTGCGGATGTATCCCGTGGGCCGCGCCCGCACCGACGATGCCATCGAATGGATCGAAATCGATTCCGGGCCGGAAAAGCTGCCCGACGGCAGCATCATCTGGCATGGTTTTGCGCGGCTGGTTACGCACCGGCGCCAGCTCGAGCGAAAGCTGACGCAACTGGCCTACTACGATGACCTGACCGGATTGCCCAACCGGGCCCATCTGCAATCCACGCTGCGCGATGAGCTGACGGCGGCGGTATCCGCCCGCGAAGGGCTGGCCGTTCTCTATCTCGATCTCGACAACTTCAATGACATCAACGACGCCTGGAGCCATGCTGCGGGCGATCGCCTGCTCCAGGAAGTGGGCAACCGGCTCAAGACGCTGGTCAACGGTGAGGGCATGCTGGGTCGCATCGGTGGCGACGAGTTCCTGGCCATTCTTCGCGGGCCGCGCGTTCGCGAACAGGCCGAGGCGCTTGGCGAGGCCATTTGCGAGACCATGAATGCACCGATGCACTTGAGTGATCGGCAGGTTCGCATGACCATGTCGATCGGTATCAGCATGTTTCCATGCGATGCCGAAACGGCGGAGGATCTGATTCGCCATGCCGATGCGGCGGTCTACAACGCCAAGTCCCAGGGGCCGGGGCGCGTCGGGCGATATTCGCGCGAACTGACCGAGGCGGCCCGCGCGCGTCGATATCTCGAAACGGAACTGCGCACCGCCATTGAAAGTGAGCAGATTCAGGTGGCGTTGCAGCCGATCGTGTCGCTGGCAGACGGCAAGACGGTCGCGGTGGAAGCGCTGGCGCGCTGGTATCACTGGGAAGACGGGTGGTTGTCTCCGGACCGATTCGTGGCCATGGCCGAAAAGCGGGGCCTGATCGGCACGCTGGGTGAACAGGTCTATCGTCGGGCCATGCTGGCGGTCGCCGATATGCCCGGCGTCAGTCTCGCGCTCAATGTGGCGCCCGGCCAGTTACAGGATGGGTCGTTTTGCAAGCGTCTCGTCGATCTTGCCCAGGACTGCGGCCTGGGCGCCGAACGCATTGAAGTTGAATTGACCGAGCGTGCCTTTCTTGGTGAAGGCACCCTTGCGCTTGACCAGATCGATCGGCTGCGACAGGCTGGAATCAGCGTCGCGATCGATGACTTCGGAACGGGTTTTTCCTCGCTGGGATACCTGAGACGGCTGCCGGCCCAGCGTCTGAAGATCGATCGCATGTTCGTGCGACAGATCGAGAACGACCACGCCAGTGCGGCCATCGTCCGGGCGGTGACCAGCCTGGCTCACGACCTGGGGATGGAAGTCACCGCCGAGGGCGTGGAGACGGCCGACGAGGCGGAATTTATCCGCTCGCTCGGTTGTGACTATGCCCAGGGTTGGTATTTCGGCCGGCCGACGTTGGTGGAGTAGGGGGAAGACTGTCATCCCGGCCTTGAGCCGGGATCTCGCACGGTTCGGCGGGCACGGCTGAACTGATTGCCACCGGATGCCTGCGAGGCCCCGGATATTCGCTGGCGCGAATCCCTAGACGACAATCGGGTGGAATTCCAGGATGGCAGGTAAAGGTAGGATCGTCCCGGCCCGGGGCCGGGACTCACGCATTTTAAGGTTGGCGTGGCTTTCGGGCGACCCGGTGGGCTGCCCGCATGGAGAGTCTGATCAGCCTTCGCCTTCCTCTTCCTCTTCTTCTTCGTCTTCCAGGTCGGAATCGACGTAGAACATGCCTTCATCGGCCATCACGTAGTCGGCAGGGTTCCAGGCATTCATGCTGCCGGCTTCGCAGTCGACGTCACCAGTGGGAACCAGGGCCAGGGTGGCCTCGTCCTCGTTGGCGTCGCCTTCGGCCGGCAGGTCGGTATCGATGTCAAAGGCGTCTTCGAGATGCAGGTCGCCGTCTTCGTTGACGGTGCCGGTCGCGAAACAGATCACGCCTTCGGTTTCACCCAGTGGTTCGGGGACGTAGACGAAGGTGTAATCCTCGCCCGGTGGCAGCGCGTGGGCGTTGAACACGAAATCCCACATCGGTGCCATCCAGCGATACATGACGCGCGCCCAGGCGCCGTCCTCGATCGCTTCGCCGGTATCGGGGTCCTTCTGCGAGAAGTTCAGGTGGGCAATGCTCGACATGCCGGCCTGGCCGTCGGGCCCGCCGGGCTGCGGTCCGCCGGAACAGAAGTCCGGAATGCCGCCTTCGTCCTCGCTGCCTTCCTCTTCATCGTCGTCACCGCCGCCGGCATGCGGTGGGGGACCGGGTTCACCAGCCCAGGGCGGTGGTCCACCCCAGGGAGGCCCATCGTCACCACCGGGTGGTCCGGGTTCACCGGGCGGGCCGCCGGATGGCTGGGCGAGAGCGATGCCGGTCAACATCAGCAGGGAGAGTGCGGTTATCGCCTTGAGCAGGCGGAAGGGGTGCTGGTGTTTCATGTCGTCGTCCTCATTGGTCGAATGGATACAATTCGATCAGCCGGTACAGGCTGGCGAGGATGCCGGACGACGAGTCCCCTTCATCTCGTGACCGGCGCCTCGGGCCGATCGAGCTTCCAATATAGCAGTTGGGGGGTCAGTAACACTGTGATGTATCGCACATAACCGGGAATTGGTAGGATTCACTGATGGAAAACGCACTTGAGATCCGCACCGCCCGGCCCGGCGATGAAGCCCTGATCCTCGAATTCATTCGTGAGCTGGCCGAATACGAAAAGCTGGCGCACGAGGTCGAGGCCACGCCGGCGTTATTGACCGATTCCTTGTTCGCCGATGGCGCGGTGGCCGAGTGCGTGTTTGCCGAGTGGCAGGGCGAAGCGGTCGGTTTTGCCCTGTTCTTTCGCAATTTCTCGACCTTCGTCGGCCGGCCCGGCTTGTACCTGGAGGACCTGTTCGTGCGCGAGAGCCATCGCGGTCGCGGCATCGGCAAGGCGCTCTTGCTCCACCTGGCCGACCTCGCCCGCCAGCGCGGCTACGGGCGCATGGAGTGGAGCGTACTCGACTGGAACCAGCCGGCAATCGATTTCTACCACAGCCTGGGCGCGAAGCCGCTGAGTGACTGGACGGTATTCCGGCTCGATGAGCGGGCGTTGGAGCAGTTGGCGTAGCGTACTACTTGTCATCCCGGCCGCCTTTACTCTGGTCATCCCGGCCCCCGAGCCGGGATCTCGCACGGCTCGGCGGGCACGGCCAAACTGATTACCGCTGGATGTGTGCGAGGTCCCGAATATTCGCTGGCGCGAATTCCGGGACGACAGGGGGCACGAATTCCGGGACGACAGGGGGGCGCGAGTTCCGGGACGACAAGGGGGCGGAATTGCGGGACGACCCTTGGCCTTTAATCGCCGGTTAAGCAAGAATGTGGCACACTGCTGATCTCCATAAAAACGAGAATCCGGTTGCCATCATGTCAGCATCGCAGGAGGTCATTTCGGAAGGTGAGGTAACGCGCCTGCTCTCGGAGCTGCGCGATCAGCCCGATACCATCGACCGGATTCTGCCGCTGATCTACGATGATTTGCGTGAGGTGGCGCGCTGCCAGCAGGCTCGCTTCGGTTCCACGCCGACGCTGCAAACCACCGAGCTGGTGCACGAGGCCTTTCTCAAGTTGCGCCATGCCTCCGATCAGAACATCCGCAACCGGATGCACCTCAAGCGCTTGTCCTCGCTGGCCATTCGCCAGCTGATTGTCGACCACGCCCGCAGCAAGCTGGCAGCCAAGCGCGGCTCCGGCCAGAAACCGCTGGAGCTCAACGAGGAACTGGCCGAGGGTGGTAGCGAGGAAACCGTCCTGATGATCGACGAGGCCCTGGCCCGGCTCGAGGAAGCCAACCCGCGCCTGGCCGAGGTGGTCATCGCCCGTTTCTTCGGCGGCCAGACGGCCGAAGAGATCGCCGAAATGCTCGATGTTTCGGTGCGCACCGTGCAGCGCGACTGGGAGCGCGCCCGTGCCTGGCTGCTGGTCGAAATGAAGGGTTGATACGTGGCCGAAGCCGGTAGCGACAAGCCGCGGGGACGTCTGACGCCGGCTCGCCGCCGGCTGCTCGATCGATTGCTCGACGACCTGCTCGATCGCTCCGATTCCGATCGTCGTGAAATGCTGGCCGAATGCCGGCGTCGCGCTCCCCGCATAGCCAGTTGGCTCGAGCGCCTGGCCGCGGCCAGCACAGAACCGGGCGGCATGCTCGACGACAGCGCCCGCCACCTGGCCAGTGATGCCCTCGAAGCGCGCGTTCACTCCGATGCCTGTTCGCTCGAGCCCGGAACCCGGCTCGGTCCCTGGCGACTGATCGAACGCATCGGCACGGGCGGCATGGGCGAGGTCTATCGGGCCGAGCGCGCCGACGGTACCTTCGAGATGCAGGTGGCGGTCAAGCTGATTCGTACCCACAGCGATGACCTGGCCCGGCTGCTGACCTTCGAGCGCCAGACCCTGGCCCATCTGAGCCATCCCGGTATTGCGCGCCTGCTCGATGGCGGCCTCACCGACGACGGCAGGCCCTACCTGGTCATGGACTGGGTGGACGGGGAGACGCTGGATGACTGGTGCCGGGGCCAGGAAGCATCGGTCGACGACTGCCTGCGGGTGTTTGTCGAAGCCTGCGATGCCGTCCTGGCCGCGCATCGTGAATTGATCGTCCATGGCGATATCAAGCCGTCAAACCTGAAGGTCACCGATAGCGGCCGCGTCTGCCTGCTGGATTTCGGCGTGGCGCGGTTGCTCGATCGCGAAGGCCAGCACGAACTGCCGACGGCGCTCACGCCGGGTTTTGCCGCGCCGGAGGTCATGGAAGGCGAGCCGGTTTCGACTGCGGCTGATATCTACGGCCTGGGCGCCCTGTTGCACTGGCTGACCTACGGCCATGCGCCCGGGAGAGGAGGGCCGGATCAGATGCGTCAGGCCTGGCGTGGCTATCGGCGCCGGCGTGATCTGCAGGCCATCATCGATCGCGCCACGCATCCGGATCCGGCCGAGCGCTATGCCACCGTCAACGCGCTGGCGCTGGAGATCAGGCGCCTGCAGTCCGATCGGCCGCTGCGCGCGCGTGCGGTGCGTTTGCCCGAGCGCATGGCGCTTTGGGCGCGCCGGCATACCGTCGGCGCAGTGCTGGGCGGGGTGGCGCTGGCGATACTGATCGCGGCTGTGGGCGGCGTGGGCTGGCAGGCCCGGGTGGCGTCGGTCGAGCGCGACCTGGCGCAGGCCGAGGCAGCGCGCTCGAATGCGCTGCGCGAACACCTGACCCTGCTGTTTCGTGAGGTCGGCAGCCTGGCCGATGACACCGAGGAAATGACCGCGCGCGAACTGCTCGATCGCACGGCCGATGTGGCCGGTGAGTGGCTGGCCGAGGATCCGGATCTGCGCCAGCAGGTCAATGCCGTGCTCGGCGAAATCATGATCGCCCTTAACGACTATGCTTCGGCCGAGTCCCTGCTGGCCGATTTTGCCGGCGGCGATGCCGGCAGCGAAAATCCCCTGCTGCACTCGATTGCCCTGCTCGACATGGCGCAGGTTCACCATCGTCGCGGTCGCATCGCCGAGGGGCTTGAACTGGCCGAGCAGGCGGTGGGTATGCTCGAAGCACTGCCCGGCACCCATCCGGCCCGATTGTCCGATGGCTTGCAGATTCTCGGCCGACTGCGGCGCGATGCCGGGCAGTTCGAAGCGGCGGTCAGTGATCTCAGGCGTGCCCGCGAACTGGCACTGGAAGTCTCGGCCGGGCCGCGGCCCCTGATGGCGCGCGCCGAAAACAACCTGGCCATTACCCTGCTGATCGGTGGTGATCTCGAGGCGGCCGCCCGTCATCTCGAGGCGGCCGAGGCCTTGTGGCTGGCCCTGGGTCGCGACGATTCCAGCGATGCGCTGTCGGTGATGGCCAACCTGGCGTCCGTGCTCGACCGGATCGGGCGCAGCGATGAAGCCGAGCAGCGGCTCAGAAGAGTCATCGAGATTCGTCGTGAGCAATACGGGCCTTCGGCCGCGATGGCCGCGGCCCGGCTTGCGCTCGGGCGTTTGCTGGTGGTGCGCGGTGATTACGAAGCGGCCGAGCGCCAGCTCGAGCAGGCCGCGGAGACCTTCGCGCGATTCATCGGCGACGACACACCCGATTACGCTGCGGCCCGATTCGGCCGGGGTGAACTGGCCGAGGCCCGCGGCAATTTCGAACGCGCGCTTGAACATTATCGAAAGGCCGAGGAACTCATGACCGGCCTGCTCGGCGAGCATCACCCCTACAGCCTGCAGACACGCCTGGCCCTGCTCGGCGTCGAGCGTCGCCTGGACCTGGATTTCGATCCGGCCGACTACGAGCAACTCAGTGCCGATGCCGAGGCGGCAGGCGGCGCGGCCCGCTCGGTGGCCTCGGCCGTGGCCTGTGAGCGCGCTCGCTTCGAACTCGAGCGCGGGCGCTACGATGCGGCCGGCGAACAGGCCGAGGAGTGTCTGAATCTGCGCCAGGCGGCGGGCCTGGGTGGCTGGCGGCTGACCGAGGCCGAGGCCTTGATCGCGGCAGCAGACGCTGCCGGAGATGATCAGCCGGAACTGAGCCAGCTGGTGGAGCAACTGGCCGCCGCCATGCACCCCGAGCATCCCGTCGTCACGTGGTTCGACCAGTTGGACAAGACTTGACTTTCGGGCTGCCACCCTCATTGATCCGATAGGACTTTTCAGGCAGCCAAGGCATGCAATTCAAGGATTACTACAAGACGCTGGGCGTCGAACAGGGTGCCTCGGCGGACGAGATTCGGCGCGCCTATCGCAAGCTGGCGCGCAAGTATCATCCCGACCGCAACAAGGAATCGGATTCGGAAGACCGGTTCAAGGAGCTCGGAGAGGCCTACGAGGTACTCAAGGATCCGGCCAAGCGCAAGGAATACGATCAACTGCGTGCCGGCGGATGGCGTGGCGGTGACGACTTCAAACCGCCTCCGGGCTGGCATGGTGGTTTCCGCGACGCAGGTCGCGCCGGCGGCGCTGGTGGCGGCGAGGGGTTTGGCGATTTCAGCGATTTCTTCGAGTCGCTGTTCGGCGGCGGTCTCGGCGGCATGCGCGGCGGTGGTCGCCAGCGGGTGCGTGCGAAGGGCCGTGATGTCAACGCTACGGTCGAGATCGACCTCGACACCGCCTTCAACGGCGGCAAGCGCCGCATCTCCCTGGATCGAGGTGGCAAGCGCCAGGACCTGGAGGTGAACATCCCGGCCGGTGTTACCCCCGGGCGCAGGATTCGTCTGTCCGGCCAGGGCGAGCCGGGAATGGGCGGTGGCCCGGCCGGCGATCTCTACATGGAAGTCAAGATCGCGCCGCATCCGCTGTTCGAACTGGACGGGCGCGACGTGATCATCGACCTGCCCGTGGCGCCCTGGGAAGCGGCCCTGGGCGCGGAAGTCCGCGTGCCCACGCTCGGCGGCAAGGTCACCATGAACATTCCCGCCGGTTCGTCGAGCGGCAAGCGCATGCGCCTGAAAGGCCGTGGCCTGCCCGGCAAGCCCGCCGGCGATCAGATCGTCAACCTCAAAGTCGTCGTTCCGAAGCCCGGATCCGACCGGGAGCGGGAGCTTTACGAAGAGCTGGCCGAAGTCAGCGGCGCGAAGGTGCGTGAAGGGTTGGCTGGTTAGCTGGTCTAGCTAACCAGCTAACCAGCCAACAAGCCAACATGCCGACAGGCATAATAGTGCTTCCCCATACGCCAAGGTACGCCGTGACCGAAGCCTCCACCGCCTATCCGAACATCTTCCGCCCGCTCGACCTTGGGCACGTGACCCTGCCCAATCGCATCCTGATGGGATCGATGCATACCGGGCTGGAAGACCGGGTGTGGAACTGGCCGAAGCTGACCGCCTATTTCGTCGAGCGCGCGAAGGGCGGGGCGGGTCTGATGGTGACCGGCGGCATCGCACCCAATCGACGCGGCTCGCTGGCGCCGCTGGCTTCGAAGTTGACCAACCGGCTCGAGGCGCGCCGGCATCGCCGTATGACCGATGCCGTGCACGAGGCCGATGGGCGGATCTGCATGCAGATCCTGCACGCCGGGCGTTATGCCTATCACCCGTTTTCGCTCGCGCCTTCGGCAATCCAGGCGCCGATCAATCCGTTCAAGCCCCGGGCATTGTCGTCCAGGGGTATCGAGAAGCAGATTCGGCACTTCGTGCGCGCAGCGAAGCTGGCGCAGCATGCCGGTTACGACGGCGTGGAGGTGATGGGCTCGGAAGGCTACTTCATCAACCAGTTCCTGGTGCCGCGCACCAACAAGCGCGAGGACGAGTGGGGCGGGGCGTTTGAAAACCGCATGCGCATTGCCGTGGAGATCGTCCGGCGCACGCGCGAGGCGGTCGGCAGCGATTTCATCATCATCTATCGCTTGTCCATGCTCGACATGCTCGCCGACGGCAACAGCTGGGAAGAGGTGGTCGAACTGGGCAAGGCCATCGAGGCGGCCGGGGCGAGCATCATCAACACCGGCATCGGCTGGCACGAGACGCGCATTCCGACCATTGCCACCTCGGTGCCGCGCGCGGCCTACACTTTTGTCACGCGCAAGTTTCGTGACACGGTCTCGATTCCGCTGGTGACCACCAACCGCATCAACATGCCGCACACCGCCGAGGAGGTGCTGGCCCGGGGTGATGCCGACATGGTGTCGATGGCGCGGCCGTTCCTGGCTGATGCCGAATGGGTCAACAAGGCGCGCGCGGCCCGCGCCGACGAGATCAATACCTGCATTGCCTGCAATCAGGCCTGCCTCGATCACGTGTTCGAGAACAAGAAGGCCAGTTGCCTGGTCAATCCGCGCGCCGGGCGGGAGACCGAATTGTTGATCCGGCCGGCGAAGCAGAAGAAGCGCGTGGCGGTCGTGGGTGCCGGCCCGGCCGGGCTGGCGGCGGCCACCACCGCCGCCGAGTGCGGTCACGAAGTGGTGCTGTTCGAGGCCATGGACCGCATCGGCGGGCAGTTCAACATGGCCCAGCGCATTCCCGGCAAGGAGGAGTTCGTCGAGACCCTGCGGTACTTCGGCCGTCGTATCAAGCTCACCGGTGTCGACCTGCGCCTGAACACGCCGGTCGATGTGGAAGGTCCGGTCGCCGAAGACTTCGACGAATTCATCATCGCCACCGGGGTGCTGCCGCGCGATCCGAAGATTCCCGGCCAGGATCATTCCTCGGTGCTCGGCTATATCGATGTGCTGCTGCACAACAAGCCGGTTGGCCCGCGCGTGGCGGTCATCGGCGCCGGCGGCATCGGCTTCGATGTGTCGGAGTTCCTGGTCCATGGCGATGTGCCGGCCCGGCCGGATCCCGATCAGGTTCGGCCCGAGGACTTTTTCGAGCAGTGGGGCGTGGACCAATCCCTGGAGCGCCGCGGGGGGGTCGAAGGGCTCGAGCCGAACTTCGGCGAACCGGCCCGCGAGGTCTACCTGCTGCAACGCAAGACGACCAAGCACGGCAAGGGCCTGGGCAAGACCACCGGCTGGATTCACCGTGCCTCGCTCAAGCATTACGGCGTGAAGATGCTCGGTGGCGTGAGTTACGAGCGCGTCGACGACGACGGCTTGCACATCCGCATCGACGATAAATCCCAGGTGCTCGCGGTCGACAACATCGTCATCTGCGCCGGCCAGGTTTCGCGCACCGAACTGGTCGAGCCGCTGGAAGCGGCCGGCGCGAAGGTCCACCTCATCGGCGGCGCCCATATCGCGACCGAGCTCGACGCCAAGCGCGCGATTGACGAAGGCACGCGCGTGGCGGCCGGGCTCTGAGACTCAAAGGTGTCGTCCCGGCCTCTGAGCCGGGACCTCGCATGCTTCGGTTCGGCACGGCCTGGCTGATTGCTACCGGACAGGTGCGAGATCCCGGATATTTGCTGCGCAAATTTCGGGATGACATTGGGTGCTTTTGGCCGCGTAGCTAATCTGGCTCCAGCCTTGCTCCCGGTGCATCCACCGGGGAAATGAGGGCGGTGGCGGCCAGGTTCGCCTGCTCGAAGGCCTTGACCATGGCCGGGGCGGCGCGGTGGGCTTCCGGGGCGCTGGCGAACCAGGCGAAGATGCTGGGGCCCGAGCCGGAAAGGCTGGCGCCCAGGGCCTGGTGATCGAGCGCCGTCTGCTTGACTGCTTCGAATCCGGGGATCAGCCCGGCACGTCGTGGTTCGACCAGCACGTCTTCGAGGCCCTTGCGGATCAATCCCAAGTCGTTGGCGTAGCAGCCGGCCAGGACCCGCGCCAGGTTGGCCTGGGCGGCCGTGATGAGGCCAAGATCGAATGGGGCTTCCAGCGCGGCCCGGGTCTGGCGGGTTTCGATGCTCATGTCGGGGCGTACCACCACCGCGGTCAGGCCCTCGGGTACGGGAATGCGGATCAGGTCATCGCCGGCGGCCAGCACCAGGCCGCCGAGCAATTGCGGGCCGACGTTGTCTCCGCAGTCGGCGCCGGAGGCGACACGTTCGCCTTCCAGCGCATGCCGGTAGAGTGCGCGCTGGGCCAACGGGCGGTCGAGCAGGGCGTTGGCGGCGACCACCGCAGCCACTGCACTGGCGGCCGAGCCGGCCAGGCCCGAAGCCAGCGGAATGCCCTTGTCGATGGTTAATTCGATGCCCGCATCCGGTGCCCGGGCGGCCAGCAGGGATCGCACCGCGCGCGATGCGGTGTTGTCGTCCGCTTCGGTGGGTAGTTCGGTGGCCACCCCCGCAATCGAGACGATGCGCACCCCGGGTTTGTCCACGCGCCGGGCGGTTACGCGATCGGCCAGGCCTTCAATCGCATGCCCGAGCAGGTCGAAGCCGACGGCGACGTTGCCGATGCAGGCGGGGGCGAGGGCGGTTGCCGTTGCGGATGCCGTTGCCGTTCGATCGATTGTCATCAGTTCTGCTGCCCCTAATTCATCCACCACACCGCCACACCGAACATCACGGCCGCCGCGGCCACGGCCGCGACCGCCGGTTTCCAGCCATGCGCCTTGAGTTCCGAGGGCTGGACCGTCGTGGCCAGGGCGGTCATGGCCATGGCGAAGGCGAACATCGAGGCCTGGGCCACGACCGCCAGGATGTCATTCCACAGCGCGTGGTCGGGGCCGAGCAGGGCATCGATGCCGCTGCGTGCGCCCGAGAGCGCGATGAAGGCGACGATGAAAAGCGGCAGGCGCACCTTGGCCGAGCCGCCTTCGTGGCGACGGGTGTAGAACCAGACCAGGGCCGGGATGAGGATCAGCATGCCGGCGTTTCGCATCAGCTTGGCGACCGTGGCGGCCACCAGCGTGCCGTCCGCGTCCCAGGCCTGCTCGTGCAGGGCGGCCGCGGCCGTGACCTGGGCGGTGTCGTGCACGGCGACGCCCAGGATGAAACCGATCTCTTCGGGGCTCTCGAACAGCCGCTCGAGCAGCCACGGATAGAGGACGGTCGCCGTGAGGCCGATCAGGGCAATACAGGCGATGGCGTAGCAGATCTCATCGCTTTTCGCCTTGAGCCCCGGCGCGGTGGCAGCAATCGCCGAAGCACCACAGATGGAGGTGCCGGCGGCCAGCAGGATACCCAGGCGCGGGCCGGCACCCGCCAGTCGCGCCAGCAACAGGGTGACCAGCAGACCCGTGGCGACCACCAGCAGTACCAGCGGCCAGGCCTGGGCGCCGAGCTGGCCGAGGTCGGCCAGGCTCAGGCGCAGGCCGATCAGGGCCACCGCGGTCTTGAGGATGATGCCGCGGGCCAGGGCCAGGCCGGGTTCGAGCCCGGGGCGCCGGTTGACCGGAGCGGCCAGCGCCAGCCCGGCGAGAATGGCCACCAGCATCATCGACAGCGGCAGACTGCCCACCGGCGGTGGCAGCAGGGCGATGAGGCGGACGATGAGCCAGGCGCCGGCGGCAATTACAGCGGCCAGGGCCAGGCCCGGTATCCGGGAGCGTAGTGTTTCGGTCACGGCAGGGGCATGCAGACGTTGAAAACTTCGGGCATGATAGTCGAAGCGGGAAGGCCGGCTGCAATCGTATTTCCAGAGCTGTTTCGGGCTTTCCTTTCGGCGTTTCTTCGGCTAAAATTGCGGGTTTGCCGAATTAAGCAATTGCCAAGCATCGGAACCGGAATGGTTCCGGCGCGATTCAGGAGAGAACATGGTCAAGATTCGCATGAGCCGGGGCGGCGCCAAGAAGCAGCCTTTCTACCACATCGTGGTAACCGACAGCCGCAACGCCCGTGACGGTCGCAGCATCGAGCGCCTCGGGTTCTTCAATCCCGTCGCGCGCGGTCAGAACGAGCGCCTGCGCCTGGATGTCGAGCGCGTGGACTACTGGCTCGGCCAGGGTGCGCAGATTTCCGAACGCGTTCGCGATCTGGCCAACGAAGCACGCCGGGCCCAGTCGGCGGCCTGAACCCATGTCGGCAGACGAATCGGTCCTTGTCGGCCGATTCAACGGCCCCTGGGGTGTTCAAGGCTGGGTCAGGATCTGGTCCGACACCCGGCCGCCGGTCGCCATCTTCGACTACCAGCCCTGGTTGATCGGCGACGGCCAATCCATCGAAGTTGAGCAGTGGCATCGGTCGGGTCCCCGGCTGGTGGCCAAACTGCGTGATGTCGATACGCCCGAACAAGCCGCTGCGCTTGGCAAAACAGACATCCGCGTCGCGCGCTCGGCGCTGCCCGAACCCGAAGCAGACGAATACTACTGGCACGACCTGATCGGCCTCGAGGTGGTCAACCTCGAGGGCCACGTCTATGGTCATGTGGCCCGAATGCTGGAAACCGGCGCCCACGATGTGATGGAAATCGACGGGGACTCACCGGTACTCATTCCCTTCGTGAGCGGCGAATTCGTACGCGAGGTCGATCTGACCGAGGGCCGGATTACCGTCGACTGGCCGCTGGAATGGACCGAGTCGGAATGATCTCGCGCATCGATGTCATCACCCTGTTTCCCGAGTGGGTCCAAAGCCTGAAGGGCCTGGGCCTGACCGGCCGCGCGCTGGCCGACGGGCGCGTGGCGCTGCACTGCTGGAATCCGCGCGACTACGCCAGCGGTGTGCACCGCAGCGTGGACGATCGCCCCTACGGCGGCGGGCCCGGCATGGTGATGCGGCCCGAGCCCCTGGCCAAGGCCATCGAGGCGGCGCGCGCTGACGGTGCCGAGGCGCCGGTGGCCTGCCTTTCACCGCAGGGCCGGCGGCTGGATCAGGCCGGGGTCGGGACCCTGGCGCAGCGCGAGCGACTGATTCTGGTGTGCGGACGCTACGAGGGTATCGACGAGCGGGTGATGGATGAACTGGTCGACGAGGAGTGGTCGATCGGCGATTTCGTGCTTTCCGGCGGCGAGCCGGCGGCGGCGGTGATGATCGATGCGGTTGTGCGCCTGCTGCCGGGCGTGTTGGGCCATGAACAGTCGGCCGAACAGGATTCGTTCGCCGACGGTCTGCTGGATTGCCCGCACTACACGCGGCCGGAAACCTGGCGTGGCCAGACGGTGCCGGAAGTGTTGCTCAGCGGTGACCATGCCCGCGTCGAGCGCTGGCGTCGGGCGCAGTCCCTCGATCGGACCCGCCGGCGCCGGCCGGATTTGATGCAGACGCGCGAGCTCGACCCGGACGAAGAGGCGCTGCTGGCCGAATTTTCCAAATCCGGGCGAGACAAGCGCTGAAAACGACGTTATAATGGCCAGCTTATTTGCCCCGCGAAGGGGCTGTCACGCTCAATCGGGAAGAACGCAGTCATGAGCAACATCATCGACGAAATCAACAAGGAACAGACCGAGCGCGAGATTCCGGAATTTGCCGCCGGCGACACGGTCGTGGTCAATCTCTGGGTGCGTGAAGGGGAACGTGAGCGCGTGCAGGCCTTCGAAGGCGTGTGCATCGCCAAGCGCAACCGCGGGCTCAACTCCGCCTTTACCGTGCGAAAAATCTCTCACGGCACCGGCGTCGAGCGTGTCTTCCAGACGTACAGCCCGCTGATCGAGTCGATCAAGATCAAGCGCCGGGGCAAGGTGCGTCGCGCCAAGCTGTTCTACCTGCGCGACCTCGAAGGCAAGGCTGCGCGCATCAAGGAAAAGCTTTCCAGCTCGGGCCGCCGCGCCCGCGCCTGATACCGGGTACCAGGGCTAGAAAAAAGGCCAGCTTTCGAGCTGGCCTTTTTTCGTTTGGGCGCCGTGCCCGCATGATTTCGGCGCTTCAGCCGCTCACGGTTGCCGCCTGATCGTCCTTTTCGGCCTTGTCGGCCGGCTTTGCGGTCTTGGATTCATGCGCCAGCTGCCGCGGTGATCCCGCTTCCTGTTCACGAATCCGGCTGTTGCCGTTGAACTGCCCACCGGGCTCGATCACCAGTTCGCTGACCACCACATCGCCCTGGACCCGGCCGCCGGCAACAATCTCCAGCCGTCGGGCCGAAATGCTGCCCTCGAAACTGCCGCTGACATAGAGGCGCTCGGCTTCGATTTCGCCTTCGACCCGGCCTTGCTCGCCAATGGCGATTTCAGCCTCGGAGCGGATCGTGCCCTCGATATGACCGTCGATGTGCAGGTGATCGCTCAGGGTGAGGTCGCCGACAAGCTTTGTACCTGCTGCAACAACGGTGTTTCCGGCACGTTCGCTGCCGTGCGTACGATTTCGGTCAAGGATTCCCATTGAACGCGATCCTCCTCGCTGAACAGAACGTCGAATTCTTCCAGCGACCAGCGCAGGAAGGGTGAGGGGTCGAGGCGACGCTGCAGGTAGCGTACCTCGTAGTGAAGATGGGGCGCGGCCGACTGACCGGTGTTGCCCGAATAGCCCAGCAATTCGCCGCGCTTGACGTAACTGCCGCTTTCGACGGCGATTTCGTCAAGGTGACCGAAGATGGTCGAGAAGCCGTAATTGTGGACCAGCTTGACCATCTTGCCGAGGCCGGAGTCGCGGTGCAGGGCGGCCCATTCGACCACGCCGTCGGCGGTGGCGTGAATGGGCGTGCCGCGCTTGGCGCGCAGGTCGACGCCGCCGTGCAGGCTTTCTTGTTCGTGGATCGGATGCTGGCGCATGCCGTAACGGCTGGTGACGAGGCCCGAGTCGACCGGAAAGCCGCTGGGAATGGAGCGCAGCATCAGTTGCCGCTGGAAGGCGGTGCGACCGGCAACGTCGATCCGCTGGGCCAGGGGCTGCTCGTCGTTCGGCTGCAGGCCCACCAGCGTCTCGATCCGGCCCAGCTCGCCGCCGAGAGCGGCCAGTTCGCGTCGGCGTTCCCGAAGCTGGTCCTGCAGTCGGCCGGTTTCGGCTGTCAGGCGCTGGTTGTCGGCCTGAATGCGCTGATTGTCACCGCTCAAGCCGGCAACCTGCCGATCCAGCTCGCCCACCCGGCCGGACAGCAGGACGATGGCCAGTGCGCCGCCGATGAACGCCAATGCCAGCCCGGCCGTCGCTCCGGCGATGAGGCGCTGTGTCCGTTGGCCAAGCGTGAAATGTTGCGAACCGCGATGGCTGGAAATTGTGATTGAATAGTCTTGCCGCATGCCTTGTTTGTCGTTTTCTTTAGTCGGGCCGGGCGAAAGGCCCGTCATTATGCGAGGCCCGGCGGCATGATGCAAATGTCGCGTTAGAATATCGGCATTCCCATTTTTGCCGGAGTGAGTGCCATGTTGAGGTACCTGATTGTGTTCCTGCCGATTCTGCTGCTGGCCGCCTGCAGTGGTGACGACGCGGGTGCGCCCGACGACGCAGCCGAAAGCGCCCGTTCCGAGCCGGCCGCTGAGCAGGCTGACGAACAGTCGTCTGCACAGACCGAGCGCGCCGCATCCGACGAAGAAGACGAACCTGAGACTCTGGCCGAGCCGCGACCGGAAATCTATTCGGAGTTCACGCTCGAATCCGACCTGTCGCATCTGAGCGACAGCCAGCGCGAGATGGTGGCGGTGCTGATCGATGCCAGCCTGATCATGGACGAGCTGTTCTGGCACCAGGCCTTTGGCGATCGCGAGGCCCTGTTGGAGGAGATCGATGACGAGGCCACGCGCGAATTTGCCGAGATCAACTACGGGCCCTGGGATCGCCTGGCCGACAACCGTCCGTTCGTGCCCGGCTATGGCGAAAAGCCCGCCGGTGCCAATTTCTACCCGGCCGACATGACCCACCCGGAGTTCGAGTCACTGGGAGACATGCGCAAGGCTGATCTCTACACGCTGATTCGCCGCAACGACGACGGTGAACTCACCGTGGTGCCTTATCACGAGTTCTACGCCGATCAGCTGGCCGAAGCCGCCGAACTGCTGGAACGCGCCGCCGGGCTGGCCGAGAACGAGAGCTTTGCACGCTACCTCAGATCGCGTGCGAGCGCCTTGGGTACCGACCGCTATCAGGCCTCCGACCGGGCATGGCTGGAGGTCAAGGACAACAAGGTCGACCTGATCTTCGGCCCGATCGAGACCTACGAGGATCAGCGCTACGGCTACAAGGCCGCCTTTTCGTCCTACGTGCTGATCAAGGATCTCGAGTGGAGCGAGCGCCTGGCGCGCTTTGCCGAGTTCCTGCCCGATCTGCAGCGCAACCTGCCGGTACCGGATCCCTACAAGGCCGAACAGCCGGGCAGCAATGCCGAGCTCAATGCCTACGACGTGGTCTACTACGCCGGCGATTCCAATGCCGGCTCGAAGACCATCGCCGTCAACCTGCCCAACGACGAGGAAGTGCAGCTGGCCCAGGGCACGCGCCGCTCGCAGTTGAAGAACGCCATGCGGGCCAAGTTCGACCGCATCCTCGAGCCGATTGCCGAGGTGGTCATCGCCGAGGACCAGCGCGAACACGTCAACTTCGACGCCTTCTTCGGCAATACCATGTTCCACGAGGTCGCCCACGGCCTGGGCATCAAGAACCTGGTGGCCGGCCAGGGTACGGTGCGTGCTGCACTCAGGGAGCACGCCAGTCCGCACGAGGAAGGCAAGGCCGATGTGCTCGGGCTCTACATGGTGCGTGAACTGCACGAGGCCGGCGAGATCGAGGGCGACATCATGGACTACTACGTCACCTTCCTGGCCGGCATCTTCCGCTCGGTGCGCTTCGGTGCTTCCAGTGCCCACGGCCGGGCCAACATGCTGCGCTTCAACTACTTCCGCGACTTCGGCGCCTTCGAGCGTGACGAGAACGGACACTATCGCGTCGTGCCCGATCGCTTCAGCGAGGCGGTCGATGCACTCTCGCGCGAAATCCTGATGCTGCAGGGCGACGGCGACTACCTCAAGGCCGGCCGCATGCTCGAGGAGCTGGGCGTGATCGGCGAGCAGTTGCAGTCCGATCTCGACCGCATCGATGAAGCCGGCATCCCGGTGGATGTGAAATTCCGCCAAGGAAAGGACGTATTGGGACTAGGCACCGACTAGGACATGCTGTCATCCCGGAAACGCCGCAGGCGTTATCCGGGATCTCGCACTTTTCCGGTGGCTTCCGACTTGAAAGACGACGCGTTTGCGCCCACTTCGTGAGCAGTCCAGTCAATCGCGAACGAAGCTGCCATGAGTGAAGCCAACGCCCCGGAAACCCGCCGGTTCGACACCGAGGTTCATCAGCTGCTCAAGCTGATGATCAACGCGCTGTACTCCAATCGCGAGATTTTCCTGCGTGAACTGATTTCCAACGCCTCGGATGCCAGTGACAAGCTGCGCTTCGAGGCGCTGACCCACGAAAGCCTCAAGGGCGCCGACCAGGACCTGGCGATCGATGTAAGTTTCGATGCCGAAGCCGGCACGCTGACGGTCGCCGATCGCGGCATCGGCATGAATCGCGAGGAGATCATCGACAACCTCGGCACCATCGCGAAATCGGGCACGAAGCAGTTCCTGGATTCGCTTTCGGGCGACAAGCAGAAGGACGCCGCGCTGATCGGCCAGTTCGGTGTCGGATTCTACTCGGCCTTCATCGTCGCCAGCGAAGTCACCGTCGAGACCCGTCGCGCCGATGAGCCGGCCGAGAACGGCGTGCGCTGGACCTCCACCGGCGAAGGCGAGTACCAGCTCGAAACGATCGAACGCGCTGATCCGGGCACGACCATTGTGCTGACGATGCGCGAGGATCACACCGACCTGCTCTCGAAATGGCAGCTCAAGCGCATCATTCACCACTATTCCAACCACATCGCCTTCCCGATTCGCCTGGCCGAGGCCGGCAAGGATGACGAGCCGGAAACGGTCAACGATTCAAAGGCGCTGTGGGCACGGGCAAAGTCCGAGATTTCCGACGAGGACTACCAGGAGTTCTACACCAGCCTGACCGGTGATTCGGAAAAGCCGCTGAGCTGGGCGCATCACCACGTCGAGGGCAACCAGCGTTACAGCATGCTGCTCTACCTGCCGTCGCAGGCACCGTTCGACATGCTGATCAACCGCGACGAGCGCGAGGGCGTCAAGCTCTACATCCAGCGGGTGTTCATCATGGATGCCGCCGAGCAGGTGGTGCCGCGCTACCTGCGCTTCATGCGCGGCGTGATCGATTCGGCCGACCTGCCGCTCAATATCTCGCGCGAGATTCTGCAGGACAATCCGTTGGTCAGGAAAATCCGCGCGGCGGTGATCAAGCGTTCGCTCGACCTGATCGACAAGCTCGCCGGCGAGGGTGGCGAGGCCTGGGACAAGTTCCAGAAGGCTTTCGGCAGCGTGCTCAAGGAAGGCGTGATCGAGGACTTCGAGCAGCGCGAGCGGGTTGCTTCGCTGCTGCGCTTCGCCTCGAGCAAGTCCGAAGATGAATCGGTCGGCCTCGACGCGTATATCGAACGAATGCAGGAGGGCCAGGACACCATCTGGTTCCTGACCGCCGACAGCCTGAAGGTGGCGCAGAATTCGCCGCACCTGGAAGCCTTCCGCAAGCGCGGCATCGAGGTGCTGCTGCTGACCGACCGTATCGATGAGTGGCTGGTTGCCCACCTGCACGAGTACAAGGGCAAGCAGCTCAAGTCGGTGGCCAGCGGCAAGCTGGATCTCGGCGGCGACCAGGCCGAGCCGGACGAGGCGGCGAAGAAGCTGGCCGGGCGCATCAAGAAGGTGTTGGGTGAGCAGGTCGGCAATGTCGTTGCCGGCTCGCGCCTGACCGATTCGCCGGGCTGCATCGTGAGCGACGAAGACGCCATGAGCCTGCAGATGCAGAAGATGCTCCGACAGGCCGGCCAGGAAGTGCCCGAAACCAAGCCCGACCTGGAGATCAACGCCGGTCATCCGCTGCTCGAATTGATGGCCGACACCAGCGACGACAAGCGCTTCGGAGAATTCTCGCAGCTGCTGTTCGACCAGGCCCTGCTGGCCGAGGGCGGCGAGCTGGCCGATCCGGCCGCCTACGTGAAGCGCGTCAACGACCTGCTGGTCGGCGCGCTGGGCAAGGACAAGGACTCGGACGACGATCATGCCGCCTCGGCCTGACGGCGAGGCGCTGGCCCCCGCCGGTGGCTGGCGCGAGCGGCTGGGTCGGTGGGTCGAGGGCCGTGGTGTCAGCCGCTTCATCATCGCGCTGATCATCGTCAACGCGATCATCCTCGGCCTGGAGACCTCGCCGTCGGTCATGAACCGCGTCGGGGATGTGTTGCTTGCGGCCAACGCAGCCATACTCGGCGTGTTCATCGTCGAGATCTCGCTCAAACTGATCGCCTTCGGTCCGCGCTTCTTCCGTTCCGGCTGGAACGTGTTCGATTTCCTGGTGGTGGGCATTGCCCTGGTGCCGACATCCGGGCCCCTGGAGATCCTGCGAGCATTGCGTGTGCTGCGCGTCTTGAGGCTGCTGTCGCAGGTGCCCAAACTTCGCATCATCATCGAGTCACTGCTGCGCGCATTGCCGGGCATGGGCTGGACGGCTTTGCTGCTGATACTGGTGTTCTACGTGTTTGCCGTGATGGGCACGATGCTGTTCGGCGAGCAGTTCCCGGACTACTGGGGCAGCCTGGGCGCGAGCCTGTTCTCGCTGTTCCAGATCATGACACTGGAGTCCTGGTCATCGGGCATCGCGCGGCCGATGATGGAAGTCTCGCCGTGGGTCTGGGCCTACTTCGTGCCTTTCATCCTGGTCTCGAGCTTCATGGTGCTCAACCTGTTCATCGCCATCATCGTCACGGCCACCCAGTCGATCCACCAGGATGAGGAAGACCTGGAACGCCGCCAGCTGCTCGCCGAACTGCGCTCGATCAACGATCGCTTGAAGCGTCTTGAAGGTGGGAGTGATTGAAACCGCAGATTGCGCAGATTTACGCAGATTGACTTAAGCAAGAAACGGTAATCTGGACAGATTCGCGTTCTTTGTTAAACGATCCTGACGATCTCGTTCCATCAGTCATCTTAGTTTTATTCGTAATCTGCGTTAATCTGCGAAATCTGCGGTTCCATCAATCTTTATGTCCCAATCAGTACGACTCGACAAATGGCTCTGGGCTGCGCGCTTCTTCAAGACGCGCGCGATGGCCCAGCAGGCGATCAAGGGCGGCAAGGTTGAAATCAACGATGCCTCGCCGAAAGTCTCGCGCCTGGTGCGCTGCGGGGATCGGTTGCGCGTGACTAAGGGCGAGATTCGCTTCGAGGTGGTGGTCGAGCAGATCGGTGAGCGGCGCGTTTCTGCACCCCTGGCCCAGGCCATGTATCGCGAGACGCAAGCCAGTCTCAAGGCCCGCGAGCAGCGCGCCGAGGAGCGCAAGCTGGCGGGTTCGGCGCAGGGGCCGTCGCGCCGCCCGGACAAGCGGGAGCGGCGGCAGTTGCGTCGCTTTAACCGGGGTTAGGTAGTTCGAAGCGGCCGCGCTCGAGCAGGGGGGTGATGTCGGCGGCGCTGGCCGGACGGGCGAACAGATAGCCCTGGACGAAATCGCAGCCGAGCCTGCGCGCAGCCCGGAACTGGGCTTCGGTCTCGATGCCTTCGGCCACGGTTTGCAGGTCCATGGCGCCAGCCAGCAACACGATGGTCTCGACGATTTTGGCATCGGCCGGGTCGCTGACCATGTCGCGGACGAAACTCTGATCGACCTTGAGGACATCGACCGGCAGGCGTTTGAGCTGGCTCAGCGAGGAATAGCCGGTACCGAAATCGTCGATGAAAATGCGGATGCCCTGTTGCTTCAGTCGGGAGAGCGTGGCCACCGTGTCGAAAGCGTGGCTCATGGCTGTGGTTTCGGTGACTTCGAGTTCCAGCGCCGAGCCGTCCAGGCCGTAACGCTCCAGCGTGGCCAGGACACGGTCGGCCAGGTCCGGTGCCTGCAGTTCGCGCGCTGACAGATTGACTGCGATCGGGATCGCCAGACCCTGGCGGCGCCATTCGCGTGCCTGCTCGCAAACCGTTTCCAGCAGCAGTTCACTCAGGGGCTGAATCAGCCCGGTCGTTTCGGCCATGTTGATGAACAATTGTGTCGGCACGAACTCGCCGTTGAGTCGCGGCCAGCGGGCGAGCGCTTCAACACAGCAGGGCAGGCCCGTGTGCGCGTCGATTATGGGCTGGTAGTGCAAGCTCAGCTTGCGTTCGGCAATCACTTCGCGCAGCTCGCGTTCGAGATTGACTCGTTCGAGCACGTTGAAGGCCTGCTCCGGCGCGAACAGACACCAGCCTTCCTGTGATTCCTTGGCGCGATACATGGCAATGTCCGCGTGCTTGAGCAGCTCGGCCAGGTCCCGACCGTGCTCCGGGTAGCTGACCAGGCCGATGCTGGCGCCGATGCGGGTGCTGATGCCGTTGATCGTGAACGGCTCTTCCATCATTTCGACGATTCGAGCGGCCAGCGCCTGCATGCTGACGATGTCGGTGTCGGGCAGGACAAAGGCAAATTCGTCGCCGCCCAGACGGGCCACGCTATGTTCATCGTCCAGGCAGGTCCTGAGCCGCGCGGAAACCTCGGCGAGCATACGGTCGCCGGTTTCGTGGCCTTGGGTATCGTTGATGTCCTTGAAACGGTCGAGGTCCATGTACATGACTCCGACCGGGCGGTTTGTGCGGGCACTCGCAGCGATGGCTCTTGCGGCATTCTCCTGCAACAGGCGGCGGTTGGGCAGCCCGGTCAACATGTCGTAGCGGGCCAACGCCTCGATCCGCTTCTCGTCAGCCTTGCGTTCAGTAATGTCGTTCCAGATCACGTGCAGGATCTGCCGACCGGCCAATTCCACCAGGGTGAGGGTGACTTCGACCGGGAAATCCTCGCCATTTCCGCGCCGGTGCACCCATTCAAAGCGGTGAAAGTGCTTTTGGTAGGCCAGCTCGATCACCTCGCGGGCCTTTTCGGTCGAGAGCCGACCGTCCGGCTGGTGCTCAGGTGAGAGGCTCCAGGGCGGGGTATGCAGGATGTCTGCCTTCGAAGAGCAGCCGAGCATGCGCACGGCCGCTTCATTGCAATCGATGAAGTGGTCGTCGGCGAGCAGCAGGATGGCGTCTTCGGATGCGTGGAAGACCTGGTTGAACAGCCGTTCCTTTTCCTGCAACTGGCGTTCGGCCGCCAGGCTGTCGGTGATCGCCGTGGCCAGCATGACGATGCACGCCCGGCCGTCGATTTCAATCGCCGCCAGGCGGACCTCGACCGGAAAGCTTTCACCCTGGGCATCACAGTGCTGCGTGAGCAGAATCTCGGGTCGATCACCGACCCGGTCGGCGAGCCGTTCAAGCAGGGCATCGAGCGCGGCATCGGACAGTTCACAGTCGAGCTTGCGCAGGGTCAGCCCTGCGAGTTGCTCTTTTGAGTAACCGAGTCTTTCCTCGACGCGCTGGTTGGCCTGCAGCAGTCGTCCGCGCAGGTCGAAGAGCATGAAGCCCATCGGTGCCCGGGCGATCGCCTGGCCCAGCAGGTCCTGGTCGATGGGGTTCGAAAAATCGGGGAGCGTCAGCATGCCCGCTCCGGGCGGACACAGGGGTAGGGTGCCGATGGTCTCGGCAAACTTGCATGGTCCGGGAGCCGCATGGCTGCCGATACTAGTCTGCCGTGGACTTTAAAGCAATCAGCCTCTGCGATGGCCTAAACTGCACCGCCATGACGCAGCTGTTCCAACATATCCTGCCGCCGGCGATGCAACGGGGTTTGCCGGTGTGAGTGAAACGACCCCCCGGGGGATCCCCCCGGCCGGACGCTTTGCCTTCCTGGCTGCGCTGTGTTCTTCCTTCGGGCAGACCTTTTACATCGGTTTGTTCGGCGCGGACTTTCGCGCCGACTTCAATCTGGGTGAATCGGGCCTGGGTACGCTCTACGGCACGGCCACCCTGATCAGCGGCCTGAGCATGTTCTGGCTGGGCGCGATAGCCGACTACCTGACCCTGCGCCGCGCCATTGTGGTGACGATGATTTTGCTGGCCATTGGCGCCACCTTCGTCGGATTTGCACCCGGTATCGCTGGATTGTTCATCGGGCTGGTCCTTCTGCGCCTGGCCGGTCAGGGCCTGGCTGGCCATCTGGCCGTGGTGGCCGCCGCCCGCTACGCGGTCAAGCGCCGCGGCCGTGCGGTCGCCATGGCGAGTTACGGATTCATCGCCGGCGAGGCCTCGCTGCCGCCGCTCGTGGCCGGGCTGATGGGCTGGTTGGCCTGGAGACAGGTTTGGTGGCTGGCCGCCGCGACACTGGTTTTCGTAGCCGTGCCGCTGCTTGTCACGCTGGCACGGCCCTTGAGCGGACGCGAGCCGGCAAGTGAAACGACAACCGCGTCGAATCCAACGGGTCCGCTGACCCGCCGGAAACTGTTCGTCCACGGCCGGTTTCTGCGGGTTCTTGCCGTCGTGCTGGTCTCGCCGCTGGTCGTGACCGCCTTGTTCCTTCACCAGAGCTCGCTCGCCGAACGCCTGGCGTGGTCGCTCCCGGCGGTGGCGTCCGGGTTTGTCCTGTTTGCCGCCATGCAGGGAGTTGCGGCATTTGCCGGAGGCCGACTCATTGATCGGTTCAGCGCCTGCACGCTGCTTCGGTTCTACCTGCTTCCGCTCGGCCTGGGCGTGGCGGCGCTCGGCATTCTGCCGTCTGCACCGGCCATGTGGGTGATGTTTGCCGGGCTTGGTCTGACGGCCGGGATCAATGGGGTGGTCAGCGGTGCTGTCTGGGTCGAACTGTTCGGCACCGAGCGGCTGGGCATGATCCGTGGTGTCTACGCCTCGCTCATGGTGCTTTCCACGGCGGCCGGCCCCGTCCTGCTCGGCGGCCTGCTCGAGCGCGACGTCGCGCTGGAAACCATTGGCGGCGTCTGCCTGGTCTACGTGTTGTTCGCGCCGCTGGTGATCGCCGGACGATTGCGGCCGCAGTCGGCCTAGGCGGAAACTTCCGGCCGGTCGTCGCCGCCATCCGCTGTGAACCGGCGCCAAAGCCATTTTTCCAGTTCCACGGCCAACAGCAAGGGGACGACCAATGCGCCGATCAGCAGCCAGTGCCCGGCCTCCAGCGCGGTCGTGCCGAAGATCAGTTGCGCGGCTGGCAGGTAGGTGAAGCCGAGTTGCATGACGACCAGGATCGCCACCATCAACCAGGCCCAGCGGTTGGCGCCGAGCGACTCGCGGGTGAGGCTGGGCGCAAAAAGCCGCCGGCAGTTGAACAGGTATACGATTTCGCCGGCAACCAGCAGGTTGACCGCCAGCGTGCGCGCCAGGGCCTCGTCGCCGCTTCCGGTTACGCTCCACTGGAACAGGGCGAAAGTCGCGCCGGTCAGGACCAGGCCGACCCAGAGGATACGAGCTGCGACGAATCCGGTGATCAAGCCCTCCGACCTCGGACGCGGCGGGCGACGCATCACGTCGCCCTCGGTGGGTTCGAAGGCCAATGCCAGGGCGAGGGTGACAGCCGTGGCCATGTTGATCCACAGAATCTGGACCGGCGTGATCGGCAAGGTCACTCCGGCCAGTACGGCCAGCGCTACGACCAGGGCCTCGGCGGCGTTGGTCGGCAGAATGAACAGCACGGCCTTGCGGATGTTGTCGTAGACTCCGCGGCCTTCCTCGATGCCGGCGGCGATGGTGCTGAAGTTGTCGTCGGCAAGCACCATCTCGGCCGCCTGTCGTGACGCTTCGGTGCCCTTGATGCCCATCGCCACGCCGATGTCGGCGCGCTTGAGTGCCGGTGCATCGTTGGCACCGTCGCCGGTCATGGCCACCACTTCGCCACGGGCCTGCAGGGCGGTGACCAGCCTGAGCTTGTGTTCCGGGCTGGTGCGCGCGTAGACGTCGACCGACGCCGATCGCTCAGCCAGCTCGGCATCGTCGAGCCGATCCAGTTCCGGTCCGGTGAGAACGGTGTTCCCGCTGGTGAGTCCGAGCTCGCGCGCGATCGATCCGGCCGTGACGGCATGGTCGCCGGTGATCATCTTGACTCGGATGCCGGCCTCGCGACAGGCGCGGATCGATTGCGGCACTTCCGCGCGCGGCGGGTCGGCGAACCCGACCAGGCCGAGCAGGCAGAAGTCCTTGCCCAGGGTGTGTTCATCGTCGATCGAGTCGATGGGTGTCCCGGCATGGCGTTCGGCCAGGGCGAGAATGCGCAGTCCGTCGCCAGCCAGGTCGTCGAGCCGCGTGCGCCAGGTATCGGCAAGCAGTTGTTCCATGCCGTCGGCTCCCAGCACATGCGAACAGCGCTCGAGCACGGTCTCGGGGGCACCCTTGATGATCAGCCGCTCGCCGTGTGCGGTGGCCATCAGCTTGCGGTGAGAGGAGAAGGGCAGTAGCGCCGTTCGCGGTGAGGCATGCCTCACTTCGTCGATCTTGATAGCCGCCGGGGCCGCCAGGTCGAGGAGCGCGAGTTCGATGGGATCGTTGCTGTCACCGCCGAACTCGGCATCGTTGCACAGCACGGCCGCCTCGGCCAGCGCCCGAACGGCGTCGCAATCGGCCGGCAGGGATTCGGGCGAAAAATCGCCCATGCCCGTCAGGACGCGGCGCACGTGAAGTTCGTTGCGGGTCAGGGTGCCGGTCTTGTCCGAGCAGATGGTGGTGACCGAACCCAGGGTCTCGACCGCCGGCAGCCGGCGGATGATGGCCTGACGTGCAGCCATGCGCTGTACGCCGACCGCCAGGGTGATGGTGATGATCGCAGGCAGGCCCTCGGGGATGGCGGCGACGATCAGCGCCACGCCGGCCAGAAACCCCTCGTCGAGGGGCAGTCCGTGCAAGACACGGCCAAGGGTGATGACCAGGACGGTAAAGCCAACCAGCACGGCCGAGAGGATTTGACCGAAACGGTTGACCTGGCGCAGCAATGGCGTCGTCACGTTCTCGACGGTCTCGAGCATGCTGCTGATTCGGCCCAGCTCCGTGTCGCTGCCGCTGGCGAAGACCACGCCGGTTCCCTGTCCGCCGCCGACCAGCGTGCCGGAATAGGCGAGGCAGCGCCGGTCGGCCAGCGGCGCCTGTGCTTCGACGGTTTCGACGGTCTTGCCAACCGGCACTGACTCACCGGTCAGGGCGGCCTGGTCGATCCGCAGGCCGTGCGATTCGAGCAGGCGCAGGTCAGCCGGCACCAGGTCGCCTGCGCCCAGGCGCACGATGTCTCCGCGGACCAGTTCCGCCGCCGGAATGGTCTGCCAGCGCCCGTCGCGCCGGACCTTGGCTTTCAACGCCAGCATCCGGCCGATCGCCTCCATGGCGCGTTCGGCCTTGCCTTCCTGGGCCAGCCCGATGATCGCGTTGATGATGACCACTGCCGTGATCACGCCGGCATCGACCCAGTGAGCCAGTGTCGCGGCCAACAGGGCTGCCGCAATCAGTACATAGATCAGGACGTTGTGGAACTGCGCCAACAGGCGGCGCCACCAGGGCCGGCGCGGGCTCTCAGGCAGGGCGTTGGGGCCGTCTTTCGCGAGGCGGCGAGCGGCTTCTTCGGCCGTCAGGCCGGGGCTTGAGGACTGCAAGCCTTCGAGCGACTCGGCCGGCGTCAGGGTGTGCCAGGGTTTCATCGCTGGATCATAACCAAACCGGCAGCTTGAATCCCTGGCCCGCAACGAAAAAGGGCTTCCCGCGGGAAGCCCTTCATTCGTTCAATTTCGGATCTCGCCCATTCAGGCCGCGACGGTGCCCTGGGAGATCTCTTCCTCGGTGGCTTCGCGCACGCCCTTGATGGCGACCTTGAAGTTGAGCACCTTGCCGGCGAGCATGTGGTTGCCGTCAACCGTGACGGTTTCATCGCCGACTTCCTTGACGGTGACGGTCATCGGGCCGGCATTGGATTCGGCGCGGAAGCTCATGCCCGGTTCAACCTTGTCGACGCCGTCGAAGGCTTCCTTCGGTACGTCCTGGATGAGGTCTTCGCGATACGGGCCGTAGCCTTCCTCGGGCGGAATGGCCACTTCCAGCTCTTCGCCTTCGGCCTTGCCTTCGATCGCCTTCTCGAGGCCCGGAATGATGTTCTGGTGGCCGTGCAAGTACTCGAGCGGCTCGCGGCCTTCGGAGGTGTCGATGACCTGGCCGTCGTCTCCGGTCAGGGTGTAGTCGATGGCGACGACGGTATTGTTCGCAATTTCCATGTTGATCCTGCTGTCGATGTTTGGTGAACAGACTAACATGGAGGGTTGCGCGGAGGCTTTCAACCGCCCCCGCGAAAGGCCTTTTCAGGCCGGGAATGTGCGCTCGATGGCGGCGCGCGTGTCGATGCCTGCCGGCAGGGTGCCGAACAGCCCGGCACCGGCCGCTTCAAGGCGGCTTCGGCAAAAGGCTTCGGCCAGCGGGCTGTCGGCCTCAAGCAGAATGGCGGCCTGCAAGCACAACACCATGGCCTCGCTGATCCGCCGGGCATGGGCCTGGGCGCTGTCAGGGTTGCCGAGGTCGGCGGTGATGGCATCGAGGCGCTTTCCGATGCCGGGGTGAGCGTCGTGATGAGGTTCGATCGCGGCAATGAAGGCCTCCAGACAGCGCGGCTCTCGCGCGACCGCGCGCAGCACGTCCAGGCACTGGATATTGCCCGAGCCTTCCCAGATGGCATTGACGGGGGCTTCGCGGTAGAGCCGCGGCAGGATCGATTCCTCGACATAACCCGCGCCGCCGAGGCATTCCTGGGCCTCGTTGATGGCGCCGACGGCACGCTTGCACACCCAGTACTTGGCCACCGGCGTGGCGATTCTTGCCAGCAGCTCAGCCTGCTCGTCGCCACCTCCGGCGCGTTCGAACAGGCCGGCGAGCCGCAGCGCCAGTGCGGTGGCCGCTTCCGATTCGATCGCCAGGTCGGCCAGCACACCGGCCATGGCGGGCTGCTCGATCAGGTGGTTGCCGAAGGCCTTGCGGCCGCGGCAGTGGTGAATGGCCTCGACCACGGCCTTGTGGGTGAGCGAGGCCGACCCGATGACGCAATCCAGGCGGGTTTCGGCGACCATGCGGATGATGGTGGCCACGCCGCGGCCGGGCTCGCCCACCAACTGCGCCCAGGTGCCGGGGTACTCGATTTCGGCCGAGGCGTTCGAGCGATTGCCCAGTTTGTCCTTCAGCCGCATGATGTGGAAGGGATTGATCGAGCCGTCGGGCCGGAAGCGCGGTACCAGGAAGCAGCTCAATCCCTCATCGGTCTGTGCCAGGGTCAGGAAGGCGTCGCACATGGGTGCCGAGCAGAACCACTTGTGGCCGACCAGTTCGTACTCTCCGCCGGGCCCACCCGATGCCAGCGGTGTGGCCCGGGTGGTGTTGGCGCGCACATCCGAGCCGCCCTGCTTTTCGGTCATGGCCATGCCGAGCGTTGCGCCGTGCTTTTGGTCCGGCGGCAGAAAGCGCGCGTCGTAAGCCGATGCCATCACGCGCGGTTCCCACACCTCGGCTACCTCCGGCTGCAGGCGCAGCGCCGGAATCACCGCATGGGTCATGGTGATCGGGCACATCGTGCCGGCTTCGAACTGGTTGTGCAGGAACATCATCGCCGAGCGGGCGATGCGTGCGCCGGGCTTGCCGGTCCAGGTCAGGCTGCCGAGGCCGTGGCC
Source organism: Wenzhouxiangella sp. XN201 (assembly GCF_011008905.1). Lineage (NCBI taxonomy): Bacteria > Pseudomonadati > Pseudomonadota > Gammaproteobacteria > Chromatiales > Wenzhouxiangellaceae > Wenzhouxiangella > Wenzhouxiangella sp. XN201. Next base: position 961,742 of record NZ_JAAIVI010000017.1, read on the forward strand.
GAGGCTGATTTTCATGATGCGGTGGTAGGCGGGGTGGTAGTCGACCTGGTCAATGCGGTGGCCGAAGCGATCGTGGCTGCGCAGCCTCGGCGTGAACTCGTTGGCGTCGAATCCCAGCGGACCGATCTCGCTCGCTGCAACTTGCGCGAACTCGCGGACCTGATCGACGAAAGCTTCGCCGCCTTCCCGTTCCAGCGACTGCTGCAGTGCGGGATGGGTATCGAAAGGGTTGTAGTCGACGAGCGCTTCGGGCTGGTTGAAGACCGTGTGCGTCGGTGCGGGCGGGTTCACGGGTGGATTATTCATTCTCTCTACTATATAAAAATTGCCGACCATCGGGTTAAAATCCACTCACCATGCGCCTGACCCAGTACACCGACTTTTCGTTGCGCGTCCTGATCTACCTCGGGCTGCACGACGATCGCCGTTGCACGATTCGTGAAATTTCCGAAGCCTACGGGATTTCCCGCAATCACCTGATGAAGGTCGTCCAGCAGCTTGCCGCCGAGGGGTTCGTTGAATCGGTGCGCGGAGTGGGCGGGGGCTTGAGCCTGGCCCACGCGCCCGAGGAATTGAGCGTCGGGCGGATCGTGCGCGCGATGGAGCCGGACATGGGCCTGGTCGAGTGCATGCGGCCCAACAACGAATGCGTGATTACCCGGGCCTGTGCGTTGGCCGGTATGCTCGACGAGGCCCGTACGGCCTTCCTGGCCGTACTCGACGGCTACACGCTGGGCGACATCCTGTTGCCGGCGCGCCGAAAGAACCTGTCGAAGCTGCTGGATCTGCGCATCGTTCCAGCCTGAGAAGGTCATTTCCGGGGCTTGCGCCCACCTTCCAAAGCCAGTTCTTGGAAGTTTTTGCAACTCTCCGATTTGGCTTGAAAAAATTTATTTTCCGTTGCATGATTGGCACAAGCCTGCAACATGGGGTCGTTGCCAAGCATGCCAGTGTTGAAATTCCTGATCGGAATCGTGTTCGCGATCGTGGCCGTCACGGCCACGGCCGGTGAGGTGCGCAACCTGCGCGTGTGGGCCGGTCCCGACAGTACCCGGGCCGTGCTCGATCTGGACCAGCGCGTCGAATACAGCCTGTTTACCCTCGATGATCCCGCCCGGATCGTGATCGATATAGAAGGGGCCGACCTGGGCCGCGAGTTGCTGCTCGACGAGGAGCACAGCGGCGTGATTCGAAGTGTGCGCCACGGCGTGCGCAACGGACATGACCTGCGCGTCGTGCTCGACCTCGAGGATGGGGCCCGGCCGCAAAGCTTCCTGCTCGCGCCGGCCGGCGAGTACGGTCATCGCCTGGTCGTCGATCTTTATCCCGAGGACGCGCAGTCGCCCGACGAGCGAGTCCGCGAAGCGGTGCGCTCGGCCATGGACGGCGAGCGCGACATGATCGTGGCCATCGATGCCGGTCACGGCGGCGAGGATCCCGGCGCCATCGGTGCCGCCGGCAGTTACGAGAAGAATGTCACGCTGGCGATCGCACGCGAACTCGAAAAACGCATCAACGAGCAGTCCGGGATGCGCGGCGTGTTGATCCGCACCGGCGATTACTACATTCCGCTCGAGGAACGCTTTGCCCGGGCGCGTGAGGCCCGGGCCGATCTGTTCGTATCGGTTCATGCCGACGCCTTCCGCGATCGGCGCGTACGCGGCAGTTCGGTCTACGTGCTGTCGCGTCGCGGGGCCTCGAGCGAGGCGGCGCGTCTGCTGGCCAAGAGCGAGAACCGCGCCGACCTGATCGGTGGCGTCAAGCTCGAGCGTGGCGACGACGTGCTCAGTTCAGTCCTGCTCGATCTGTCGCAGTCGGTGGCGATGGAATACAGCGCCGGAGCGGCCGAATCCATACTCGATGAGATCGGCCGGGTCGGCAAGCGCCATCGCGATCGGGTCGAGCGCGCCAATTTCGTCGTGCTGCGCTCGCCGGATGTACCCAGCGTACTGGTGGAAGTGGGTTTCATCAGCAACCCGCATGATGAGGCCAACCTCGGCAGCGCCGCCCATCGCGGCCGCATCGCCCAGGCCATCGTCAATGGTGTACGCCAGCATTTCTACGCTACCGCGCCGCAGGGCACCTGGATTGCCGCCAACCGCAGCGGCGATCAGCATATCGTCCAGCGCGGCGACACCCTGGGCGTGATCGCGCAGAAGTACCGGACCAGCGTGGCGCGCATCCGCCAGGCCAACGATCTCGACGGCGACGTCATCCATCCCGGTGCCGTGCTGGTGATCCCGGCCGGTTCTTGAAACCGCAGATTACGCAGATTGACGCAGATTGATACTGCGCTCTTGAAAGACCCAACTGCTCATCAGTCTGAGACAGTCCGGGAAATCAGTTAAATCGATCCGTTCTTGAATCTGTGCAAATCTGCGAAATCTGCGGTTTCATCTTCGCGCGGGTCATAACTGCAGGCGCCATTGGTTAAACTACGGCGCATGCCGATCCGTAAGCTGCCCACCCATCTCGTCAACCAGATCGCTGCCGGTGAAGTCATCGAGCGGCCGGCCTCGATCGTCAAGGAACTGGTCGAGAACAGCCTCGATGCCGGCAGTCGGCGCATTCGGGTGGAAATCGAGAAGGGCGGCGCGCGGCGCATTCGGGTCTCGGACGACGGCGACGGCATCGCGCGTGACGAACTGGGCCTGGCGCTTTCCCCGCATGCCACCAGCAAGATCGAGTCACTCGATGATCTCGAGGGCGTGGGCACGCTCGGGTTCCGCGGCGAGGCCCTGCCGTCGATCGCCTCGGTCTCGCGCCTGCGCCTGGCCTCACGTGTGCACGGCAGCGACAGCGGCTTCGAAGTCGAGGTCGAGGGCGGCGCCGTGGGTGAGATCCGGCCGGCGGGCATGCCCGAAGGCACGGTAATCGAGGTGCGTGACCTGTTCTACAACACGCCGGCGCGACGCAAGTTCATGCGCACCGAACGCACCGAGTTCGGACACATTGACGATCTGCTCAAGCGCCTGGCGCTGGCGCGGATGGACGTGGCACTGGAACTGGCCCATGACGGCCGTGTGCTGCGCAAGCTCGCGCCGGCGGCCGACCAGGCCGCAAGCAACCGTCGAGTGGCTGCCGTTTGCGGCGAGGCCTTCATGGAAGAAGCCATCGCGCTCGATGAGCAACACGCCGGCCTGCGCCTGAGCGGCTGGATCGCCCGGCCCGGGTTTTCGCGCAGCCAGGCCGACCTGCAGTTCTTCTTCGTCAACGGCCGCCTGGTACGCGACCGCCTGGTCGCACACGCCGTACGCCAGGCGTATCGCGATGTGCTCTTCCACGGCCGGCATCCGGCCTTCGCGCTGATGCTCGAACTCGATCCGCGGCGTGTCGATGTCAATGTGCACCCGCAGAAACACGAGGTGCGCTTCCGCGACGGGCGCCTGGTGCACGATTTCCTGTTCAAGACCATCCACCACGCCCTGTCGGGCACGCGGCCGGGCGGTGAAGCGGCGCAGTCGGCGGCGCTATCGCGGGCCCATGCCATCGCGCCGCAACCGGACGGCCTGCAACACGGCGGCAGCCAGGGCGGGTTGGGGCTCGGGGTGGCCGAGAGCGTGTCGCGCTATGCCGAGCTGGCGCGTGCGCCGCGGCCGCTGAATGACAGCAACACCGATATTCCGCCGCTGGGTTTTGCCGTGGCGCAGATTCATGGCGTGTTCGTACTGGCCGAGAACGCCGACGGCCTGGTCGTGGTCGACATGCATGCCGCCCACGAGCGTATCGTCTACGAGCAACTCAAGCAGGCCTGGCGCGAAGAGCGCGTACGTTCCCAGCGCTTGCTGGTACCGGAGCGGATCGCGGTCTCCGAACGCGAAGGCCAGGCCCTGGAAGCCCACCTCGAAGGTCTCGCGCGACTCGGCTTCGAGCTGGACCTGGCCGGGCCCGAATCGGTCGTGATTCGCGCCGTGCCCGCGCTGCTGGCGCGAGCCGACGGCCAGCGGCTGGTGCGCGACGTGCTCGCCGACCTGGTCGAGCTGGGCCAGAGTCAGCGCATCGACGGCGTGCTCGACGAGCTTTTGAGCACCATTGCCTGTCACGGCTCGGTGCGCGCCAATCGCAGTCTGACCGTCGACGAGATGAACGCCCTGCTGCGTGACATGGAGCGCACCGAGCGGGCTGATCAGTGCAACCACGGCCGCCCGACCTGGGTGCAGCTCGACATGCAGTCGCTCGATCGCCTGTTCCTGCGTGGACAGTAGCGGGCAGACAGCGCAGCGCGAGTTGCCGCCGGCGGTGTTCCTGATGGGCCCGACGGCGGCCGGCAAGACCGCCGCCGCCTTCGCCCTGGCCGATCGCTTCGACGTCGAACTGGTCAGCGTCGATTCGGCCCAGGTCTACCGTGGCCTGGACATCGGCTCGGCCAAGCCCGACGCGGACACGCTCAAGCGTTATCCACACGCCCTGGTCGATATTCGCGATCCCGAGCAGACCTATTCGGCGGCCGAGTTCGCGGCCGACTGTGCCGCCGAGATCCGCCGCATTCATGCCGCCGGCCGCTGGCCGGTGCTGGTGGGCGGAACGGTGCTCTACTACCGGGCGCTGCTCTACGGGCTCGATCCGATGCCGCCGGCCAATCCGGCCTTGCGCGCCGAAATCGCGGCCGAGGCCGAACGCCATGGCTGGCAGACCCTGCATGCCGAACTCCGACGGCACGACCCCGCGGCGGCGGCTGCGATTCGTCCGGCCGACGTTCAGCGCATCCAGCGCGCCCTTGAAATCCTGCGCCTGACCGGGCAGGGGCCGAGCGCCCATCACTCGCGCAATCGCTTGCCGCGGCTGGAAGCGCTGCGTCTTGTGCTGACGCCGCACGATCGCCATATATTGCATGAGCGTATCGAGCGGCGTTTTGATGTCATGCTCGAACAGGGTTTCGTCAATGAAGTCGAGCACCTGCGGCAGCGCCCCGGCCTGAGTGGCGATCACGCCGCGATGAAGTCGGTCGGCTATCGTCAGGCCTGGGCCGGGCTGGAAGCCGGTGAGCCGGTATCGCGCTGGCGGCCGAAAGCCCTGGCGGCCAGCCGTCAGTTGGCCAAGCGTCAGTTGACGTCGCTTCGTGGCTTGCCGGCAACGCTCTGGCATGATGCATTGCGAGACCGTACAATCGAGTTGATTTTCAGGCAGGTAGGTGAGTTTTTCAGGTGCGCCGGCCGCTCGGCCGGGACTGCCTCGCGTCGACCCCATAACTACTATATGCGCCAATAAGAACATCCCGTTCGAAGGAGAGTGAAATGTCAAAGGGTCAGTCGTTGCAGGATCCGTTTCTTAATGCCCTGCGCCGCGAACGTGTACCGGTATCGATCTTTCTGGTCAACGGCATCAAGCTGCAGGGCCAGATCGAATCGTTCGACAATTTCGTGGTGCTGCTGAAGAACTCGGTCAGCCAGATGATTTACAAACACGCCATATCCACCATTGTGCCGGCTCGCAACGTGCACATCGGTGATGACGAGGCGGAGGATGAGCAGCCCTGATTGAAGATTTTGCGCCCGCTGTCGCCAGCGGAGCCACCACCACGCTTCTTCTGCATCCCGTCTTCGGGCCCGGCCAGGATGAGGCCTCGCAAACGGAATTCAGGCTGCTGGCGCGCTCGGCCGGCCTGAGGGTGGTCGACGAGGTGCTCTCACCACGCGATGCGCCCGACCCGAAGTTCCTGGTCGGTTCGGGCAAAGTCGACGAGGTGCGCGATCGCATGCAAGCGTCCGGCGCCGAACTGGTGCTGGTCAATGCCCGCTTGAGTCCGGTGCAGGAGCGTAACCTGGCACGTGCGCTCGAGTGTGGCGTACTCGACCGTACCACGCTGATTCTCGACATCTTTGCCCAGCGTGCCCGCTCGCACGAGGGCAAGCTGCAGGTCGAGCTGGCCCAGCTCCGGCACCTGTCGACGCGCCTGGTTCGCGGCTGGACCCACCTTGAACGCCAGCGTGGCGGTATCGGCATGCGCGGGCCCGGCGAAACCCAGCTCGAAACCGACCGCCGACTGCTCGGCATTCGCATTCGCCAGCTCACCAGTCGCCTGGCAAAGGTCCAGAAACGGCGGGAGCAGGGACGCCGTGCGCGCAAGCGCAATGACGTGCCGCTGGTGGCCCTGGTCGGCTATACCAATGCCGGCAAATCGACGCTGTTCAATCGACTGACCAGCGGAGAGGTGATGGCGCGCGACCAGTTGTTCGCCACCCTCGATCCGACCGTCCGGCGGATCGAAGATCTGGCCGGTTCGCCGGTGTTGATGTCCGACACGGTCGGATTCATCCGCGAGCTGCCGCATGAACTGGTGGCGGCCTTTCGTTCGACCCTGGAGGAAACCCTGTCGGCCAGCCTGATCGTGCACGTGATCGACGCGGCCGATCCCGATCGCCTGCAGCAGCAGGCGGTGGTCGAGGAAGTGCTCGACGACATCGGCGCCGGTGAATTGCCGATGCTCAAGGTCTTCAACAAGGTCGACCTGACCGAGCGCGACGCCGGGCTGGAGCGCGATGCGGCCGGCAGGATCACCGCGGTCTGGGTTTCGGCCGAGCGTGGCGACGGGCTCGAGGACCTGGCGACAGCGTTTCACGAACTGCTCGCCGAAGGCCGCATTCGCCGCCGGATCCACTTGCCGCTCGATGGTCAGCGACTGCGGTCGAGACTGTTCGAGCTGGGCGTGGTGCGCAGCGAACAGATCGAGGCCGACGGCAGCAGCAGCCTGGATGTCGATCTGGACCAGCGAGATGCCCGCCGGCTGGCCCGAATGAAGGGCAACGACGGTCAACTGGCCGAACAACTCCTGTTAAACTAGCCGGCGTACCCGATCGTGCCGGCATCCTGCCGGTCGTTTCGGTGCCGGCTGACGGAATGAGCCAAAGGCTCGACCGACCAGCACAGCGCAATCTACGGAGATATCGATGCCCTGGAATGAACCCGGACGCGGAAGCGGCGGTGGCGGTGACCGCGATCCCTGGAAAGGAGGCAACGGCCAGCAGCCGCCGGACCTCGACGAGGTATTTGCCAACGTACAGCGCCGCCTGAAGAAAATCATGGGCGGAGGCAATGGTGGTGACGGCAAGCGAGGCAGTTCCGGCGGGGGTTCTTTTGCGCCGATCATCGGCCTGATCGTCGTGCTGGCCCTGATCTGGGTGGCGTGGAGTTCGATTCATATCATCGACGAATCCGAGCGTGGTGTCGTGCTGCGATTCGGCGAGTACCACCGTACGCTCGATTCCGGCTTCAAGGTTACGCTGCCGGCGCCGGTCGAGACCGTGCTCACTGTCGACATCAGCCGGGTGCGCTCGCTGGAGAACTCCAGCCGCATGCTGACCGGTGACGAGAACCTGATCGACCTGGCCTACGCGGTGCAGTACCGCGTGTTCGAGCCCGAGAAGTTCCTGTTCAACGTCAACCAGCCCGAAGTGTCACTGGCACATGCTGCTGACAGTGCGATCCGCGAGATCGTGGGTACCAACAACATGGACTTCATTCTCGAGATCGGCCGTGGCCAGATCGCTCTGGATACACAGCAACTGCTCGAGGAAATCATCGAACGCTATGACTCGGGCATCGAGATCACCTCGTTCAACCTGCAGGAAGTGCGGCCGCCGTCCCAGGTCCGCCAGGCATTCGACGACGTCGTTCGGGCGCGTGAGGATCAGATCCGTTTCGCCAACGAAGCCCAGGCTTACGCCAACCAGGAAGTACCGGAAGCCCGCGGGCGGGCGGCACGCATCATCGAGGAAGCCGAGGGTTATCGCGAAGCCAAGATTGCCCAGGCCACCGGTGAGGCCGATCGCTTCCTGGCGCTTCTCGAAGAATACGAACAGGCTCCAGAAGTGACCCGCGAACGCCTCTACATCGAAACCCTCGAGGGGGTTTACGGGCGTGCCGCCAAGGTACTGATGGATGTCGATTCAAGCAATAACATGATCTACCTGCCGCTTGACAAGATTCGCGACGGCAATCCGGCGCTGACGGCGCCGGCGCCGCTGATGAATCCGCAGAACCAGCAGGGCTCCGGCTCGAGCCAGAGTGATCCGCGCAGCCGCACTGGCAGGGAGGGCCGTTGAGATGATGAGGATTCTCGTACCCGTTGGTTTGATCTTGGCGCTGGTGATTGGCATCAGCAGCCTGTTCATCGTCAAGGAAACCGAGTACGCCATCAAGTTCCGGCTCGGTGAAGTGGTGCGGGCCGACTATGAGCCCGGCCTGCATCTCAAGATGCCGTTCATCAACAACGTGCGCAAGTTCGAGCGTCGCATCATCACGATGGATATGCGGCCCGAGCAGATGAACACTGCCGAGCAGAAATTCGTTGAAGTTGACTACTACGTCAAGTGGCGGATCGTCGACCCGCGTGATTTCTACGTGGCCACCCGCGGTGACCAGACATTCACCCGGGCGCGTCTGTCCGAGTTGATTCGCAACGACCTGCGTGACGAGTTCGCGCAGCGGACCCTGAGCGAAGTGGTGTCCGAACAGCGCCGCGAGATGATGGAAGATCTGCTCGTTCGGGCTGACGAGCGATTCCAGGATTTCGGGATCGACGTCATCGACGTTCGGATCAAGAAGATCGAGCTCACCGACGAGGTGCTCAGCTCGGTATTCAACCGCATGGAAACGCAACGGACGGAGTACGCCAATGAATTGCGTTCTCTCGGCCGCGAGCGAGCCGAGCGCATCCAGGCCGACGCCGACCGCCAGGTGCGGGTATTGCTGGCCAATGCCGAGCGCGACGCACAGATTTTGCGCGGCGAGGGCGACGCCGAGTCCACGCGTATCTACGCCCAGTCCTTCAATCAGGACCGCGAGTTCTACTCATTCTGGCGCAGTCTCGAGGCCTACCAGCAGAGCTTCGGCACCGAGAACGACGTCATGTTGATGGACACGGATTCGGAGTTCTTCCGCTACTTCGATCAGCAGCAGCAGGACTAGGCCGCCGGCCTGGTCCTTCCACCGGGGATATCCAATGTCTCGATCCGTCGTGATTCTCGGCAGCCAGTGGGGCGACGAGGGCAAGGGCAAGATCGTCGATCTACTGGCGCACGAGGCCGATGCCGTGGTGCGCTTCCAGGGCGGGCACAATGCCGGCCATACCCTGGTGGTGGGCGGCGAAAAGACCGTACTTCATGTCATTCCTTCCGGCGTACTGACCAAGCGTGCGCGCAACCTGATCGGCAATGGGGTCGTGGTTGCTCCGCGTGCGCTCATCGACGAGGTCCGCGGCCTCGAGGAAAAGGGCATCGAGGTGCGTTCCAGGCTGGGCATATCGCCGGCCTGTCCGGCCATCCTCGGCTGCCACGAGGCCCTTGACCGGGTGCGCGAACGATCACGCGGCAAGAAAGCCATCGGTACGACCGGCCGCGGTATTGGACCGGCCTACGAAGACAAGGCGTCGCGCCTGGGCCTGCGCCTGGCCGACCTGGCCGACGCCGATCGCCTGGAGCAGAAGCTCGGCGGCGTGATCGACTATTACAATTTCCTGCTGACCCGCTACTACGAGGCCGATCCGGTCGATGGTGCGCGCATCGCCGACGAGGCCGCCGAGATGGGGGCCGAGCTCAGGCCAATGTTCGCCGACGTGACCGGCGAACTGCACGAGATGCGGCGCGCCGGCAAGGCGCTGCTGTTCGAGGGTGCCCAGGGCAGCCTGCTCGACATCGACCACGGCACCTATCCCTTCGTGACTTCGTCGAACACCACCGTTGGCGGTGTCATGACCGGCACCGGCGTGGGTCCGGGCGATATCGACTACGTGCTGGGCATCACCAAGGCCTACACCACGCGCGTCGGTTCCGGACCGTTCCCGACCGAATTGCACGACGCCGACGGTCGCATGATGGCCGAGCGGGGGGTCGAATTCGGTGCCACCACGGGGCGTCCGCGTCGCTGCGGCTGGCTTGATGCCGTGGCGCTCAAGCGCATGGTGCGGATCAACGGCGTCACCGGTCTTTGCATCACCAAGCTCGACGTGCTCGACGCCTTCGAACGCGTTCGCATCTGTGTCGAGTACGACGGCGTCGAGGGCTTCCCGGTCGGCGCCGAGGAGTGGGAACGCGCCACGCCGATCTACGAGGATATGCCGGGCTGGGACGGCTCGACCCAGGGGCTGACCGACCAGAACAAGCTGCCGGCCGAGGCCCGCGCCTACCTCGAGCGCCTCGAGGAACTGATCGAGGCGCCGGTGCATATGTTATCCACGGGGCCGGAGCGCGACGCCCATGTCATCCTGCAGCACCCGTTCTCGGGGTGATTGCCAGCTTTGGTTCACGCCAAGGCGCAAAGGTGCCAAGGTTGCCAAGATAAAGAAGACCGGATGTAGTGAACTGTTGTCGCTGGCACCCGTCATTGGGGGGGTTGCGCCTGAAGCGATACAATTTCATTTCTTTGCGTCCTTGGCGCCTTAGCGCCTTGGCGTGAGACAGACAACGCTTGAAGAGAAGCTCCAATGCTTGATCCGCAACTACTCAGACACGATCTTGAAGGCGTCGCCACCAAGCTGGCGCGCCGCGGTTATCACCTCGACATCGAAAGCTACGCTTCGCTCGAGGCGCGGCGCAAGGAACTGCAGACGCGGACCGAGGAATTGCAGGCCGAGCGCAATCGGCGCTCGAAGTCGATCGGGCAGGCCAAGGCCAAGGGTGAGGACATCGAGCCGCTGCTGGCAAAGGTTGGCGAGCTCGGCGAAGAGCTGAAGGCGGCCAGCGAGGAGCTCGATGAATTGCGCCATGAGCTCGAACGCGTGCAGCTCGATATGCCGAACCTGCCGGACGATAACGTGCCCGATGGCGATGACGAGTCCGACAATGCCGAGGCGCGCCGCTTTGGCGAGCCGACGGAGCTGGATTTCGAGCCCAGGGATCACGTCGAAATCGGCGAGGCGCTCGACGGCATCGACTTCGAGCGTGCCGCCAAGCTCTCCGGCAGCCGCTTCGCCGTGCTGGGCGGACCGGTCGCGCGCCTGCACCGGGCGCTGGCCCAGTTCATGCTCGATCTGCACACCACCGAGCATGGCTATCGGGAGATGTATGTGCCTTACCTGGTACTCGACCAGGCCATGCAGGGCACCGGCCAGTTGCCCAAATTCGCCGACGATGCCTTCATCATCGACGATGACCCGGTGCGCTACCTGATTCCCACCGCCGAAGTGCCGCTGACCAACCTGGTCGCCGACGAAATCGTCGATGCCGACCATCTGCCGCTGAAGTTCGTTGCCCACACCCCCTGCTTTCGCCGCGAAGCCGGCGCCTATGGCAAGGACACGCGCGGCATGATCCGCCAGCACCAGTTCGACAAGGTCGAGCTGGTGCAGATCGTGCGGCCGGAGGATTCGGATGCCGGGCTGGAGGAACTGACCGGCCATGCCGAGAAAGTGCTGCAGGCACTCGAGCTGCCGTACCGGGTGATGACGCTGTGTGCCGGCGACATGGGTTTTTCCGCCCGCAAGACCTACGACCTGGAAGTCTGGCTGCCCGGCCAGCAGGCCTATCGGGAGATTTCCTCGTGCTCGAATTTCGGCGATTTCCAGGCCCGCCGCATGCAGGCGCGCTGGCGCAATCCCGAAGCCGGCAAGCCCGAACTGGTCCACAGCCTCAACGGCTCCGGCCTGGCCGTCGGCCGCACCCTGGTCGCCGTTCTGGAAAACTACCAGCAGCGGGATGGGTCGGTGGTCGTGCCTGCGGCCTTGCGGCAATATATGGGGGGAGCTGAAGTCTTGTCGGCCTCGGCTTGATGGCACACTCCATCCACAACTTCTCCGCCGGCCCGGCCATGCTTCCGGTCGAGGTGCGTGAGCGCCTGGCCGACGCACTGGCACCGTCGGGTGACGGCGCGCCCTCGATCGCCGAGATCTCGCATCGGGGGCCGCGGTTCACGGCCCTGGCCGAGGAGCTGCATCAGCGCCTGCGCGAGTTGACGGGCATCGGTGAGGAGCACGCCGTACTGTTGTTGCACGGCGGAGCGAACGGCCAGTTTGCGCAGTTGCCGATGAACCTGGCCGTCGATCGCACCGCCGCCTTTCTGATTTCCGGCCACTGGGGAAAGAAAGCCCTGGCCGAGGCCGAGCGCGTGGCCCGCACCCAGGTGGTCGGTTCGAGTGAGGACAGTGGTTTTACCGACCTGCCCGAGATGGGGCATCTGCCGAGCGACTGCGCCTACCTCCACTACACCGGCAACGAGACCATTCACGGCCTGCAGTACGAGCAGCCGCCCCAGGCTGCCGTGCCGCTGGCCGCCGACCTGTCCTCGGAGTTTCTCTCCCGGCCGTATCCCTATCGCGATATCGCCCTGACTTACGCCGGTGCGCAGAAGAATCTGGGGATCGCCGGATTGACCGTTGTTCTGATTCGCCACGACCTGCTCGAGCGCGTACCCGATACGCTGCCGCGGTTCCTGGACTATCGGACCTGGGTGAAGGACTTGAGCCTTTACAACACCCCGGCCAGCCTGGCCTGGTTCACGGCGCTGGAGATGCTGCGCTGGATCGAGCACCGCGGCGGGCTCGAAGTAATCGCCGAGCGCAACCGGGTCAAGGCGGAAACACTCTACCGGGCGATCGACGATTCGGATTTCTGGTCCAATCCTGTAGCCGAGCACTGTCGTTCTGTCATGAACGTGCCGTTCTGGCCGGCCGATGAGGCGCTGGTGCCGGATTTTGTCGAAGCGGCAGAGGCCTCCGGTCTGTACGGCCTGAAAGGCCATCGCGCCCTCGGCGGTCTGCGGGCGAGTCTGTACAATGCCCAGACCCTAGATGCGGTGGAGACCCTCGTTGACTTCATGCGGGAATTCGAGCGACGGTACGGATAAAGTCGACCTCGACGAGGTTCGACAGCAGATCGACCGGCTCGACCAGCAGATCCAGGCCCTGATTGCCGAACGGGCCGACCTGGCACAGGCGGTGCGCGCCGCCAAGGGCGAGTCGGCGACGCCGGGCGATTACTACCGACCCGACCGCGAGGCCCAGGTGCTCCGTCGCGTGATCGAACGCAATGACGGCCCGCTGGCCGACTCGGTCATGCTCAGGCTGTTTCGCGAGATCATGTCGGCCTGCCTGGCCCAGCAGGAGCCGCTGCGCGTCGCCTACCTGGGTCCCGAGGGCACGTTTACACAGCAGGCGGTATTCACCCAGTTCGGGCACTCGGTCAGCGCCAGTTCGGAGACGGGCATCGATGAGGTTTTCCGGCGGGTGCAGGGGGGCGAGGTCGACTTCGGTGTGGTACCGATCGAGAATTCATCCCAGGGCGTGGTCACCCACACGCTGGACATGTTCATGCATTCGGATGTGCGCATCGCCGCCGAGGTCGAGTTGCGCATTCACCAGCACCTGCTGACCAAGGCCCGCTCGCTCGAAGAGATCGAGCGCGTCTATGCTCACCAGCAGTCGCTGTCGCAGTGCCGCATGTGGCTGGCCGGTCACCTGGAGCACGCCGAGTTGATTGCGGTCTCGAGCAATGCCGAGGCAGCGCGTCGCGTGCGCAATGCGCCGGATGCCGCCGCGATTGCAGGTCGCAACGCGGCCGAGATCTACGGCCTGCCCGTGATGTTTGCCAATATCGAGGATCACGCCGACAATACGACGCGTTTTCTCGTGCTGGGGCGCGATTTGTTGCCGCCCTCGGGCGAGGACAAGACCACCCTGATGGTGGCCGGCCTGGACGGCCCGGGCGCGCTGTTCGGACTGATCGAGCCGCTGTCGAAGCACGGCGTCAACATGACCCGCATCGAGTCGCGCCCATCGCGTGAGCGCCGCTGGGCCTACGTGTTTTTCATTGACGTGGAAGGGCACGTGGATGACCCGGGCCTGAAGGAAGCCCTGGCCGAAATCGAGACCCGCGCCGCCCAGGTCCGCATCCTCGGCTGCTATCCGCGCGCGGTCGTGGGGCGGTTGCCGGGCGAGCGGGATGAATCTTCGTGAAACCGCAGATTACGCAGATTTGCACAGATTTTTGAATTTGCCTTCAGGGGCGGCATTTACGCGATCTCGCCCTCGCAGGCTTTCAATCCAGCAAGCAGCGATTCAACAAATGAAGATTTTTCTAATCTGCGAGAATCTGTGAAATCTGCGGTTACAAAAACTCACTTAGCAAACTAAAAGAGCCGAATGAAACAGCGAGACTATTCTGACCTGGCCGCGCCGGGTGTGCGGGAGCTCAAGCCTTACTTGCCGGGCAAGCCGATCTCCGAGCTTGAGCGCGAGTACGGGGTGAGCGACTCGATCAAGCTTGCCTCCAACGAGAATCCGCTCGGCGCCAGCCCGAAGGCGATCGAGGCTGCGCGGGCCGAGCTCGACGACGTCTGGCTGTACCCGGACGCCAACGGGTTTCATCTCAAGCAGGCCCTGGCCGCGAAGCACGACGTGCCGGTCGAGGCCATCACGCTTGGCAACGGTTCCAACGATGTGCTGGTTTTCCTGGCGCAGGCTTTCCTGCAGCCGGGCCTGGAAGCGGTGTTTTCGCAGTACGCCTTTGCGGTCTATCCGATCGCCACGCAGATGGTGGGCGCGAAGGCCAATATCGCCCCGGCACTGCCGGCCGACCATCCCACGATGCCGCTGGGGCATGACCTGCGTGGCCTGTTCGAGCGGGTCGGGGAGAAGACCCGACTGGTGTTCGTCGCCAATCCGAACAATCCCACCGGCACCTGGCTGGACGGCAACCGCCTGAAGGATTTCATCGGCTCGCTGCCGCCGCATGTGATCTGCGTGGTCGACGAGGCCTACACCGAGTACGCCGAGTCCGACACGCTGGGGGATGCCTCGACCTGGCTGGAGGAGTTTCCCAACCTGGTCGTTACCCGCACCTTCTCCAAGGCCTACGGCCTGGCCGGCTTGCGCGTGGGTTATGCGCTGTCCAATCCGGGTATCGCCGATCTTCTCAACCGTGTGCGCCCGGCCTTCAACGTCAACGCACCGGCCCTGGCGGCCGCGCGCGCGGCACTCGACGATCACGAGTTCATCGCCGAGACCCGGCGCATGAACAGTGCCGGCATGCAGCAACTGACGGAAGGGTTCGAGAATCTGGGCCTGACGGTCATTCCCTCGGCCGCCAATTTCCTGCTGGTCGGATTCGATCGGCCCGGCGCGGAGCTCAACGAGGCTCTGCTCAGGCGCGGCGTGATCGTGCGTCCGGTCGGCAACTACGGCCTGGACAACTACCTGCGCATCACCATCGGCACGTCCGGGCAGAACGAGCGATTGCTCGCTGCCCTGGCCGAAGTGCTCTAGTCGATGCGGCTGGTTATCAATCCCGCGGAGCGGGCACTGCGCGGCGTCTACCGACCGCCGGGCGACAAGTCCATTTCGCACCGGGCGGCGATTCTCGGCGGCCTGGCCGCCGGCGAGACCGAGATTCATGGTTTTCTCGACAGTGCCGATACGCGCGCGACGCTGTCGGCCATGCAGCAGCTGGGTGCGCGCATCGACGAATCGAATGGCATCATCCGCATGCAGGGCGGTTCGCTTTGCGCACCGTCAGAAGCCCTCGATCTGGGCAATTCGGGCACCGGCATGCGCCTGCTGGCCGGCGCGCTGGCCGGTCACCCGGACCTGATCGGCCAGCGGGTCACGCTGACCGGAGATGAGTCGCTGTCGCGGCGACCGATGGCGCGCATCATCGAGCCGCTGGCGCACATGGGTGCAAGGATTACCAGCGACGACGGGCATGCGCCGCTGGCGATCAAGCCTTCGAACCTGTCCGGCAAGCGGCACGCACTGAGCGTTGCCAGCGCGCAGGTCAAGTCGGCCCTGCTGCTGGCGGGGGTGTTTGCCGAAGGCGACACCGTCGTGCTCGAGCCGGGCGTAAGCCGCGATCACACCGAACGCATGCTGCCGGCCTTCGGGGCGATCCTGCACGACGGTGAGCCAGGCGTGGCCATTCGCGGACGGCAGGAATTGACGGGTACTCGCATCGAAGTGCCCGGCGATCTGTCCTCTGCCGCCTTCGTTCTGGGGGCCGGTTTGTTGGTCGGAGACTCGGAGATCGAACTGGAAGGCGTTGGCCTCAATCCGACGCGCAGCGGCGTGATCGATATCGTTCGGGCCATGGGTGCCGGGCTCAGGATCGACGGGGATCAGACGGCAGGTGGCGAGCCGACGGGTCGGCTGAGGGTCGACGCCGGAGTCTTGCACGGCGTCGATATTGCCCCCGACCTCGTGCCACTGGCCATCGACGAGTTCCCCCTGATCATGGCCCTGGCGGCTGCGGCAGAGGGTCGCACGCGGATCCGCGGTGCCAGCGAGCTGCGGGTCAAGGAATCGGATCGCATCGCCGTCATGTGCCGTGAACTGGCGCGGCTGGGTGTCGAAGTCGAAGAGCTCGACGACGGGGCCGTCATCACCGGTGGCCGGATTTGCGCCGGCGAAGTCGACAGCCATGGCGATCACCGCGTGGCCATGAGCCTGGCCGTGCTGGCCCTGGTGGCAGAGGGGCCGGTGGTGATCGACAATGCTGATTGGATTCGGACCAGTTATCCGGGGTTTGTCGACGACATGCGGGGTCTGGGGGCGGAACTGGAATGGAAGTGAACGTTGGCTGGTTGGCTGGTTTGCTAGTTCGATAATAGCCGCAGGTGGAGTCGGCCTATAATCGCGTGCCAACAAGCCAACAAGCCAACAAGCCAACAAGCCAACAGAATCCAGTGAACCAGCCAACCAGCCAACCAGCCAACCAGCCAACCACCGGCGAACCGCCGGTCCTCACCATCGATGGCCCCTCCGGTGCCGGCAAGGGCGCGGTTTCCGCGGCTGTGGCCGAGCGCCTGGGCTGGCATCTGCTCGATTCCGGCGCGGTTTACCGGGCGGTGGCGCTTGCGGCGCTCGATCGCGGCGTGGATGCCGGGGACGAGGCGGGGCTGGTGGCCCTGTGTGAAGGGCTGGACCTGCGCTTCGAACCGGGGAAGGACGGAATTGCCGTGCTGCTCGACGGCGTGCCCGTCGACCAGAGGCTGCGCAGCGAAGCGGTTTCCCTGATGGCCTCGCAGGTGGCTTCCCAGCCGGAAGTGCGGCGCGCCCTGCTGGGGCTGCAGCGGCAGTTCCGGCAGTTACCGGGCCTGGTGGCGGACGGGCGCGATATGGGCACGGTGGTGTTTGCCGATGCCCCGGTCAAGGTATTTCTCGACGCCAGCGTCGAGGAACGTGCGCATCGGCGGCATAAACAGTTGAAAGAAAAAGGAGAAAGTGTTAAATTCTCCCGTCTTTTTCGCGACCTCGCCGAACGCGACCGCCGCGATCGTGAGCGGGCCGTTTCGCCGACGGTTCCGGCCGATGATGCGGTGGTTGTCGATTCGACCGAATTGGCGCTGGACGAGGTGGTGCAGCGACTGCTCGGCCTGGTCGAGGAACGACTGGGTCGCGAAGAGAAAAATTGAGTCGAGTACCGGCCCCGCGTGTGCGGAGGTCGGATTTTTTCACGAGCGTCTTTCGTGACGCGGAAACCAAGAGAGAAAGCGGACCTTGAATGCTAACGCCGCGCAGATCTTGCAGGAAGAACCAAGCGTAATGACCGAATCCTTTGCCGAACTATTTGAACAGAGTATTGCCGAGAAGGACCTTCGCCCCGGTGCGATCGTCATGGGCAGAATTGTCGATATCCGAGACGACGTGGTCGTCGTCAATGCCGGACTGAAGTCCGAGGGTATCGTTCCCATTCACCAGTTCCGCAAGCTCGATGGCGAGCTGGAAGTGGAAGTGGGCGACGAGGTGGAAGTGGCGCTGGATACCGTCGAGGACGGTTTCGGCGAAACCCGCCTGTCGCGCGAGAAGGCCAAGCGGGCCCGGGTCTGGACCAAGCTTGAACAGGCTCATGAAAGCGAAGACAACGTGATCGGTCAGATTTCCGGCAAGGTCAAGGGTGGCTTCACGGTCAACATCGACGGTATTCGGGCCTTCCTGCCCGGGTCGCTGGTCGACGTTCGGCCCGTGCGCGACCCCGCCTATCTCGAGGGCAAGGACCTCGAGTTCAAGATTATCAAGCTCGACCGTCGTCGCAACAACCTGGTGGTCAGCCGCCGCGCAGTGGTCGAACACGAATATGCCGCCGAGCGCGAGGACCTGATCGAACGCCTGACCGAGGGCGCAGTGGTCAAGGGTGTGGTCAAGAACCTCACCGACTACGGTGCATTCCTCGACCTGGGTGGCATCGATGGTCTGCTGCACATCACCGACATGGCCTGGAAGCGTGTGCGCCATCCGTCCGAGGTCGTGGACGTCGGCGATGAACTGGAAGTGCGCGTGCTGCGCTTCGACCGCGAGCGCATGCGCGTTTCGCTCGGTCTCAAGCAGCTTGGTGACGATCCCTGGGAAGCTATCGATCGCCGCTATCCGCCGACCAGCCGCATCTTCGGCAAGGTCACCAACATCACCGACTACGGCTGCTTCGTCGAAATCGAGGATGGCGTCGAAGGCTTGGTCCACGTTTCCGAAATGGACTGGACCAACAAGAACGCCAACCCGGCCAAGATGGTGCATGTCGGCCAGGAAGTCGAGGTCATGGTGCTGGATGTCGACGAGGAGCGTCGCCGCATCTCGCTGGGCATGAAGCAGTGCACCCCGAACCCCTGGGAAGCCTTTGCCGCCACCCACAACAAGGGTGACAAGGTCTCGGGCGCGATCAAGTCGATTACCGACTTCGGCATCTTCATCGGCCTGGAAGGCGGCATCGACGGCCTGGTGCATCTGTCCGACATCTCCTGGATGACTCCGGGCGAGGAAGTCATTCGCAACTATCGCAAGGGCGAGGAACTCGAAGCCACCGTGCTGGCCGTCGATCCGGAGCGCGAGCGCATTTCGCTGGGCATCAAGCAGCTCGAGCAGGATCCGTTTGCCACCTACATGGCGGAACATCCACGTGGTTCGATCGTGACCGGCACCGTCAAGGAAGTCGATCCCAAGGGTGCCGTGGTCGAGCTGGCTGACGGCGTCGACGGCTACATCAAGGCCTCCGACCTGGCCAAGGAGCGCGTCGACGACGCCACCAAGGTGGTCAAGGAAGGCGACGAGATCGAAGCCAAGTTCGTCGCCCTCGACCGCAAGTCGCGTAACCTGACCTTGTCGATCCGGGCCAAGGATGACGACGAGCTGGCGGACGCGGTCGACCAGTACAAGCGTTCCGGGAGCGGCGGCAGCACCACGCTGGGCGACCTGCTCAAGGAACAGCTGGAAAACAAGGACGACTGATACGGCATCGTGGCGCCGGTGCCATCGCAACGTGATGGCGCCGGCTCTGCACCGCACGGGGAGCGGCTATGACAAAATCCGAATTGATCGAACGCATGGCCGGGGAGCAAAACCACCTCAGCCAGTCCGACGTCGAGCTGGCGGTACGCTGTGTTCTCGAGCAGATGAGCCGTGCGTTGTCGGAAGGGGAGCGGATCGAGATTCGCGGATTTGGAAGCTTTTCCCTGCACTATCGTCCGCCCCGCATGGGGCGCAATCCCCGCACCGGCGAATCGGTTGCCCTGCCGGGCAAGTACGTGCCGCATTTCAAGCCGGGCAAGGCCCTGAGAGAACGAGTCAACCTCGACCCGTCGTCGGACTGACGGGCGCATGTTCCGCTGGACTCTGATCATTTTCATACTGCTGGCCGCGGTCGCCGGCCTGGTCCTCGGTGTTCTCAATGCCGAGCCGGTAGCACTGGATCTGGTCTTCGGCCAGTTCACGCTACCGCTGGGCGGGCTGGTATTGTTGGCCCTGGCTGCGGGCATCCTGCTCGGCTTGCTGTTGGCCTGGTTGCTGTTCATTGTGCCGGGACGCTTCCGTCGCGGCAGGAGTCAACGAAAAGACAAGGGGACCGACCTGGCAGACCATCGGAATGCCTGAGCTGGTTTTGCTGTTCCTGCTTCTGCCCCTGGCCGCCGCCAGCGGTTGGTACCTGGCGCGTCGTCAGAGCGCGCGGCTCAGCCGCAAGAAGAATCATGCGTTCTCCAGCAACTATTTCCGTGGCCTGAACTTCCTGCTCAACGAGCAGCCCGACAAGGCCATCGAAGTCTTCCTCAAGCTGGTCGAGGTCAATCCCGACACGGTCGAAACACACCTGGCGCTCGGCAGCCTGTTTCGTCGCCGTGGCGAGATCGACAAGGCCATTCGCTTCCACAAGCACATCATTACCCGGCCGGGCCTGACCGACGAGCAACGCTCGCAGGCGCTGATGGAGCTGGGCGAGGACTACATGCAGGCGGGCCTGCTCGACCGTGCCGAGTATCTGTTCTCCGATCTGCTCGATCATGACGATTCGCATGCCCGGCCCGTTCGCCAGTTGCTCGACATCTATCAGCAGGAAAAGGACTGGGAAAAGGCGATCGCGCAGGCGCGCCGCCTGCGCCGGGTCGACGGTGAGAGCGCTTCCGACCTGATTGCGAATTTCTACTGTGAGGTGGCCCGCCGGCACCTGGACCAGGACGAGGTCGAACCAGCCCGGCAGGCGCTGCGCCAGGCGCGCCGCTACGATCCCGAAAGCGCCCGGGCGCGCCTGATCCAGGGTGAAATCGCTGCGCTCGACGGCGAGTGGGAAGATGCCTCGGAGCTTTTCCGCCAGGCCTGCGAACTCGACCCGGATTGCCTCAGTTTTGCCTTTGAGCCCCTGTTGGAGAGCCATCGGCGGGCCGAGCAAATGGAGGAATTCGAGGAGTGGCTCGAGGCTCTGGTCGAGCGCAGCCCCATGACGACTGCCATCCTGGCCCTGGCCCGGCTGAAGGCCGGATCCAACCCGCAGGCTGCCGTGGAATTCCTGCTGACCCACTTGTCGAAACGCCCGACCGTGCGTGGCCTGGACTATCTCATCGACCTGGTCTACCGGCAGGGGGTGAGTCTCGACGAGGTCGGTCCGGAGCTGATCCAGGACATCCTGCACCGGTTGCTCGAGGGCCAGCCGATCTACCGCTGTCAGCACTGTGGCTTCAGCAGCGGTTCCTGGCACTGGCTGTGTCCGAGCTGCCGGCGCTGGAATACCACGCGAGCCATCACCGGGGTGCTCGGCGAGTGATGCCCGAGGGCTCCGGCTGGTGGCTGTTCGGTTTGGCGGCACTGGTTTCGGCCGGGCTGATCTGGCCGATTCGACGTTGGCTGCTGCACGCGCAGCTGCTCGACCTGCCGGAGGCGCGGCGCAGTCATGCCGCGCCGACGCCCCGCGGCGGTGGCGTGGCAGTTGTCGCCGCCCTGACCGTAACCTGGCTGTTCTGGCCGCAACTTTATCCGGCCGGACGGGAGATCATGGCACTGGTTTTGGTGATGGCCGCCGTTGGTTGGCTGGAGGACCGGCATGCGGTGTCCCCCGCCTGGCGCCTGGCGCTCCAGGTGGTGGCGACGGCCGGGCTTCTGGCGCTGGTCGGTGGCATCGAGTCGATCACGGTTTTCGGCCACAGCGTCTCAGCCGTCTGGCTGTGGAGCCTGCTCGGTGGCCTTGCCGTGGTCTGGCTGATCAATCTCTACAATTTCATGGATGGTTCCGACGGGCTGGCGGCTGGTCAGGGGGTCTGGGCGGGGCTGGTCAGCGCCGGCCTGTTTCACGCTGCCGACCAGCCTGGTTTGGCGCTTCTGGCCATGGCTGCTGCCGGTGCCTGGGCCGGTTTCCTGGTCTGGAACCGTCCGCCGGCGCACATTTTCATGGGCGATTCCGGCTCGCTGGCCCTGGGTGCGCTGGTCGGCGCAATGGCGGTGTTCGGCGCGGTCAGCGGGTCGATCAGTGTCTGGATCAGTTTCATGATCTCCTCGTTGTTCGTGATCGACGCCACGGCGACCCTGGTGGCGCGGGTTCGCCGCGGGGAGCGGTGGTATACTGCGCACCGGCAGCACGCCTACCAGCGTTTGCTTGATCTGGGCTTCAGCCACGGTCGGGTACTCGGGGGGTACATGCTGGTCAACGTGCTCGTGGTGTTGCCGGTGGTGGCCGTTGCGTCCGGTCGTCCCGACCTCGACACCGCACTGGCCCTCGGGCTGGCGGCAGTACTACTGGGCGCCTGGTGGGCTGTCCAGCGGACCGCGACGACGAATAACGACAAGGCATGAGTGTGAGCGAACAGCCGGAAAAACGCGGGGCGATCCTGAACATGCGTGCGCTGGTCGTCGTCCATGACCTGATCATGGTGGCCCTGGCGTGGACACTGGCCCGGCTGGCTGCGGTGTGGTTGCTCGATGGCAATGGCATCCAGTGGCAGCAGCTGGCGCTCGAGGTCAACCTGATCCTCATGCTGCAGGGCTTTCTGCACTGGCGCGCCGGACTCTATCGAGGCGTGTGGCGCTTCGCCAGTCTGCCTGATCTGGGTAACCTGCTGCGTGCCGCGTTTCTTGCCGCGGTTTCCTGCGCGGCGGTCCTGCTGGTTCTCGAAGCGCCGCTGGAATTGCTGGTGCTGATGGTCTGGCTCTTCCCAGCATTACTGCTATTCAACCTGGGTGTGCCCCGACTGACCTACCGCGTCTTCAAGGATATGCGTCTGGAAGTGCATCGCCGGCGCCATACCCGGCGTACCGTGATCCTTGGCGCCGGCCGTTCGGGCCGTCTGCTGTTGCCGGAGCTTCGTCGACGAGGCGGCTTCGATGTGGTCGGTTTTCTCGACGACGATCGCAGACTCCGCAATGCGGAAATCGACGGGGCGCCGGTTCTGGGCGATATCGAAAGCCTGCCGCGTATCGCACGCGAGGCCGACCTCGACATGGCAGCCATTGCCATTCCGTCGGCGACCAACGCCCAGATGCAGCGCGTCGTCGAGATCTGTGAGCGGGCCGGTCTGGAATTCAGGACTGTTCCAACGATCAAGGAACTGGGCGCTACGCTGACCCGTTTCGATGACCTCAAGCCAGTGGCCATCGATGACTTGCTCGGGCGTGAGCCGGTGTCGCTCGACTGGGAGTCGATCCGCGCCGGACTGACCGGCAAGCGCGTGCTGGTCACCGGCGGCGGGGGTTCAATCGGCGCCGAGCTGTGCCGCCAGATCGCCCGTCTGGACCCGGCCGGCCTGGTCGTGCTCGACAACAGCGAATTCAATCTCTACAGCATCGATTACCGGCTTCGGTCGGAGTTCCGTGACCTGGTGATCGAGACCGTGCTTGGCGACGTGTGCGATTCGGCCACGGTCGAGACCGTGATCAAGCGGGCCCGGCCGGAGGTGATCTTCCATGCGGCCGCCTACAAGCATCTGCCGATGCTGCAGAATCAGGTGCGCGAGGCGTTCCGCAACAACGTCGTCGGTACTCGGCGCGTGGCCGATGCGGCGGTGCGCTACCAGGTCGGTACTTTTGTCCTGATTTCCACCGACAAGGCGGTCAACCCCTGCAACGTCATGGGCGCGACCAAGCGCATTGCCGAGCTGTATGCACAACACCTCAACCAGATTTCGGACACGCGCTTCATCACCGTGCGTTTCGGTAATGTGCTCAACTCGACCGGTTCGGTCGTGCCGCTGTTCAACGAGCAGATCCGCAACGGCGGACCGGTGACCGTCACCCATCCGGAAATTACACGCTACTTCATGACCATTGCCGAGGCCGGCCAGCTGATCCTGCAGGCCTGCGTGCTCGGTCGCGGTGGCGAGGTGTTCGTGCTCGACATGGGTGAGCCGGTGCGCATCAGCTTCCTGGCCGAGCAGCTTATCCGGCTGGCCGGCAAGGAGCCGGGGCGCGATATCGAGATTGTCTATACCGGCCTGAGGGCGGGAGAAAAACTGTTCGAGGAGTTGTTCCACGAGGATGAGTCCTACGCCAAGACCGCGCACGAGAAGATTTTCCTGTCGCGCGGTGCCAGCCAGGGGCTGGACGGCATCGACGCCCGGCTCAAACGCGCCGAGGCGGCCGTGCTGCGCTACGACAACAACGAACTCAGAAGCATTCTGCTCGAACTGGTGCCCGAGTTGGGCAAGGTGCCGCGTCGCGATCGCCGCGTCATTCCATTGACCGGGTAGGCTGGCAGGCTCCGGCATGAGTGAGCAGGGCACAAGCGGCCGGAATTCACTGCGCCCCGGGCCGGTCGAACATCAGGGGCGCCTCAGCTTTCTCGAGCACGATTCGAAGCTGCTGGCCGGCAATGCGCTGGGCGACCCCACATATCGCAGACACCCCGTGTATCTCCCGGCCGATTACGATCGTCAGGAAGACCGCCACTACCCGGTGCTGTGGTGCCTGGCCGCCTACACCAACGCCGGTCCCGGCCAGGTCAACTGGCGCAACCACGGTGAGAATCTGCCGCAGCGACTCGACCGCCTGATTGCCGCCGGCGACATGCCGCCGGTGATCGTGGTTTTCCCGGACTGCTACACCAGCCTGGGCGGCAACCAATACGTCAATACCTCGGCCATGGGCGCTTACGCCGATTACTTGATCGAGGAATTGATCCCGGCCGTGGACGGTGCCTTTCGAACCATTCCCGAGCCCGCCGCCCGGGCGGTATTCGGCAAGTCCTCGGGTGGGTTCGGTGCGCTGCACCTGAGCCTGTCGCATCCGGGGCACTGGGCGGCCGTCGCCAGCCACGCCGGTGACGCCGGCTTCGATCGCGTCTATCTGCGCGATTTCCCGCTTGCAGCCAGCGTGCTGGACGGATTCGACGGCAATCTCGAAGCGTTCGTGCGGGCCTTCTGGCGCGCCAAACGGCCTTCGGGCAGTCATTTCCATACCCTCATGACACTTTGCCTGGCGGCCAGCTACTCGCCCGAACCCGGGGCGCCTCTTGGGCTGCGCCTGCCGTTCGACCTGGAAACCTGCCAACTCGACGAGGCAGTCTGGCAGCGTTGGCTGGCTTTCGATCCGGCCCGGCGCGCAGCCAGAGAGGCTGAGGCCCTGGCCGAACTGAGCGGACTGTGGATCGACGCCGGCAGCCGCGACCAGTATTTCATCCAGTTCGGCACCCGCCAGATGCACCGGGCCCTCAACGATGCCGGCATTGCGCACCACTTCGAAGAGTTCGACGGCACGCATTCGGGCATTGACTGGCGCTATGACCACAGCTTGCCCTGGCTGTCGCAGCGGTTGAAAGCCGGCTGATGCGCCGGCACATTTCTACCACACGCCCGTAACCGGATTTTTCTTCATGCTGACCGTAACCCCTGCCGCACGCGACTATTTTTCCGATCTGCTCGGCCAGCAGCCCGACGGCACCAACCTGCGCCTGCGCGTCATGAACCCCGGCACGCCCTCGGCTGACGTCGAGCTGACCTACTGCGGCCCGGGCGAACAGGCCGACAGCGATGAGGATGTGGACTGCCAGACCTTCCATCTGTTCGTCGAAAAGGTATCGGCCGAGACCCTCGACGGCGCGATGATCGATTTCGAGACCAACCGCATGGGCGGTGAACTGTGCATTCGGGCCCCCGGCCTGAAGGGCAGGGCACCGGCCGACGATGCGCCGCTGGAAGAACGAGTCGCCTGGGTGCTGGAAACGAAGATCAACCCCATGGTCGCCTCCCACGGCGGCAGCGTCGGCCTGGTGAAAGTCACCGAAAGCAACGACGTCGTGCTGCAGTTTGGCGGCGGCTGCCACGGCTGCGGCATGGTCGACGTGACCCTCAAGCAGGGAATCGAGACGACGTTGCGTCAGGCTGTGCCTGAGGTGCGGGAGGTGGTGGATGCCACTGATCATGCCAGTGGCGACAATCCCTACTATTGAGTTTTTTGGTGCTGGCGCTGGGGTGGTCGCTGGCGCTGGATTGGCTGACGCCACCGGTCGCTGTGCGGGCCTCGACAAGTCAAAAGCGGTTCCGCCCGCCTGCTTCGCAGGCTGATGGCGGGCAACTTTTTTCCCGCGCGAAAAAAGTAGCCAAAAAACGCGCTTAAAAGCAGGCGGTTACGCCTCGAAAATCTCGCCGCGGAGCGGCTTCACAGACTACGGCTGGGGCTTCGCTTGGGCCCGGCTGAGGAACATGCTGGCTTGCGATGACGCATGCAGCGGCCCGCGTCTGGCACAACGACTTCGAGTGACGTCCTGCCCTGGAGGTCTGTCCCATCCTTAATCGAAGCCGACCCCGATCGAGGTCGTGCTGTCTGGGTGCGGGCTACGCCCAGGCGTTATCGAAAACGCCCTGTTTCACGACCGAGCACTAGCGACGGCAAGAGCGGTATCTCCGTTAAGCCCTGGAGACTTCTGGTCCTGCGGAACAACCGCGTCTTTTAAGCGCACTTTTGGGTACTTTTGTTGCAAGCGACAAAAGTACCTCGCCCAAAGAGCTTGCGAAGCAAGCCGGGCGAAACAGAAGTTGACTTGTCGAGGCTCGCACAGCGACCCGTGGCGTCAGCCAATCCAGCTCCTGCAAAGCAGGCGGGCTATTTATTGCCAATCACCGGCGTAACCAACCCCTCTTGCCGGGAATACCAGGCTGCCAGGTCGGCGATGTCCTGATCGCTCAGATCCCCGGCGAAGCCGTTCATCAGGGCATTCTGGCGATCGCCGGAGCGATAGGCCTTGAGGGCGTACTCGAGGTAGCCGGCGTGCTGGCCGGCGAGGATCGGGGTGTTCTGATCGACGGCCTCGTTACCGTTCTTGCCGTGGCACGCCTGGCAGGCCTGGGATTTCTCCAGCCCTCGGCTGGGATTGCCGGCCGCCAGGGCCGTCTGGCCGGAAATCAGGATGAAGAGCAGGGCGACAGTCGGGGCGAGGTACTTCATGAATCGTCTCCTTCGCTCAGGCTGACGAAATAGGCGGCGATGTCGCGAATATCCTGGTCATTCAGCGTGTTGGCCTGTGCCTGCATGGTGGGATGCTGACGATCCCCCGCGCGATAGGCTTCCAGGGCCGAGACGATATAGCCGTAGGTCTGGCCGCCGATTTTCGGCACCGGGTAGGTGGGATAGACATTCTGCTGCCAGGGCACGCCATGGCAGCCGAAGCAGGTGTAGGCAATCTCGCTACCGCGCTCGGGGTCCCCGTCATTCTGACTTTGGGCAAGCGCGCCGTGACTCAGCATTGCCGCGAAGGCAACGACAAGGATTCGCTTCAGCATGGAACTTCGCCAGTGAGATATTGATCAATCGCATATTATACCCACCCCGTTTGCCAGGGTGGAACTTTCGAGCGTGCATCGGGGCGCCGACCTGGCCGCCGCGGGCCCGGTCGGCCGGGCAGGGGCCGGTGACCAGGTTGCTGAAAGAACGGATCAGCGAACTTCTTCGATCACCAGTTCGTAAGGCGTTTCGAGGTCGCTGCGGTTCCACTTGCCGCGGACGCGGTAAATGTGCCCTTCCTCGAGCGTCAGTTCGAAGTCGACGTCTTCCGTCCACTTGCGCTTGCTTTGTCCGACTTTCGCCTCGGTGTATTCGGCCGGAATCCGGGCGGTCAGTGTGTAGGTGCCGGGGTCCAGGTTAAGCCGCTTGCGCGGGACGATATCTTCGCCGTCGATGGCCGTGAACTGAATCTGGAACAGGTTTTGAACCTGATTCGCCGGATAGCCGAGTACCCGCGCCTTGGCGGGCGCCGGATTTGCAGCAAGGGCAAACTGGAAGACGGCGACCAGGACGATGCCGGTCACAATGGCGATGCGATGTTTCATGGTCCACCTCCGTGTCGAAAGGCTCTTGGGGCTCTCGGCCCGTCCGGACATGACGTCCTTCCCGGTCCGATCACGTACAATGCGCCTGTCTCTCAACTCTACCCGATATTGACATCAAATGCGCTCACTCGATCCCCTCGATCTGTACGAAATCAACGACCTGCTGACCGATGAAGAGCGGATGATCCGCGACTCCGTGGCGCGGTTCGTCGATGAAAAGGCCCTGCCGTTGATTCCGAAGTGTTTCGAGGAAGGGCGTTTTCCCTCGGAGCTGATTCCCGAAATCGCCGACATGGGGCTGCTGGGCTCCAGTCTGGAAGGCTACGGCTGTGCCGGTCTCAATGCAGTCAGCTACGGACTCATCTGCCAGGAGCTCGAGCGCGGCGATTCCGGCCTGCGCAGTTTCGTGTCGGTGCAGTCCTCGCTGTGCATGTATCCCATCCATGCCTTCGGCTCGGAGGAGCAAAAGGAGCACTGGCTGCCGAAGATGGCGGCTGGCGAGGTCATCGGCTGCTTCGGCCTGACCGAGCCGCACGGCGGTTCCGACCCGGCCAACATGAAGACCCGGGCGAAACGCGACGGTGATGACTGGGTGCTCAACGGCGCCAAGATGTGGATCACCAACGGCACGGTTGCCGATATCGCCATCGTCTGGGCGATGACCGACGACGGTGTGCAGGGCTTTATCGTCGAAAAGGACTTTGACGGCTACGCCGCGCGCGATATTCACGCCAAGATGTCGCTCAGGGCCTCGGTCACTTCCGAGCTGTACTTCGACAATGTGCGCGTGCCCGATGCCAATCGCCTGCCCGGTGTGACCGGCCTGAAAGGGCCGCTGTCGTGCCTGAGCCAGGCGCGCTATGGCATTACCTGGGGGCCGATCGGTTCGGCCGTCGCCTGCCTGCGCGAAGTGCTCGACTACAGCCAGGAACGCGAGCTGTTCGGGCGTCCGGTCGCCGCCACCCAGAGCGCGCAGATCCGCATGGCCGACATGGCAAGGCGCATCACCTCGGCCCAGCTGCTGTCCTGGCGCCTGGGCAAGCTCAAGGATGCCGGGCGTATTCATCCGACACAGATTTCGCTGGCCAAGTGGAACAATGTGCGCATGGCAATCGACATCGCACGCGATTGCCGCGACCTGCTCGGCGGGGCGGGGATTACCCTGGAGTACGCGGCCATCCGTCATGCCCTCAACCTGGAATCGGTGATTACCTACGAGGGCACCGAGACCATTCACCAGCTGGCCGTGGGGCGCGAACTGACCGGCCATAGCGCGTTTTGAAAAAACAATCTGTCCACAGATGAACACAGATGAACACAGATTTAAATAAACAATTCTTCTCGGGGGCGTTCGTCTCGCGGGGAGGTCGTGCATTCATTGTCAATTCCAGAACGACTGTCTCTGTCTCTGTTTTTTGAGTGATTTGCTTTTTTATCTGTGTTTATCTGTGTTCATCTGTGGACAATAATTTAAAGACTCTTTGCAGCATGGCCAGTAATCCTTCTACTTCCCGTCAAATAAATCGCGCCGAAGTCGTCGACCGCAACTTCCTCGACCACCTCGATGCCATCGAGGACGGGCGCGTGCCGGTGTTCGATCGGCCGGGGATGCCCAACACCGATCTGCTCGAGCTGTTCGACAGCCAGATGACTTCGCGCCAGATCGACTTGATGGCGCGCATCAAGCGGTTGGAGAACAAGGTCTTCTATACCATCGGCTCGTCCGGGCACGAGGGCAATGCCCTGGTCGGCCGGCTGACCCGGGAGACCGACCCGGCCTTTCTGCATTACCGTTCCGGCGCCTTCATGGCCGAACGCTACCGCAAGAAGAGGGGCCTGGACTTCATTCTTGACACCTGCCTGAGTTTTGCCGCGGCGCGTGACGATGTGGCTTCCGGCGGTCGTCACAAGGTCTGGGGCCGGCGTGACCTGTGGGTGTTGCCGCAGACCTCGACCATCGCCAGCCACCTGCCCAAGGCGGTCGGCACCGCGCTGGCGATCGCCAACGGCTCTGGCGGGCAGCACGATCTTCCGGTGCCTGACGATGCCATCGTGGTGTGCAGTTTCGGCGACGCCAGTCTCAACCATGCCGCGGCGCAGTCGGCCATCAACGCCTGTGCCTGGTCGCGCCACCAGAGCCTGCCGGTGCCGATCCTGATGGTCTGCGAAGACAACGACATCGGCATATCGGTGCCGACGCCGACCAATTGGGTGGCCGACAGCATGCGTGCTCGCCACGGTATCGATTACCACTACGCCAATGGCCTGGACCTGGTCGAAGCCCACGACGCGGTCGCCCGGGCGGTTGATGCCTGCCGCCGTCGTCGCCGGCCGACCTTCCTGCACCTGAAGACCACGCGCCTGATGGGCCATGCCGGCACCGATTTCGAGATCGAGTATCGGCCCAGTCACGAGCTGGAAGCGGTCGAAGCCAGGGATCCGCTCAAGCTTTCGGCCGAGGCGGTCATCGGCCGCGGGCTGATGACGCCGGTCCAGATTCGCGAGCGCTACCGGACGCTGGCCGAACGCTGCCTGGCCGAGGCCGACCGGGCCGATGGCGCCGGGCGCATCACGACGCGCGAGGAAGTGATGCGACCGCTGGCACCGCTGACGCCCGACGCGGTCGCCGAGGAAGCCCGTCGCATGCCCTCACTGGATGCGCGCAAACGCATTTTCGGCAACGAGCGCCTGCTGCCCGAACACCAGCCGGCCAAGCACCTGGCGGTGCAGATCAACCGGGCATTGACCGACCTGATGATCAAGTATCCCGAGGCGCTGGTCTTTGGCGAGGACGTGGCGCGCAAGGGTGGGGTCTATACCGTCACCAAGGGCCTGGCCTGGCGTTTTGGGCCGCGCCGGGTGTTCAACACCCTGCTCGACGAGACCACCATCCTGGGCCTGGCCCAGGGCTACGGCACCATGGGTTACCTGCCGATTCCCGAGATCCAGTACCTGGCCTATTTCCACAATGCCTGCGACCAGATTCGCGGCGAAGCCTGTTCACTGCAGTATTTCTCCAACGGGCAGTTTCGCAATCCGATGGTGATGCGCATCGCCAGCCTGGGCTACCAGAAGGGTTTCGGCGGGCATTTCCACAACGACAACTCGATGGCTGCACTGCGCGATATCCCCGGCCTGATCATCGGCTGCCCGTCGCGCGGCGACGACGCCGTGCTGATGCTACGGACCCTGACCGCTCTTGCCAGGGTCGATGGGCGGGTCTCGGCCTTTCTCGAGCCGATTGCGCTGTACATGACCAAGGACCTGTACCGGAAGGATGACGGTCAGTGGAGCTTTCCCTACCCGGCGCCCGGCGAGTTTCTGCGACCCTTCGCAGCGCGTGTGTACAACGAGTCGGCCACCGACCTGCTGGTCGTGACCTTCGGTAACGGGGTGCCCATGGCGCTGCGATGCGCGCGCGAACTGGAGGAGTCGGCCGGCGTTGCCGTTCGCGTACTCGACCTGCGCTGGCTCAAGCCGCTCGATATAGAGGCGATCGCGCAGCACGCCGGTCAATGTCGCTCGGTGGTGGTGTTCGACGAGGGCCGTCCCGATGGCGGCATCGGCGAGGCGGTGGTCACCGCGCTGGTCGAGGCCGGGATGCATAATCGACCGGTCCGGCGCCTGACCGGGGCCGACTGCTACATCCCGCTTGGCGATGCCGCCAACCTGGTGCTGGCCACCGAGCAGGAGTTGCTGGCAAGCTGCCGTTCGGCGCTTCAGTCGGCCTGAGTCGGGGGGTTGCGGCGCCAGGGATCCGACCGATCCACCGGCCGGGGCCTTTCCCTTCCGCAGGAACTTGCCATCGGTACGGCCACGGACATCCACGGGTTGAAAATTTCTGCGCTGGTGGGCGCGCGGGTCCGTACGCAGACGACCTGGCCGCTGGCCGTGACGACACGCGCATTGTGGCTGCCGTCATTGCCCTGCCAGCGGTCAAGCGATGGCGTCACCCGGCCGGTGTACTGATTGAGCCAGCCCGGCTGGGAGGGCAGTTCGGGCACGCTTCCGAATTCAAGGTCCCCGCTATCGTCGGTTGCTTCGCTTTCACGACCCATTTTGCGGGCAACGGCCAGCAACTGTCCCCGGATTGCCCGGGGATTCGGTGAGGCCGTGGTATCGGCGTGTTCGGGCGGTGGCGAATCGGTCGCCGGTACTTCCGGCGCCTCGTCCGCTGACGCCATTTCCTCCGCGACGGCCTGATCGGGCTCGTCCGGCTCCGGGGCCGGGGGGTCCGGTTCTGTCGCGGGAGGCGAGGGCGGCCGGGCAGTGAGATCTACGCGCAGGGTGGGGGCTTCGGTTGGGGTTTCATCGAGGTCGGGGCCGGGTAGCGGCAAGAGCAGCAGCGACAGGTGCAGCAGTACCGATAAAGTCAGAACGCCGGCGGCCGGCCACAAGCTCCTTCTGTCCCCGTTCGATCCCATGTCCGGCAGTGTCTGAACGTTCAGCGATGGTAAACTAGTCGCTTTCGCGTTAAGAGGACGAAAAATGGGTTTCAAGCACGTCTCAATGCCCGATTCGGGCGAGAAGATTCGCGTCGAAGACGGCAAACTGGTCGTCGCCGATGAGCCGGTGCTGGGCTACATCGAAGGCGACGGCATCGGTGTCGATATCACGCCGGCCTGTCTGAAGGTCTGGGATGCCGCGGTCGAGAAGGCCTACGGCGGCAAGCGCAAGGTGCACTGGGCTGAGCTCTACCTGGGCGAGAAGGCGGCGGGCATCTACGACGGTGATTACTTCCCCGACGAGACACTTGAAGCCATCAAGGACCTGACGGTGGCCATCAAGGGTCCGCTGACGACCCCGGTGGGCGAGGGCTTTCGTTCGCTCAACGTGTCCCTGCGCCAGACCCTCGACCTCTATGCCTGCGTGCGACCGGTCAAGTACTACCAGGGCGTGCCCTCGCCGATGAAAAAGCCCGAAGACTTCGATGTGGTGATCTTCCGCGAGAATACCGAGGACGTCTATTCCGGTATCGAATTCGAGTCGGGCACGGCCGAGAACGAAAAGCTGGCCAAGTTCCTGCGCGAGGAAATGGGCGCGAAGTTCTTCGAGGGCGCCGGCCTGGGCGTCAAGCCGATTTCCGAGTACGGCACCAAGCGCCTGGTGCGCAAGGCGATCGAGTACGCGATCGAGAACGAGCGCGAGTCCGTGACCCTGGTGCACAAGGGCAATATCATGAAGTTCACGGAGGGCGCCTTCCGCAAGTGGGGCTACGAGCTGGCTGCCGAAGAGTTCGGGGAGGTGACGATCACCGAGGACGAGCTGTGGGACAAGCACGACGGCAAGCGCCCCGAGGGCAAGATCGTCATCAAGGACCGCATCGCCGACATCATGTTCCAGTTGCTGCAGCTGCGTCCGGGCGAGTTCGATGTGCTGGCGACCATGAACCTCAACGGCGACTACCTCTCCGATGCGGCCGCCGCTTCGGTCGGCGGCATCGGCATCGCACCGGGCGCCAACATGGCCGACCACGTGGCGGTGTTCGAAGCCACTCACGGCACCGCGCCGAAGTACGCCGGCCAGGACAAGGTCAACCCGTCCTCGCTGCTGTTCTCCGGCGTGATGATGTTCGACTATATCGGCTGGCCGGAAGTCGGCCGCCTGATCGAGGAAGCTTTCGAGAAGGTGGTTGTCGGCGGTACGGTCACTTATGACTTCGCCCGCCAGCGCGACGATGCCACCGAGGTCAAGACCTCGGGCTTCGCCGACGCCCTGGTTGAGGCCATCCGGAAGGCCTGATCGGCCATGGCAACGCCCGTTGCCCAAAGCCTCGAGGTCGGCCTGCTCCAGGCCGACCTGGCCTGGCAGGACCCGGAAACCAATCGCCGCCGCCTGGCGGCGATGATGGACAGCCAGCCGGGCTGTGATCTCTACGTCCTGCCCGAGACCTTCACCACCGGATTTCTCGGCGATGAAGGCCTCGAGGCCGAGACCATGGACGGCCCGAGCGTTGCCTGGATGCGTGAGCAGGCCCGGGCGCGCCAAGCGGCAGTGGCCGGCTCCCTGGTCATTGCCGATGGCGAGGGCAGGCGATTCAACCGCCTGGTATTCATGCCGCCCGACGCCGAACCGTTCCTTTACGACAAGTCCCACCGCTTCACCTACGGCGGCGAGGATCAGCGTTATACCGCGGGCAAGGGCCCGGTCGTGGCCGAATGGCGTGGCTGGCGCATCGATTTGCAGATCTGCTACGACCTGCGCTTTCCGGTCTGGTGTCGCAATGACCGCGATTTCGACGTCCAGCTGTTTGTGGCCAACTGGCCGGCGCCGCGTGCCGAGCATTGGCGCAGCCTGCTCAAGGCCCGGGCGATCGAGAACCAGGCCTATGTCATCGGCCTCAATTGCTGCGGGCGTGACGGCAATGGTCTCGACTACCAGGGTGACAGCGTGGTGCGGGGGCCGGACGGCTCGCGCCTGCTCGAACTGGGGTATGCCGAGAGCTGCGGGCGCACATCGCTCGATGGGACGCGGCTGCGTGAGCTGCGCCAGCGCCTGCCATTCCTCTCTGATCGGGATGAATTTTCGCTTGTCGAGCGCGAACGGTCCTGATAAGGTTTCGCCAGCTTAGTAAAAAAAATGCTAAGTCTTCCCGGTTGCGCTTGTTCCCCCAAGGGGTGGAAGCTATAATCGCGTAACGTTTTCGTAACAAGAGGGTTAAATGATGTCTTTACTCAAGCGTAAGAAGCTGGTGACGGCCACCTGGCTGGCCTTGCTGGCATCTGCGGGTCTGGCTGTCGCCCCGGTCTGGGCGCAGGACCAGGATGCCGACGAGGAAACCGCTGCGGAAGAACAGGAAGAGCAAGTCGATGAGCTGGAGCGAGTGACCGTTACCGGCTCGCTGATTCGCCGCGACGAATTCACCTCCGCCTCGCCGATTCAGGTCATTACGGCCGACACGCAGGTGCAGATGGGTCAGGTCGATACCGCCGAATTCCTGCAGAGCTCCAGTGTCGCTGCCGGCTCGACTCAGCTCAACAACCAGTTTGCCGGCTTTGTGGTCGAGGGCGGCACGGGCGTGAACACCCTGTCGCTTCGCGGTCTCGGCGCCCAGCGTACGCTTGTGGTTCTGAATAACCGTCGCCCCGGTGCGGCCGGTACCCGTGGCCAGGTCGGCGCATTTGACCTGAACGTGATTCCGTCGTCGATCATTCAGCGCGCGGAAATTCTCAAGGATGGCGCGTCCTCGATTTACGGTTCCGATGCCGTGGCCGGTGTCGTCAACGTGATTACCCGCCGTTCGGTGGACAGCCCCGAACTCAGCGTTCGCGCGGCCGTTCCGCTCGAGGGTGGCGGCGAAACCTACGATGTCTCGGGCGCGTATGGCTTGAATTTCGATTCCGGCAGCATTGTATTTGCCGGCGAATATCAGCTGCGTGAATCCCTGACGGTTGGTGAGCGCGACTTCCTGCGCTGCGGCCGTGATCGCATCACCGACGGCGAAGGCCGTTGGCTCGATCGCCGCGACCGTTCGACCCTGCAGGGGACCGAACTGGCCAACTGCCCCAACCTGTATGCCAATACCGCCATCGATGCGGTCTTCGGTGATCGTTACATTCCGTCACCGGATGGAGTGACCATCGGTTTGATGCCGGGCTATCGTCCGCGCCAGAACGGCACCTTTGCCAACAGCCCGCATGCCTTCTACGAAGACTGGCTGAACTTCCCGTTCACTGGTTCGGCCACGGCCATCAACCGACAGGAGCGCAGCAGCTTCTATGCTTCCTCCAACTTTGACCTGGATTTCCTGGGTGGAGTCGAGTGGAACACCGAGTGGCTGGCCACGCGGCGTGAAACCGAAGCCCGCGGCTGGCGTCAGTTCTTCCCGCTGACCGGCGGTACCACGGCGCTGATTCCGTCGTTCCAGTATCCGGGCAACGATACGTTCTTTTCACCCGTGCCGTCGGGGATTGCCCTGCCGGTCATGCCGTACCCGTCCAACACGGATGTCCAGGTCGATTTCTACTATTTCGCGACCGGATTGCAGGGTGATCTGAACTTCGGCAACAACTGGACCTGGTCGCTTGATACCTCGTACTCCTACTCGGATGGCGACTACACGCGCAACTCCATCGTCGCGTCGCGTTCCGGCGACATCCAGTTCGACCCGGATGGTCCGGACGTCAATTACTTCGATCCCTGCTTCCTCAGCGGCGATTGCATGGACCAGCTGATTGATGCCGTTGGCGCTAACCACACTGGCAACACCATCTACGACCAGTTCGTATTGAACGGCATCATCACCGGTGATCTGTTCGATGTTCCGGCTGGCCCTGTTGGTGCAGCCCTCGGTGTCGAGTACCGCACCTTCAGTATCGATGACCAGCCCAGTCAGCTTACGCTGGACGGCGATCTGTGGGGCGAAAGCTCCGCCGGTCGAACCAAGGGCGATGACACCGTGAAGGAAATCTTCGGCGAAATCGAGGTTCCGATCCTTGCCGGTCGACCCTTCTTTGAAGAGCTGACCTTCAACGGTTCGGTCCGGAGCTTCGATTACGATTCCTCGGGCACCGACGTGGTATGGAAGGCGGGCCTGAACTGGCAGATGACCCCGTCCCTGCGTTTGCGCGGCTCGAAGGGTACGTCTTACCGTTCGCCGGCCCTGTTCGAGCTGTTCCTGGCCGACCAGACGGCCTTTGCGGGTCAGCTGGCCATCGATCCCTGCATCGAGTGGGGTGACAGTTCAAACGAGAACATCCGCAGGAACTGTGCCGCCGTAGGTATACCGTCGGACTTCCCGGGTGATCCGATCTCGGCCACGATTGTCAGTGGTGGCGGCCTCGGTGTTCTCGAGCCGGAAACCTCTTCGGCTGAAACCCTCGGCTTTATCCTGACGCCGACTTTCGTGGACTTCAGCCTGGCGGTCGATTACTTCGAGATCGAAGTCAACGATCAGGTCAGTCAGCTCGGTGGCGGTTCGATCGTCGGCGGCTGCTACGGCGCTCCGGTCTTCCCGAACAACTTCTGCAACCTGTTCGACCGCAACCCGGGTGACCATCCGGACCGTCCGTTTGCCATTACCGAAGTGCGTGACTCCTACATCAACGTGAACCGCCAGTTCACCAAGGGTGTGGACACCACCGTGCGCTTTGACCACGCGTTCGCGACCGGCGACCTGGTGGCCGAAGTCAATGCCACCTGGGTCCTGGAGGACGTGCAGCAGCTGTTCGATCCGGGTGTAGCCGACGGTTTCGAAACGGTCGAGCGTGTAGGTACGATCGGACGACCGAAACTGGTCGGTAACTCCCGTGTGGCCTTCAGCAGCGGTGATCTGACCTATACCTGGTTCACCGACTACGTGCGTGAGACCTCGAACGAGTCGCTGGGTGTCAACGAAACCTTCACCTACTTCGGATTCGAAGGTGCACAGCGCACAATCGAAGCCGACAGTGCCTGGTATCACGGTGTCTCGGTCTTCTACGAGCAGCCCCGCTGGACGTTCCTGCTCGGTGTGCGCAACATGTTCGACCAGAACCCCCCGCGCATCTCCAGTGGTGTGGCAGCACGTCGCGGTGAGATTCCGCTGTCGGCCACCCAGTACGATTTGCGTGGACGCACCGCTTACGCTCGCATCAACTTCCTGTTCTGATAGAAAGATCAATCAGACTCTTCAGGGCGGCGCACTGCGCCGCCCTTTTTTTGTCTCGTATTCCCGCCTTGCCAAGACACCGTGACTCGGTCCGGTCCCCTCAGGATCGCAGCGTCGCGTCGAGGCCCCGTGCCTCTGATTCACGCCCCAAGCGTTTCACCCAGCCTTTCTCAGGCCCTGCCATGCAGTAGCGGTGGTCAGTGGTCAGCTGGCGTGATGGGTAAAGACCTTACTTCGGTACCAGGCACCGCTGCGGGGCTCGGGTGAGTGGTTTCGTGGATCGCCCGGACCACGGTGATGCAGGGCTCGTCGGTGAGGTCGTGGCATTGACTCCACCGACCGCCCTGTGTATCGATATGGATGCATTTCAGGCACAGCAGGCCACTATTTGAGCAGAAGGGTGCGAGATCCCGGATAAGCGCTTCGCGCTTTCCGGGATGACACGTCTGGTGCGCCCCATTTCTGAACACGCTTTCCGGGATGACAGGTTTGGTGTGCCCCGTTCAACACGCACTTTCCAGGATGGCAGGTTTCATACGTCCCCTTTGGTACGACAAGCGGGGTCATCCCGGCCCTGAGCCGGGATCTCGCAAATATCCGGTTGGCAAGAGATGGCATGGGAGCAAAAAAACCGCTCTGCCGTGGCAGAGCGGGTGGTCTTTGTTGCCGGGAAGGGCGCGGGCGCCGGCGGTGCCGGGCCCGCGGGAGCGTGTGCTCAGTCGGCCAGGCAGACAGAGTTGAGAAAGTTCTCGATCAGTTCCAGCGTCTCGGTCTGATGACGCGGGTACCAGGGCATGCTGTGCGGCATGTCATCGATCAGCTTGAAGCGAGCCGGGACGTGCTCCTGGACCGCCTTGTAGAAGTTCTCGGCGTGAAATGCGGGTGTGCGCACATCGCGATCGCCGACATAGAGCAGGATCGGGATGTTGGCCTTCTCCGTATTGCGCATGGGGTCCATGCCGGTAACAGTCTGGCCCTGAAGGATGCGCTGCAGCCTGTTTTCACTCCAGGTCGTGCCCAGCCGGCCGAGATCGGAAACCGGGGCTCCTGCAATGGCGCATTGATAGGGGCTGTCTTCGCGCACGGTGGCTGCCACGGCGGCGAAGCCACCGTAGGAATAGCCGAAAATGACCAGGCGGTCCGGATCGGCAATGCCCTGCTCCACAAGCCACTGGGCGCCGTCGTCCTTGTCGTCCTGCATGGCCTGGCCCCACTCCCGGTCACCGGCCAGCCACAGCTCCCGTCCGAGTCCGGCCGAACCGCGGTACTGCGGACGCAGGACCGCAAATCCGCGCGAGGTCAGAAAGGGGACCCAGCCCGAACCGTCCCAGCCGGTAAAGTCGCGCGCCCAGGGGCCGCCGTGTGGATGAATGACGGTCGGCAGGGGATCGTCGCCTTCCTCCCAGTCGACGGGCAGGTCCAGGATGCCCGGAATTTCCATGCCGTCGCGAGCCTCGTAGGTGACCCAGCGCTGTTCACCGACTTCATCGGAGTCGAACCAGGGCCGTTGGCTGCCCAGCGACTGCACCTGCTGGCGGTCGTGCAGCAGATGGTAGGCGGGCGGGTGCTTGTGGCTGGATGTCGTGAACAGCACGGTCGACAGGTCATCGTTGTAGCCGTTGATGGAGATGTTCTGCTCGGGAAAGGCTTGCTTGAGCCCCTGGTGGATGGCGCGGAAATCCGGATGGACATATTGCGTCTGGACCGAGGGGCCGGCCAGTCGGAAGCCGATGACCTGGTTGAAATTGCTGGGCTGATTGCCGAATACCAGGCCGCTGATGGAGTATTCACCATGGCTGAGCAGGGGTTCTTGATCGAATTCACGCTTGGCCGGATCGTACATCCAGGCCTGGACCTGATCGGAAAAGAGGTCGGTCAGCACGTAGTACTTGCCGGAGGCCTCGTCGATACCGACGATATCGACGGAATGTCGATTGGCCAGATCGGTCGAGAGCTTGTCATGTCGTTCGAACTCGCCCGATTCCTGGTTGAGGATCAGGATGCGCTGCGTGTAGCCTTTGCTGTCGCCCTCGATCTCCGTGCGGGTGAGCACTTCACCGGTCCGGGGATGAAAAAGGCCGGGGGTACTGCCTGCGTTCGAGCGGACCAGCAGCTCGGTATCGCCAGTGCGCAGGTCGTAGCGGTAGAAGTTGCCCTGCAGGGCAAGTCCGTTGATCTGCCGAATGATGACCTTGTGCGGGTCCAGCGGCAGGGTGCTCACCAGAGAGGCTTCGCCGCCGATTTCGAGACAGCGCTGGGTCGCCTGGCTCACGCCGAGCCTGCGGACGTTGCTGGCGAAGGCTTCCTCGAATTCACTGTGCTCGACGTCGGTGAGATAGGCCTTGCTGACGAAGGTGCGGGTGGCGCCCGAGAAATTGCCCTCGCCGCAGCCTCCCAGTCGCCCGGTCCACTCCTGGCGGCCGATGACCAGCAGGCGATCGGACTTGAGAGCACTGGCGGCGATGAATTTCATGCGGTCGCCGCTGGGCGTGATCTGCGGGCCTTCATCCATATTGTCGAGATCCCAGGTGGCCAGGGCCGTTTCCCGGTTGTCGGAGCCCGGCAGTGCGACGATGGCGACGAGTTGCTCGCCGTCGACACTCATCGAGACCGACTGGATGTTGGGAACCTTGGCCAGTGCTTCGGCCGGAATGGGTTTGGCGCTTGCCGGTGAAACAAGGAATGCGGCCGCGATTGCCGCCAGAATGATCCGGATCATTTGTAAGAGCCTCACTTTGCTGCGGTGTTTGGACTATCGGATAGGCATTCTACGCGAGCGCCGAATGCGGTGCGCAGGCTTAGAAGCTGCGCAAGCTGCCGACGGCCAGACCCTCGATGGCGAATGCTCGCGTGCTGGAGACCTGGATGTCGGGGTAGCCCGGATTCTCACTTGCGAGAACGATGTTCCCGCCGCGCCGCCGATAGCGTTTGACGGTGACTTCATCGTCGATGCGGGCCACCACGATCTGTCCCGGGCGGGCGTCGGGGGTACTGTGCACGAGCAGTAGATCGCCGTGCTCGATTCCGGCGCCGGTCATGCTGTCGCCACTGACGCGCAACGCGTAATCGGGACGCGGCCTGAAAAGGGCAGCATCGAGGCGGACTTCGTCTTCCTGGTTGACTATCGCCAGCAACGGCGTGCCGGCGGCCACACGGCCGATCAGGGGCACGCTCAGGCTGCGCGAATCGTCGCCCGACAGGTTTTCAGGGCCTTCAGGCAGCACGATGCCGCGGGCGGTGCCGGCGCGCAGTTCGATCGCGCCATGTGCGGCCAGCGCGCGCAAGTGGCATTGGGCCGCGTTGGGCGAGGCAAAACCGAAGTGCTCGACGATTTCAGCGCGCGTCGGCGGCAGGCCTTCATCGCGCATTCGCGCACGAATGAAGTCGAGAATCTCCTGTTGCCGGGCCGTCAACTGCATCGCCTGACTGTATCAAAAAACAGTGCGCTGCGTTGTCTATCGGTGGATCACGATGTGGCTCGAGAAGCGCAGCCGGGGGCCGTAGTACCAGGGATAGTGCAGATAAGGACCCCATGGGTCGTGATACCAGCGCGGATCGCGATAGAGCAAGTCGTGGGGCCGATCGGCCCAGAGGAAGAGCGTGTCGGCTGCAACCCGCGGGTAGACATAAGTGAACTCACCGATCCGGCCCTCGACGAAGCCGGTCAGCCTGCCAATGACGGTGATATCGCGACCGCTCTCGAAGATGGCGGGATCCTCGAAGCCCTGGCGGCAGGCCAGGAAGCGCCCCTCGGCCTGATCGCTGGCCATGGGCCGGGCGTAACGATCGAGCGGCTGGTCGAGGATTTCGATGCAGGTGGATTCGCTGCCCGGGCGGGTATCGACAATGCGACCGCCCCAGCGTACCTGGTCGCCCACGTGTTGATCGGCCGCCTGTTCCGGGGTGATTTGAGCGAAGGAACCTTCCAGCGGTTCCGGCACGGTGGCACAGCCGCCGGCGAGCAGGAGAGTGGCGGCGATCAGGAGTCCGAATCGTTTCGAGGGGAAATGAGTGTTCATTCTGAAAGGGTTCCCTGGCAATGCGTCCAACGCATTAGACGACCGTGGCCCCGCGGGGTTCAGTGCGCCGTGGTCGAAACCGGCGGCTGCGTTCGATAAATTGCTGTTGCTGTGATCGATTCGTGCCCGGACCATAGTGAATCCTGCAGTAGTCGTCGACCAGTGCCTGCAACTCGCCGGCATGGTCGATGCGGGGTGCCAGACGTTCTACCCAGTCCCGGGGTGATTCCTGTGCGCGCTTGCCGAGCCCCCGGCGCGCCATTCGGACCAACAGGCGTTGCCAGGCGCGCTGAACCGGATCGGCTGCGCGCGGGCGATAACCCAGCCAGGCCCAGGCCAGTGCGGATACGACCAGCGCGAGAGCCGCGATCATGATCAGGGCCATGCCGGTGCGCGAGACCTCCGGCAGGCCGAACCACTGCATCAGGCGCCGCTGACGGTCGGAATCGAAGCCCAGGACCCAGTTGTTCCACAGGTACTGCAGTCGGTCGTAGCGGTTGCGCAGGTCGCGTAGCCACTCAGACTCGAACAGCCCGTCGCGCGCTCCGCTGACGCTTTGCGAGCCGCTTTCAACGCGTTCTGGAGAGACCGCGGCGGTCGGGTCGACCCGGGTCCAGCCGCTACCGTCCAGCCACACTTCTACCCAGGCGTGGGCATCGGAATTGCGCACCAGCATGTAGCCACCGTTCTCCTGCCAGTAGCCGCCCAGGTAGCCGGTGACGATGCGTGCCGGAATGTCGGCAAAGCGCATCATCACGGCAAAGGCGGAGGCGTAGTACTCGCAATAGCCGGTGCGCAGATCGAACAGGAACTCGTCGGCGCCATGGCGCGCCAGCGGCGAGGTTTCGAGACTGTAGAAGAAGGGTTCCTCGCTCAGCCAGCGGAGGACGTACGCAACCAGCTCCCGGTCGTCGTCGAAGCGGGCGCGGAGTTCGCGCGCCATGGCCCGGGTGCGTGGATTGCGGTCCCCGGGCAGATCGAGGGCCAGCCGGCGAAGGGGGTCAGACAACTCCGGCATGTCGGTGAATTCCGGATTACTGCGGACCTCGTAACGCTTGAGGGTGGTTACCGGATGACGGCTAGTAATCTGGAAATCGAGCGAGATGCGGGCGTTCTCGGGCGCGCTGACCGGGTAGTCCAGGGCGAACAGCCAGTGGCGCTCGTGGGGTTCGAGCTGAACGCTGTAGCGGTAGTCGTCGCGGCTTGGTGGTACGGGACGGGCGGGAACCCGAGTGGGCAGAAATGCCTGCTCCCAGGTGTCGCCGTCGAAGCGCCAGAGCACCGGCCCGCGCCAGTAGAGTTGCTCGCGCGGTGGCGGGCGGTCGCCGAATTCGGCCCGGAAGGCCGGGGAATCGTCCGCGAACAGGTTGGCGATCGCGCCTGGTGACATGCTGTCGGATAGTCCGGTGCGCCCGTCCATTACCTCATCGGGCAGGCCCCAGAGCGGTTGCGCCAGCCGCGGGAAGGTCACGAACAGCACCAGGGCCACCGGCACGGCGGCCAGCAGCATCACGGCACCGTTGCGCAAAATGCTGCGGCTGCCACCCGGCGCCCGGCGATGACCGCTCTCCACGGCCTGGATGCTGTAGAGCGCGCAGATCGCCACCAGCGCACCGGCGAGCAGGTAGCCGAGATAGACAAGTCGCTCGTTGAACAGGAACTGGGTTGCGACCAGGAAGAAAGACACCGAAGCGACCAGGCGCAGGTCGCGAATTCGCCAGAGTTCCATCATCTTGGCCGCCAGCATCAGGCACAGCAATCCGGTAGCCGAGCGGCGGCCCCACTCGCCACCATAGCTGACAAGCAGCAGTGCAATCACCACCAGCGTCAGCGTGACGCGGAGCCATCCAGGCGGCGCGCGCCAGTCGTATCGTGACGCCAGCAGACGCCAGATACAGGCCGCGACGACGACCCCGGCAAGCACCTGTGGCATGGCCAGCAAGTGGGGGATGGCTGCCACCAGGAATGCGCCCAGGGTCCAGGCAACAGCCGTCAACGGCAAGCGATCACCCATCGTCGTCACCACTCGGCCAGTGCCCGCAGGCATTCGCGCAGATGGGGCGGATCGCCAGCCGGTCCCAGCGTTTTTGTACCGAGCTTCAGCGACCAGCTGCGGCCCTCGGCGTGTGCGCGCAGGATCCATGCCGTGACAATGCGGATTCGTTCCTCAAGATCGCGGCCGGGTGTGCGCTGGAGATCGAGGAAGATTTCGCGCGACCGCTCCTCCCGGAACTCGCGCGAGAGCAGGGTCTGATGGCGCTGGGTGGCCTTCCAGGCGATGCGGTGCAGCGGGTCGCCCTCGCGCCATTGCCGCAAGCTGTGAAACTCTTCGCCTTCGTCGCGTTGCCGTGCCTGGCTGCCCTGTCGGGGGGTGCCGTGTTCGGGCAGGGGCGGCACCTGTTCGGCGGGTTGTGGCCAGACCAGGCAGGGTGCCGACGGTTCGATCCAGGACCAGGCCCGGAACAGCCCCAGGGGATGGGTGGTTTCAACGCGCAGGCGGCCGACCGCTTGCCAGCCGCGGTGGTGGGTGGGCAGGTTCAGACGGGCTTCGCCGGCACTTGCGGCCGGCAGATCGAGCCGGGCCAGGCGCGGTCCGGCTCGAACCACCAGGTCGGGACGCGGACGATTGTCTTTCTGGGTGAGACTCAGGCGGTAGCAAAGCGGCCGACCGGCGTGCACCGGTGCCGCGTTACCGCGACGAATACTCAGACCGTGCAGGTTGCGATAGGCCAGCAGCATGCTGTTGACGGCTACGGCGGCAACGATGAAGGTGGTCAGCAAGCCGAGGTTGTTGTTGAAGTTGAGGCTGCCAACGAGCATTGCACCCATCAGCAGGCCCAGCATCCAGCCAAAGCGCGTGGGCAGGATGAAGATCTGCCGGTAGCCCAGCGTGATGGGCAGGTCTAGGCGGGTACGCCGTTTCAGCCAGCGATCGAGCAGGGCCACCAGGGCGCCCCTGCCGCGGCCAGGGTCGGCCTTGACGTGCGCCATCACGGCACCGGGGTCGACTCCAGGATGGCGCGTGCCACGTCGTCGCCACTGGCTGAAGCCTCCGCTATTGGTTGCAGCCGGTGGCCGGCCAGGGCCGGAAAGATCGCCTGCACGTTGTCGGGCAGGCAGAAGTCCTGCTGCATGACCAGCGCGTGGGCACGGGCTACATGGACCAGGGCCAGGGCGGCGCGGGGCGACAGTCCGGCCTTGATTTCCGGATGGCTGCGGGTGGCGGCGACCAGGGCCTGGATATAGTCGAGCACGGGCTCGGAAACGTGCAGGGTGG
Source organism: Wenzhouxiangella sp. XN201 (assembly GCF_011008905.1). Classification (NCBI taxonomy): domain Bacteria; kingdom Pseudomonadati; phylum Pseudomonadota; class Gammaproteobacteria; order Chromatiales; family Wenzhouxiangellaceae; genus Wenzhouxiangella; species Wenzhouxiangella sp. XN201. Next base: position 1,006,056 of record NZ_JAAIVI010000017.1, read on the forward strand.
CGGCCAGCTCGATCAGTTGCATGACCTGCTCGGGATTGAGCACCGGTTCGAACTGCTCGAGCATGCGGCGGCGGTCGGGTTCGGTCAGCAATCGCCGCTCTTCGCGTTCCGATGGATAGCCGATGCGGGTGCGCAGCAGGAAGCGGTCGAGCTGGGAATCGGGCAACGGGTAGGTGCCGGACAAATCGAGCGGATTCTGGGTGGCGATAACGTAAAACGGTCGCGGCAGGATATGCGTGTGACCGTCGACCGTGACCTGTCCCTCTGACATGGCCTCGAGCAGGGCGGACTGGGTCCTCGGCGTGGCCCGGTTGATTTCGTCGGCCAGGACGACATGCGCGAAGATCGGGCCGGGCCGGAACTGGAACTGTTCATCCTGGCGTCGAAAGACCGAAACGCCGAGGATGTCGGCCGGCAGCATGTCGCTGGTGAACTGGATGCGTTGCCAGCTGCCGCCGACAGCCATCGAAAGCGCTTGTGCCAGGGTGGTCTTGCCAACGCCGGGCAGATCCTCGATCAGCAGGTGACCGCCCGCGAGCAGGGCCGAGAAGGCCAGATCGATGACCTCGCCCTTGTCGACGATGATCTCGGCGACGCGGGCGCGGGCGGCCGCCAGCGGCTCGGCCAGCGACGCCGGTGCCCGGTCGGTGACGAGCGGCTCATTCATCCAGCAGGGCGTTGACCTTGGCCGCGCAAATGAAATCGTTTTCGCTCAAGCCTTCGATGGCATGGGTGGTGAAATGAATCAGGCAGAAGTTGTAGCCGGCCTCGAAATCCGGGTGATGGCCTTCCTGGTTGGCGATCCAGGCCATGGCGTTGATAAAGGCCATGGTCTTGTAAAAGCCCTTGAACTCGAAGCGGCGGAAAATCTTCTTGCCGTCGTCATCGACCTGCCATCCCGGAATCTGCGATAGCAGTTGCTCGACGCGGTCGCGATCGAGCGGGTCCGTGCCACCTTCGCAGGGAACGCATTTTTTCTCGGTCAGGGTGTCGGTCATGGTCAGGCTGCTTCCTTGGTCTTGGGTGGGTAGGTGGGTTCGAACTGGCCCAGCGCGCGCGCCTTGCGGATCAGAGCCAGCAGGTCCTCGCCGGCCAGGTCGAACAGGTCATCCATCTGGTCGAGCACGTAGTAAACGGTCTGGAAGATATCGATTCGATAGGGCGTACGCAGCGCATCAATCGGATCGAAGGGTCGCCGCATTGGCTTGTCGCTTTCGAGCGAGTAAACCGTCTCACCCGGCGAAGACGCGATGCCGCCGCCGTAAATGCGCATGCCCTTGGCCGTATCGATCAGGCCGAACTCGACCGTAAACCAGTACAGCCGCGCCAGGAACACGCGCTCCTTCTTCGAGGCCATGACACCGGCCTTGCCGTAGGCTTCGGTGAAGTCGGCAAAGGCCTGGTGGGTGAGCATGGTGGTGTGGCCGAAGATTTCGTGGAAGATATCCGGCTCCTGCAGGTAGTCCATTTCCTCGCGCGAGCGGATGAACGAGGCGGCCGGAAACTTCCTTTCCGAGAGCAGCTTGAAGAAGCGGTCGAAATTGATCAGCGCGGGTACCGGGGCGACTTCCCAGCCGGTGCGTTCGCGCAGCACCTTCGAAACCTCGCCGGGCTGTGGGATACGCTCGGTTGGCAGATCGAGTATTTCCAGTCCGTCGAGGAATTCCTGGCAGACCCGGCCCTGGATGACCTCGATCTGGCGCGCATACAGGTCGCGCCACACGCTATGCTCTTCATCCGTGTACGGGATGATGCCGTTTTCGTCCGGCACCTTGGCTTCGTACTTGGTTGACTTGCCCATGAGTACCTCCTGAAAACTTGATCCGTTTATCTTATCACCCGAAGGCGTTTTTTCCATGAAGACACCCGCCAATCGCTGGCCCGGTCAGAGCTGGTACGAGGTCGAAGCCGGCGCGCGCGCCTGGCCCGTCCTTGCCGGTACGGTGCGTGCAGAAGTGGCCGTTGTCGGCGCCGGTCTGGCCGGCATTTCGACGGCGCTCGAACTGATCGAGAAAGGGTGCCGGGGAGTGGTCGTGGTCGACGCGCTCGAGCCCGGCGGCGGCGCTTCGGGGCGCAACGGCGGCTTCGTGTTCGCCGGCTATTCACTGGCCGGCGACGCCCTGCTGGCCCAGATCGGCCGGGAGCGCGCCGCCCGGATGCACGGCTGGACCCGCGATGCCGTGGCTCGTGTCAGGGGGCGAATCGATCGCTACGCCATCGAATGCCAGGTCAGCGACGCCGGTGTCCTGCTGGCCGACTGGTTTGACGAGCCGGAGGTCCTGTCCGCCTGGGCCGGACGCATGAAGCGGGATCTCGGTTTTGATCTCGAGCCGGTCGAACGAGCCGCGATGGCCGATTACGTGCGATCGGCGCGTTACGGTGGCGGCCTGCTCGAGCCGGGCAGCTTCCACTTCCAACCGCTGCGCTACATCCGTGGGCTGGCCGACGCGATCCTGGCGGGTGGCGGTCAGGTCTTTGGACAATCGCCGGTCAGGGCGATCCGCCGCCAGGGCGCGGGCTGGTGCATCGAATGCCCGCAAGGCCGGATCGTGGCCGACGAGGTGGTGTTGGCTACTGGCGGATACGACCGCCGCCTGGTACCCACGGTGCAGCGTGCCCTGCAGCCGGTGGCGACCTATGTGGCCGTGACCGAACCGCTGGGAGAGCGGCTCGACGCATTCCTGCCGGGCGGAGTCGCCGTTTACGACACGCGCTTTGCCTTTGACTACTACCGTCCACTGCCGGACTCACGACTGCTGTGGGGCGGTCGCATCTCGATGGCGGCCCGCTCGCCGGGGGCCATTCGCCGGCTGATGCGGCGCGACCTCGAGCGGGTGTTTCCCGGACTCTCAGGCGTTCGTTTCGATCATGCCTGGGGCGGCTGGATGAGTTATGCCAGGCACGAAATGCCGTTGCTGGGCCGAACGGCCGAGGGGCTCTGGCATGCCCTGGCCTTTGGCGGGCACGGCATGGCTCCGACCACCCTGGCCGGCGCGATCCTGGCCGAGGCCTTGACTGGCAAGCCCGAGCGCCTGGATGAGTTCAGCGATTGGCCGCCGCGCTGGGCCGGAGGGGTGACCGGTCGACTGGTCGGGCAGCTGATCTATTGGCGGGCGCAGTTGCGGGACGCCTGGAAGGATCGCCGGCTGCGCTCGCAATAGCACGACTTTTAGGAAATTTCCTACATGGCATGGCAATTTTCCTACCGAATGTCGGGACATTCTGCCGCTTACGGATCGCTGTCGACTTTGCCACACTAAACCTCGAGAACTTGGCAGGTCCGCCCGTTTGCTGGTACGGGCGCACCCAGGGGTCCCGCCCGGGGCTGCTGGGGGTTGAGGCGGCGCTTTTGGCGCCGCCTTTTTTATGCGCGGCAATCCCCGGTTGCGATCTTCGCTTGATGCCCTTGCGGCCCGCCCCAATATCGGGAACTTCGGGTCACCAGCCCGGGTCAGAATAGCCGAGACATAAAAAAGTACCAAATCGTTCCTGATTCGAATTCGATCGCTCGTTTTGGTATAATCCAGCGTAGAGTTCAAGGAGGAATTCATGGGCAAGGATCTCGTACCAAGCCACCTGTTGGCACCAGCCGGAACGGGCTCGCTGGATGCTTATATCCAGGAGGTCAACCGCATTCCCGTGCTGACGCTGGAAGAGGAGCAGAGCCTGGCCCGTCGCTACCGTGACGAGGAAGATCTCGACGCGGCGCGCATGCTGGTCATGTCGCACCTGCGCTTCGTGGTTCACGTGGCGCGCGGCTATTCGGGCTATGGCCTGCAGATCAGCGATCTGATCCAGGAAGGCAATATCGGCCTGATGAAGGCGGTCAAGCGCTTTGATCCGGATCAGGGCGTACGTCTCGTTTCCTTTGCCGTGCACTGGATCCGGGCCGAGATTCACGAATTCATCCTGCGCAACTGGCGCATCGTCAAGGTGGCCACCACCAAGGCCCAGCGCAAGCTGTTCTTCAACCTGCGCAGACAGAAGAAGCGTCTGGGCTGGCTCAACCAGAAAGAGGTCAATGCCGTGGCCGAGGATCTCGGGGTCAAGCCCGAGGTGGTCATGGAAATGGAATCGCGTCTGTCGGGCCAGGACGTCGGCTTTGACCTGTCCAACGATGATGATGAGTCCACCTACATGGCGCCTGCGGCCTATCTTGAAGGCCTGTCGGCCTCGCCCGACAAGGTGGCAGAGGCCGAGGACTGGGAACAGCACCATCACGACTTGCTGTTCGGCGGTATCGAAAACCTCGATGATCGTTCGCGTGACATCATCCAGTCGCGCTGGTTGATGGATCCCAAGACCACCCTACAGGCGCTGGCCGACAAGTATGAGGTTTCGGCTGAACGTATCCGCCAGCTCGAAGCCGCGGCGCTGAAGAAGCTCAAGGCGCGCTTCGAGGCCTGACCTTGTTTTGGGCCGCCGCGCGTGCGGCGGCCGCTTGGGCGCACGCCCCAGCTACTCTTCCCAATCTTCGTCGATGTAGGACTCGTAGTCCGGCAGGCCGTCCTCGCCGTTGGTGATGGCATGGCGCCGTCGCTGCAACCACCCGTCGCGCATGTAGCTGTAGGGGTCGAAGGCTGATTCGATATCCTCGGACAGGGGCAGCATCCTGTGGCGAACCTGGATGACATTCAGGCCGATCAGCGCATAGGTCGTCTCTTCAATGGTCCAGCGCCAGACGAAGTCGGCGTAACCGTCGGGGACCCGACCGAGTCCGTCGCGCAGGGTCGAAGGCCCCAGCAAGGGCAGGATGACAAAGCGGCTGTCTTCCCAGCCCCATACGGCCATGGTCTGGCCGAAATCCTCGTCAAACGCTTCGAGTCCGACCGAAGAGGCTGAATCCAGCAGCCCGCCCAGGCCGAAGGTGGTGTTGACGAAAAACCGCTTGAACTGGGTGCCGGCATCCGCCGGCCGTCCCTGGAGCAGCAGATTGGCGATCACGACGGGCGCACGGATGTTGGTGAAAAAGTTGCGGATGCCGTGTCTTGCGGGTTCCGGGGTGATCTTGCCGTAGCCCTTGGCCAGCGGGCGAATCAGGGCGTAGTCGATCGCCGAGTTGAACACGAAGATATTGCGGTTGTAGGGTTCCCAGGGATCCCGCGGGTGGCGTTCTTCCGCCGGCGGTGCGGTGGTGGCGCAGCCGGCCAGCAGGAGCAGGGCTGTCACGACGATGCAAAGCTTGCCTTTCATCGCTCTTTCTCCGACTCGTCGTTGTCTGTATCGGCCCAGCCCAACATGGGGCCCACGCCCGTCAGTCTGGCAATCGTGACCAGGGCCGGTGGGGGTGATTCGAACCGCACGCTTCGACCACTTTTGCGGGCCAGGGCCTGCCATTCCAGCAACAGGGCGAGTGCGCTCGAGTCCGCCGCTTCGAGTGCGGCCAGATCAACCTGTTCCGGCGGGCTATCGCTGGCGAAGCGATTGTGCCAGCGCGCGTGGACTGCCGGGACCTCGCCGACGGTCAGGTGTCCGCTCAGCTGGATGCTCGAGTGCTGCTGATCAGTCATCGACTTCGACCTGATACTGGCCGGCTTCCAGCCGCTCGAGCAGGCTTTCGAAGCTGGTCTGGCGAATCTCCTGGTCGATCTGCGAGCGGAAGGTGGCGACGTACGAAATGCCTTCGACGATCACGTCAAAAACCTTCCAGCCTTCGTCAGTCTGGCGCAGAACATAGTCCACCGGCGCCCGATCACCGTTGTCGAGTTGGACGCGGGTACGCACGCGCGTGGCCCGCTCGGTGTTGTCACCGGTCAAGGGCAGGATTTCGACGCGCTCGAGGAGGTTGTAGTCGAGCAGTGCGGTGGCGTAGCGATCGAGCAGCTGGTTGGCGAGCGCCTCGGCAAAGGCCTCGATTTCCGAGCGTTCGCGACCGCGGCCGTGGCGTCCGAGTACGAGACGGGCCGAATAGACCGTGTCAATGGTGGGCATCAGCACGTTCTTGATGTCCTGCCTGAGTGATGGCGCGTCCTCGCGGTAGCGCTCGCGGTTCTCATTGATAAGAGCCGCCAGCTCGGCGTTGGTCGATTCGATGACTTTCACCGGGTCAGTTTCGGCCAGCAGCGGGCTGGCGATGAGCATCGTCAGGACGAGCAGTAGAGTACGCATCATTCTTCTCCTTCGCTGTCGCTGTTGAACATGTAGCGGCCGATAAGCTGCTCGAGCACCATGGCCGAGCTGGTGATCAGGATCCGGTCGCCGTCGGCCAGCACTTCGGGTGAACCGCCCGGTTCCAGACCGATGTACTGGTCTCCCAGGATGCCGCTGGTGAGGATTGAAGCCGAGGTATCTTCGGGCAGGTTGTCGTACTCACTGCTGATACGCATCGTCACCTTCGCCTCGAAGGTTTCGGGGTCGAGGTCGATTGCCTCGACCATGCCGATGGCCACGCCGCCCATGCTGACGGTGGCGCGCGGTTTCAGGCCGCCGACGTTGGAGAAGCCGGCCTGCAGCTCGTAACTCTCGCCCGAGACCACACCGCGATCCGTGGCGTGCAGCGCCAGGAAGATCAATGCGGCCACGGCCAGCAGGAGGAAGACGCCGGCGGTCAGTTCGATTTGGTGGGATGATTTCATGTCGACTCTCAGAGCATGAATGCGGAAAGAATGAAGTCGAGGACCAGCACCGCAATGGCGGTGGCGATGACCGTCTGCGTGGTAGCCAGCGCCACGCCTTCGCTGGTGGGTCGGGCCGACCAGCCAAACCATACGGCCAGCCAGGCGGCGACGAAGCCGAAGCAGACCGCCTTGAGCATGCCGCCGCCGAAGTCGCGCAGCAGTTCGACGGACGACTGCATGTTGGCCCAGAACGTGATCGGGTCGCTGCCCATCAGGAAGACGGCGAAGAAAATGCCGCCGACGAGGGCGGTGAGATTGAAGATCAGCACCAGGCAGGGCAGGGCGATCGCGCCGGCCAGCAGGCGCGGCTGGATGATGCGCTCCATCGGGTCGATGGCCATCAGGTCGAGTGCGTCGAGCTGCTCGGTGGCCTTCATCAGGCCGATCTCGGCGGTGATCGAGGTGCCGGCCCGTCCAGCGAACAGCAGCGCGGCCAGTACCGGGCCCAGCTCGCGAAACAGCGACAGGGCCAGTACGGTCGAGACGGCGTCGGCGGCGCCAAAGCGGGTCAGCGTGTCATAGGTCTGCAGGGTCAGCACCAGGCCGACGAAAAAGCCGCTGATGACGATGATCACCAGCGAGCGCACGCCCGCGAAGTAGACCTGGCGCAACGCCTCGGCCAGCTGCCGGCGGCCAAAGCGCATACGCGAGAAGGCGGTGAGCAGGAACAGGCCGGCTCGCCCGAACTCGCGCAGCGGCGCCGTCAGGACCGTGCCGTTCTGTTCGGAATTCATCGTTTGCCTCCGCTGGCCAGCAATTCTTCATCGATGGCGCGGGCCGGGTAGTGAAACGGCACCGGTCCGTCGGGCTCGCCCTGCATGAACTGGCGCAGCAGCGGATCGTCACTGGATGACAGTTCTTCGGGCGTGCCGGCGGCGATCAGCCGGCGGTCGGCGATGATGCAGGCGTACTCGGCGAGATGGGCGACTTCACGCACGTCGTGAGTGATGACCACGCTGGTTGTGCCCAGGGCGCCATTGATGTCGCGAATCAGGCGTAGCGACACGCCGAGCGAAATCGGATCGAGGCCGGCGAAGGGCTCGTCGTAGAACATGATGCGCGGGTCGAGCGCCATCGCGCGGGCGGTGGCCACGCGTCGCTTCATGCCGCCGGAAAGCTCGGCCGGGTAGAGTTCGGCCGCGCCGCGCAGGCCGACCATTTCCAGCTTCATGAGCACCAGCCGCCGGATCAGGGATTCAGGCAATTCGGTGTGCTCACGCAGTGGCAACGCGACGTTGTCGAAGCTGGTCAGGTCGGTGAACAGGGCGCCGTTTTGCAGCAGAACGCCGATATTGCGTCGCAGCCGTCCCAGCGCTTTTGCGCCCAGTTGATCGACGCGGGTATCGCCGATCCAGACCTCGCCGCTGTCGGGTTTGAGCTGCCCGGTGACCAGGCGCAACACCGTCGTTTTGCCCGAACCGCTGGGGCCCATGATGGCCGTCACGCGCCCGGCGGGGATCTCGAGATCGAGATCCTCGAGGATGGGGCGCCCGCCCAGGCGCACGGAAACGCTGCGCAAGGCGATGGCTGTGGTGGAAGTCTCCGTCATGTTGTTCGTATTGTCCCGACGCGTGTGTGATCCGACCGCGAAGAGGCGCACAAGTTTAGGCTGCCAGTTCCAGAAAGCTTGTGCTCGGCGTGGGCAGGAGGTTTTTGGAACCGCAGATGACGCAGATGAACGCAGATTAGTGATTGGAATATTGAAAATCTGCGTAAATCTGCGCAATCTGCGGTTTCTTCTAAACTCTCACCAACCGCGGCTCAGAGGATATAACGGCTCAGGTCCTCGTTTCCTGCCAGATCCTCAAGATAGCGGTCGACATATTCGGCATCGATGACCACCTTCTCGCCGGAGCGATCGGCCGCGACGTAGGAGATTTCCTCGAGCAGCCGCTCCATGACCGTATGCAGGCGGCGGGCGCCGATGTTTTCGGTCGATTCGTTGACCGCGAAGCTGATCTCGGCCAGCCGGGTGACGGCGTCCTCGGTGAACTCCAGGTCCACCCCCTCGGTTGCCAGCAGTGCCGTGTACTGCTCGGTCAGGCTGGCGTCGGGCTCGGTCAGGATGCGCTCGAAGTCGTCGGCGGACAAGGCGCGCAGTTCGACCCGGATCGGCAGGCGCCCCTGCAGTTCCGGTACCAGGTCGGAGGGCCTGGCGACATGAAAAGCGCCCGAGGCGATAAACAGCATGTGGTCGGTATTGACCGGCCCGTAACGGGTGTTGACCGTCGAGCCCTCGACCAGCGGCAGCAGGTCGCGCTGGACGCCTTCGCGTGAGACTTCTCCGGAACCCGCGCCACCGGCGCGGCGCGCAACCTTGTCGATCTCGTCGATGAAGACGATGCCGTTCTGCTCGGCCATCGTCGTTGCCTGCTGCTTGACTTCCTCATCGTTGATCATGCGCGCGGCTTCTTCCTCCACGAGCACGGGAATGGCATCCTTGACCTTCATGCGGCGCCGCTGTTTGCGGTTGCCGGACATGCTCGAGAACATCTGCTGGAGCTGGCTGGTCATCTCTTCCATGCCCGGCGGCGCCATGATTTCCACACCCAGGTTCTGGTCGAGATCAATTTCGATCTCGCGTTCGTTGAAGTCGCCGTCGAGCAGTTTCTTCATCATCTTGCGTCGCGTTTCCGACGAGGTCTCGGCCGGCTCTTCGGGCGCGTTGGCAAAACCGCTGGTGGTCTTCTGCGGCAGCATGATGTCGAGCACCCGCTCGACCGCAGCGTCTTCGGCACGTGAGCGCACCTTCGTCATGGCCTCTTCGCGCGCCATCTTGACCGCCACCTCGACCAGGTCGCGGATGATTGATTCGACATCCTTGCCGACGTACCCGACTTCGGTGAACTTGGTCGCCTCGACCTTGACGAAGGGGGCCTTGGCCAGGGTGGCCAGTCGGCGAGCGATCTCGGTCTTGCCCACGCCGGTCGGGCCGATCATGAGAATGTTCTTGGGCGTAATCTCCGGCCGCAGCTTTTCGTCGACCTGCATGCGGCGCCAGCGGTTTCTCAGGGCAATGGCCACTGCCCGCTTGGCTGCCTTCTGGCCGATGATGTGCCGGTCCAGTTCCTGGACGATTTCACGGGGCGTCATTTGCGACATGGCTTATTCCGATTCGAGCGTTTCGATAGTGAAATTATGGTTGGTGTAGATGCAGATCTCGCCGGCGATGGTCAATGCTTCGCGGCAGATGGCTTCGGCATCCATTTCGGTGTGGCGTAGCAGGGCACGGGCTCCTGCCTGTGCGAACGGGCCGCCCGAGCCGATGGCGATCAGGCCTTCTTCGGGCTCGATCACGTCGCCGTTGCCCGAAATGATCAGCGAGGCCTCGCGGTCGGCGACCGCCAGCAGAGCCTCCAGGCGCCGGAGCATGCGGTCGGTTCGCCAGTCCTTGGCCAATTCCACGGCGGCACGCGTGAGATGGCCCGAATGCATTTCGAGCTTCGACTCGAAGCGTTCGAACAGGGTGAAGGCGTCGGCGGTGGCGCCGGCAAATCCGGCCACGACCTGACCCTTGTACAGGCGCCGCACTTTGCGCGCGTTGGACTTCATGATGGTATTGCCGAGTGAGACCTGACCGTCACCGGCGATGACCACCTGCTTGTTGCGGCGAACTGAAACGATGGTGGTGCCGTGATACTGCTCCATGGACCGACTCGCTGCCGATGGGTGAGGGGGAAACATGGGGATGCGAGTGGTATGGGGCAAGGTGGAGACGGGAAGCGGGAAGTACCAAATTCCAAGCACCAATTTTCAAACAAAGCTCAATGACAGAATTTTCAATGTCCGAAATGGGCTTAGTCGACGGGTTAAGCACCATTATGTCCATTGATCATTGGAATTTGGTTCTTGTTTGAAAATTGGTGCTTGATATTTGAGATTTACGAGCTCTTCTTTTTGGCTCGCGGATGCGTCTCGTCATACACCTTCGCCAAATGCTGAAAATCCAGGTGGGTGTAAATCTGGGTGGTCGAAAGATTGGCGTGGCCGAGCAGTTCCTGGACGGCCCGTAGATCGCCGGAGGACTCGAGGATGTGCGAGGCGAAGGAGTGACGCAGCTGGTGGGGGTGCACGCGCTGGTCCAGGCCCTGGCGCTGCGACCAGTAGGCCACACGCTTCTGGATGGCCCGCACGCCCAGTGAGCGCCCCTTGAGGCTGGTGAATATGCGCGGCTGCTGAAGCCCGGCGACGCTCGCGTGCACACGCTGCCACTGTTTAAGCGCGCGCACGGCATGCCGGCCGACCGGCACGAGTCGTTCGCGTCGGCCCTTGCCAAGCACGCGAACCAGGCCCTCGCCGAGATCGAGCCGGTCCCAGGTCAGGCCGGCGAGTTCACTGACGCGCAGGCCCGAGGCGTAGAACAATTCGAGCATGGCGCGATCGCGCGTGGCCAGTTCGTTTTCTTCGGGGATGTCGAGCAGGGCCAGCACCTGGTCGATATCGAGCACTTCCGGCAGCTTGCGCCGGACCCGTGGCGCCCGTACCCCCTGGACGGGATCGTCGCTGACGACGCCTTCGCGGCGGAGATGACGGAAAAAGCGGCGCAGGCCCGACAGGCGGCGCTGGATGCTGCGCGGGCTCAGGCCGCGGCGGTGCTCACTGGCGGCGAAGCCGCGGATATCGGCCTGGGTGATGGCTTCGACCTCGCCAAGATCGCGCTCGCGACACCAGGCCTCAAGGGCGGTCAGATCGCGCCGATAGGCCTCGATGGTGGCCGGGCTAAGCCCGGCCTCGTCGGCGCCGTGCCGCAGAAAGGCGGTGATGGCCGCCTGCAATCGCACATCAGGCCCGCTTGCGCTGGTCGGAACGGTCCTGTTCGAGGCGGTGACGGATGGTGGTGCCCAACAATTCCAGGAACAGGGTTCCCATGCCCGGATGAAATCGTTCGACCGAGTCAGCACCGATGGTCAGCAGGCCGACCTCCCGGATCGGCACCAGCGCCGCCGAACCGATGGCCTCGTGGCGGTTGGGGAAGAGCACTTCGAGCTTGGCGCGGGTGAAACGTCCGAACTCGATCTTGCCGCTCTCCAGTAATGCCCCGAACCAGTCCGGCACTTGGCCATCGTGCGTGGTCACAGCCTCGACCTGTTCCAGCGCCGGGTGCGGGGCGAGCAGGTGCAGGCGCACGCTCACGGCATCGAAATCGCCGGCCAGGCGTGTCATCAGGCGCTCGGTGAACTCACGCGTCGAATCGGCCGTCATCACTTCCAGCGTGAGCTGATGCAGACGTTGCATCAGCCGCTCGTTCTCACCGGCAATGCCGGCCAGGGTTTCGAGTTGCGCTTTCAGCTGGTGATTTTCGCGACGCAGGCGCTCGACCTGTACTTCGATGAGCGAACTGACGCCAGCCTGATGCGGCAGATCCAGGGCATCCAGGGCCTCGGGATGTCGTTCGAAAAAGTCGGGACGGGACGACAGCCAGTCCAGGATCACTTCGTCGTTGAGCGATTTCGGGTCGGCCATGGGATGACTCCTTCAAACACATGACGGGCGGGACCGGTGGCACTGATCGCCTGCCCATTTCCCGGCCAGTTTACTACAAGGCTTCCGCCCGGCTGCACGATCTCGACCGGTGAATCGACGCGGCCAAGCTCGATCAGCATGGCAGCTGCCGCTGCTGCGCCGCTGCCGCAAGCGAGTGTGGGCCCGGCGCCGCGTTCGAAAACCCGCAACAGGACGCGATCGGGAGATTCGACCCGGGCCAGGCCGACATTGGCGCCGCGTTCGAGCAATTGGTGTCTGCCCAGCCGCTCGCCGAGCCGGACCAGGTCGGCCGCGTCAGGCGCCGTGTCGGTCAGCACCAGCAGATGCGGGTTGCCAAGGGAGGCACCGTAAGCCTCGACGGCATGTCCGTCGACGTCGACCTGCCAGGGAAAGGCATCGACCTGTCGCAGGCCGACCGCAGCAGGGGTGAAATCGGGCAGGCCGAGCGAGGCGCTGATGACATCGGGCCCGTCCATGCGGATCTCAATCGGGCCGCCGAGCGTTTCCAGCGCGAAGTGATGGCGGGCCTCGCCGCGGTCGTGCAGCCACAGCGCCACGGCGCGCATGCCATTGCCGCATTGTTCGGCCTCGCCGCCGTCGCCGTTGCGGATTTCGATCCGGCAGATCGGGTCCGGGTCGTCTGCCGGGCGCAGGATCAGCAACTGATCGAAGCCCACACCGTGGTGACGGTCGGCCCAGGTCCGGATAGTGGCCGCGTCCGGATCAAACGGGCGGCTGCGGGCGTCGACCAGCATGAAGTCGTTGCCCAGGGCTTCGAGCTTGCTGAAGGGCAGGGCGTGCGGTGTGCTCATGAGCCGCTGTCTTCGCCCTCGCGGTCCTCGTCGGGTGTCTCGGCTGCGGGCGGTTCGGCTTCCGGCAGGTAGAGATCCCCCTTGAGACCGCAGCCGCTGACGCCGAGTACCATCGCGACCAACAGGCAGCGGGCGAGGGCGGTTAAACTTGCAGGCATGAACGACTCCACTGAACCGAAACTTGAACGCGTGGTGCGCGACACGGGGGAAAACCCCGATCATGCCGTCATCTGGCTGCATGGCCTGGGGGCCGACGGGCACGATTTCGAGCCGATTGTACCGCAGCTCAACTGCGCCGCCCGCCGCGCGGTGCGCTTCATCTTCCCGCACGCCCCGGTGCAGCCGGTCACCATCAACGGTGGCATGGCCATGCGTGCCTGGTTCGATATCCGCGGCGTCGACATCGACCGTGCCTCCGACCTGGACGGTATTCACGCTTCCGTGGCCGCGGTCGATGCCCTGATCGACGAGCAACTGGCCGGCGGCATTGCGGCTGACCGGCTGGTGCTCGCCGGTTTTTCGCAGGGCGGAGCCATTGCCCTGCGTTGCGGACTGGCACGCAAGACCACGCTGGCCGGGCTGATTGGTCTCTCGACCTACCTGCCCGAGGCCGGCTCGCTGGCGGACTGGGCCAGTCAGGCCGGGCTGCGCGCGCCCATCTTCATGGGCCACGGCAGCCAGGATCCGATCGTTCCGATCGGCCTCGGGAAAGACAGCGCCCGACACCTGGAAGCGGCCGGCTGCGCCGTCGAATGGCAGAGCTGGCCGATGCCGCACGCGGTTTGCCCCGAAGAGATCGAAGCCATTGATCGCTGGCTGGAACAACGCTGGTCGTGAGCGATCAGCGCGTCATGATCGTCGATGACGAGCCGCCGGCCCGCGATCGCCTCGCACGCCTGGTCGACGGCCTGGCGGGTACGAGTGTGTGCGCCAGCATCGCCGAGGCCGAAACCGTTGTCGATGCCTGCCGCAGCCACCAGCCCGACGTGGTGCTGCTCGATGTGGAAATGCCGGGCATCGACGGTATCGACCTGGCGCGCCGGCTGCGTCGCCTCTCGCCGCCGCCAGCGGTGGTGTTCGTGACCGCCTTCGAGCAATACGCCGTCGACGCCTTCGAGCTGGCTGCGGTGGACTATCTGGTCAAGCCCGTGCGGGCCGAGCGTCTGGCCCGGGCGCTGGAACGCGCGCGCAATCGCCCGCTCGGCCCCGGAGTGACCTTGCGCAGCCGCCTGGGCGAGCGCGTACTTGCCATACCGGTGTCCGAGATTCGCGCCCTGATCGCCGAAGACAAGTACACCGTCGTGCACTTCGACCAGGGCGAGGCCTTGGTCGATGATTCCCTGGTGACGCTGGAGCAGCGCTTCGGCCGGCACTTCATTCGCGTCCATCGCAAGGCCCTGGTGGCGCGCCGTTACCTGCGCGGGCTTTATCGTGACGCGGATGGGCAGGAGCGCGTGGAACTCGACGGCTGCAACTGCAGACCACCGGTGAGCCGGCGCAACCTGACCCTGGTGCGACAGGCCCTCGATGACAAACCCGAAACGGAGCTGCCCGAGTGATGAAGCCGATCCGAATCGCCACCCGCAAGTCATTGCTGGCGCTGTGGCAAAGCGAGCACGTTGCCGAGCAACTGCGTAAACAGCATCCCGGGATCGAAGTGACGCTGGTGCCGCTGAGCACCCGCGGCGATGAAATCCTCGATCGCTCTCTGGCCGAGATTGGCGGCAAGGGTCTGTTCCTCAAGGAACTCGAGCGCGCCATTCTTGATGGCGAGGCCGACATTGCCGTGCACTCGCTCAAGGATGTGCCGGCCGAATCGCCAAAAGCCTTCGAATTGGCAGCCTTCCTGCCGCGTGCCGACTGGCACGACTGGTGGATCACCCGCGACGGTCACACCCCGGAGAGCCTGCCGACCGGTTCGCGCGTGGGCACGGCCAGCCTGCGTCGGCAGAGCCAGCTGCTGGCGAGCTGTCCGCATCTCGAGGTGGTGCCGGTCCGTGGCAACGTTCAGACCCGGCTGGCCAAGCTCGATGCCGGCGAGGTCGACGGCCTGATCCTGGCCGCAGCCGGCCTGCAGCGACTGGAAATCAGGCGCCAGCACGTTTTGCCGCTCGAGCCGCCCGGCTTCCTGCCGTCGGCCGGGCAGGGCGTGATCGTCGTCCAGTGTCGCGCTGAAGACCGCGAGGTCGCCCGCTTGTTGCGGCCGCTCAACTGTGAAGAAACGGTCGTCACCATGGCCGCCGAACGGGCCGTGGTGGCCGAGCTGGGTGGTGATTGCCGCATGCCCCTGGCAGCCTTTGCCCGACTGGAAGCCGATCAGCTCAGCCTTGATGCGCGCCTGGCCAGTCCGGACGGCACCGAAGTGCTCGATGCCAGTGTCGCTGGCGACAAGGGAGACGCCGAATCGCTCGGCCGGCAGGCCGCGCGGATTTTGCTGGAAAAGGGAGGAATGAGACTTATATCACATTTTTGAGGCCGCGTGAAATTTTGTGTTGGTTCCGGCTGGACATCGCCTGGCAACTGTGTCAGAGTATTTTCAAAAGGTGGAACCCAAGCGGGATTGCGACGATTTGATTTCCGGGCGTCATCCACGGCTCAACTTGTTGAGGTGCGTCCCCCTACTGCCAACGCCAACACGCAAGCCCCCAGCACTTTGGCAGGTTGCGCTAGACGCCCGGATTCTAACCTTGAAAAGCCTGCCGTCTCGGCGGGCTTTTTCTTTTCCGGTCATGGGTCGAAGAAAACCGCATGACTGAACCCATCCTCGTCCTGGTTACGCGCACCCAGCCGGCCGCTCGCCAGCTGGTCGAGCGCGTGGCCGAGCTCCACTGCGAACCTTTCGAATGCGCGCCTTTCCAGCTCGAGGGGCCGGCCGATTCTGCCGCTGTGGCGAGTGACCTGAACGCGGCGCTGCCGGCCGACCGGGTGATTCTGACCAGCCAGGAAGCCGTTCGTCGGGCTGTTGACCTGGTGGGTGCCGCGTGCTTCAGTCGATCGCTCGTGATCGTTCCGGGGCAGGGGACGGCGGCCGTTGCGCGCGAGCTTGGTCTCGATAACGTGGTCTATCCGGAACGGCACGGTACCAGTGAGGCCATGCTTTCCATGCCCGAGTTGCGCGATGTCGAGGGGCTGGACGTGCTGGTTCTGGCCGCGGCTGGCGGGCGCGGCTTGATGGGGGAAGTGCTCGAGCGTCGCGGCGCGAGCGTCGAACGCATTCACGTCTATTCGCGCGTGTCCCGTCCGTTGCCGGAGGACCTTGACGAGAGAATCTGCCAATCGCGGCAGCTGGTCACGCTGGGAGCGAGCTGGGAGGCGGTTGCCGGCCTGGTCGAAGCACTGGGTCAGGCAGCGCGTAGCCGGGTGCTTGCCGCCCCATTGATCGCGCCATCGCAGCGGGTTGCGCGCCACGCCGCTGAACTCGGGTTCAAGCACTGCCGACTGGCGACCGGCGCGAGCGCTGATGCCATGATCAGCACCCTGGCCCGGCTGATATCGGCTCGCGATTTGCGTTAATCTCGTTTGCATCGAAACCAAAATCCCTGGTCCGTGTGAATCTTCATGACTGAACGCAATGAAGCGCCCGATTCTGAAGAAGCTGAATCGGCTTCCGATCTGGAACCCGTGAACCAGGATCGCGACAGTGATCCGGTCGAAGACAGTGCAGCCGGCGCGAAACGGACGTCGCGATCCGGACAGGGGGTGGCCTGGCTGGCCGTGCTGCTCGCCCTGGGCGCCGGGGCCCTGGCGGGCTGGCAGTGGTGGCAGGATCGGATTGCCGGGAATGAATCGCCCGGCCAGGAGCGACTCGAGGCTGAGGCGGAGCGTATCGACAGCCTGTCGGACCAGCTCGATCGACTCGGTTCACGGCTCGATGCCCTGGACGGGCGCGATTCCGAACTGGCGGACACCGTGTCGGCGCATGACCAGGCCCTGAGGTCGATTCGCGACGAGCTGCGCGCAAGCGACGATGAGATGGCCGATCAGGAGCGCCGTCTCGAATCGCTTTCGTCAACGATTGACCAACGCTTCGACCGACTGGAAGAACGCATCAATGAGCAGCCGACCGGTTCTGAGTCGTCCGCACCTGATCTTGAGCGCCTCGAGCGTCGCCTGGCGCTGATCGAGGTCGCTGCCCTATTGCGTCTCGGGCAGGCCCGAGCCGAGCTGGCCGATGATCGTTCCGGGGCTGTTGCGGCTTATCGCCGGGCGTCCGAGCGTCTGGAGGGCGCTGAAGGGGCCGGCCTCGGTCGGCTGCGCGATCTGGTGGCCGACGAACTGGCGGCACTCGAATCCATGCAGTTGCCGGAGTGGGATGCGGTGTCCGAACGTCTCGAAGCGCTCGAGGACGGGGTTTCAGACTGGCCCGGTGCCGAATCGGAGGCATTGTCTGCCCCCGAGGCGGAAATCGAGGAAACCGAAAGCTGGTGGCAAGGGGTTCGTCAGTCGATGGGCAAGCTTGTGCGGGTCAGCCCGCGCGATGAGGCTGCACTGTCGCCCGCAGTCTTCGAGACCCTGGCCGAGCGGCTGCGCCTGCACCTGCTGGCGGCCCGCGTTGCGGTCGAGCGCCGGGATGCCGATTCCCTGACCGGGCACCTGGCGCAGGCTCGTGCGCTGATCGAACGCGGTTACGACGTCTCGCACCCGCTTGTGAGCGAAGCGCTGGCGAGCCTCGAGGCCGCCGACGACGTAAAGGACGAAGCCCGCTGGCCTGAACTGGGAGCCGCCCTGGACGAGATCGAGCGGCAGCTGGACGCCTCGTGAAACGGCTGCTGATCATTGTCCTGGTTGCGATCGCGCTGGTGGCCACGGCGCTGCTGGCCCCCTGGCTGGCCGAGGACCCCGGTTACGTCCGGCTCGATTTCGGGCCCTGGCGAATAGAAATGTCGGCGCTGGCGCTGGCGGGCGCGGTGCTGCTGATCTGGATCGGCTTATCTGCACTGGTGGGCCTGTTTCGCATGCCGGGTCGCATGGTCCGACAGGCGCGCGAGCAGCGCTCGCGGCGTCAGCTTGAAAAGGGTTTCCTCGCCCTGACCGAGGGCGACTGGCCTGGTGCCGAGCGGGCCTTGCAGAAATCCCTGCGCTATCGAGACTCGACCGCCGGTTACCTGGCTGCCGCTCGTGCCGCCCAGGGCCGCGGCGACGGGGTTGGCCGAGATCATTGGCTGGAGCAGGCGGACAGCCGCTTCGGCCGGCGGCATTTCGTGACCGGCTTGGCGCGGGCCCGGCTGCTGTCGGCCGAAGGCCGCAGCGATGAAGCCGTGGTCGTGCTTGAAAAACTGCACCTGCGCAAGCCCCGACACACGGGCGTGTTGCGCCTGCTGCTGGAAAGCTACCAGGAGCTGGAGCGCTGGCGCGATCTCCGGCTGCTGACCCCGGCGTTACGCCGTGCCGGGGTGGTCGATCGAGATCGTGCCGAAGAGCTGGCCGTGCTGGCCGCGCGGCGAGAACTGGCGGCCGCGATCGACATCGACCGCCTCGACGCCAGCTGGAAGGAACTGCCGCGCAAAATGCGCAAGCGGCGCGAGCTGGTGGCAGCCTATGCCGGTCGTGCCGCCGAGCTGGGCCGGATCTCGGCGGCCGGGCATCTGCTCGAGCGTGAACTGGCGCAGGCGCCCGACGATGAGTTGCTGGCCCTCTACGCAGCGGCCGACGAGGGTGAGCGCACACACCGGATTCGCCAGTGCGAGCGCTGGCTGGAGAATCATCCCGATCATATCGGCCTGCAGCAGACCCTCGGCCTGCTCTATCTCGATGATCGACAGTATGATCGCGCCCAGGCCTGCCTCGAGCGCGTCGTGCGGGAACGACCCAACAGCCGCGCCTATGCCGCCCTCGGCCGCGTGCTCGACCGGGCTGGCAAGCTGGAGGCCGCGGCGCAGTGTTATCGCAATGCCCTGCGGCTTCGGGACGGACGCGGAGTGGAGCCGCTGCCGGCGCCGTCGCATCCGGCGTAGCCGGGATTGCGTTCCCGCCTGCTTCGCAGGCTGGCTCATCGATTCGTGTGCCGCTGGGCAGTGTGTTGCTACCGTCAGGCTGGCTGGCCTCGACACGTCAAATGCGGTTTCGCCCGGCTTGCTTCGCAAGCTCTTTGGGCGAGTTCCTTTTGTCAGTCGCGACAAAAGGAACCAAAAGCGCTCTTAGAAGACGCGGTTGTTCCGCAGGACTAGATGGCTTCAGGGCTTAACGGAGATACCGTTCTTGCCTTCGCTAGTGCTCGGTCGTGAAACATGGCGTTTTCGATAAAGGCTTGGCGTAGCCCGCACCCAAACAGCACGGCCTCGATCGGGGTCGGCTTCGGTTAAGGTTAGGACAGAGATCGGGGGTGGAACGCCACTCGAAGCCGTAGTGCGAGATGCGGGCCACTGCAGGCGTTATCGCAAGCCAGCATGTTCCGCAGCCGGGCCCAAGCGAAGCCCCAGCCACAGTCTGTGAAGCCACTCGGCGGCGAGATTTTAGAGGCGTAACCGACTGATTTTAAGCGCGTTTTTTGGTGACTTTTTTCGCGCGGGAAAAAAGTTACTCGCCATCAGCCTGCGAAGCAGGCGGGCGAAACAGAAGTTGACTTGTCGAGGCCCCCACGGCGACCCGTGGCATCAGCCACTCTAGCGGAAGCCCCGGCGCCGCCGGAATCAGGCATCAGCAACCAACCAATGCATCGAAAACACCCCGTCAGGATCGAACCAGACCATATCTGACTGCAGCCCGGCCCGGGCTGCCAAGGCCTGAAACGATTCAACCGAATACTTGTGGCTGTTCTCGGTATGAATCGACTCGCCCGCCTCGAACGCGAATTGGTGGCCATCGATCACGATGGTGGTGGGACGGCGAGCCACCAGGTGCATCTCGATGCGTGAGTGGGCTTCGTTCCAGCGGGCTTCGTGCGTGAAGGCCTCGAGATCGATGTCGGCGCCGAGTTCGCGCTGCATACGCACGAGCAGGTTGCGGTTGAACTCGCTGGTGACGCCATCGGCGTCATCATAGGCCTTGATCAGCTGATCGGCCGGCTTGACCAGGTCGACGCCGACGAGTACCGCACCGTCAGGACCGGCAATGCGGCCCAGGCGTTGGAGAAAGTGGACGGCCTGGTCGGACTCGAAATTGCTGATTGTCGATCCCGGAAAATAGACGATACGGCGCTTGGCTGGCGGATTCAGGGCGAAGGCCTCGGCGGGTATGGGCTGCGTGTAGTCGGCCTGGACCGGCACGATCTCGATGTCGGGAAAGGCGGCTTCCAGTTCACGCGAGGACCGGGTCAGTGCCGCGGCGGAAATCTCGATTGGCGTGTAGGCGCGGGGCGAATGCAGGCTGGCGAGCAGTTGTCGGGTCTTGATGCCGGCGCCCGAACCGAGCTCGATGACATGCGCATCCGGACCGATCCGGGCAGCGATGTCGTTCAGGTGCGACTCGTGCAGGGCCAGATCTGCCCGCGTGACGTAGTACTCGGGGGTGTGGCAGATGCGCTCGAACAGCTCCGAGCCGCGGGTGTCGTAAAGATACTTGCAGGAAATGGCGCGCGGTCTGGCTGACAGGCCGTTGATCACGTCGGTCCTGAAGGTATCGACATCGGGCTCGCTGGTTTCGCTCACGGCCGCCGTGCCAGACGAATGCCGCTGAACTGCCAGCGATCCGGCGGATAGAAGAAATTGCGGTAGGTCGCGCGGACATGACCGGCCGGTGTGGCGCAACTGCCGCCACGTAACACCATCTGGTTGGCCATGAACTTACCGTTGTATTCGCCCACGGCGCCGGGATGGGCCTCGAAGCCCGGGTAGGGAGCGTAGCTCGAAGCGGTCCATTCCCAGACGTTGCCAAATAGCCCGGTCAGGGTGTCGTTTGGCAGGTCCGGATCGGCGGCGGACGGGTGGTAGCGGCGGTCGTCGGCGAACGGGCCGTCCAGATGGTTCGCCGAAGTGGCGGCGAGTTCCCATTCGGCTTCGGTCGGCAGCCGGGCGCCGGACCACTGCGCATAGGCGCAGGCCTCGTAGAAACTGACGTGGACGACGGGCTCATGCGGGTCGACGCGCCGCAGGCCACCGAGGGTGTAGAGCCACCATTGGCCGTCCTCACCGTTGCGCCAGTACAGTGGCGTGCGGGTACCGGATTCCTGCAGCCAGGCCCAGCCGTCAGAAAGCCAGAGGTCCGGCTCGTCGTAGCCGCCGTCCTCCATGAAGGCCAGGTACTCGCCGCAGGTCACCGGACGCGATGCCAGTTCGAAGGCCTCGACCAGCTGGCGATGGCGCGGCGTTTCGTTGTCGAAACAGAAGCGTCCGTCGTCGGCGGCACCGATCTCGGCAATCCGTTCGTCGAAGCCCAGCCAGTCGAGGGGTGCTGCTCCGGCCGGTGCTGTCGACGGGCACTCGGTCCAGGCCGGATGCAGCGGATTGCGGCTGAAGCCGTGCTTGAGGTCGGTGGCAATGAGTTCCTGGTGTTGCTGCTCGTGGTTGAGGCCCAGCCGGATGATGGCGGCCAGCTCCTGCCAGCCGGCTTCGGCCGAATGCTCGATCAGTTCAAGCATGGCCTCGTCGACGCGGCATCGATAATCGGCGATCTCGGCCACGTCCGGGCGCGAGATCAGGCCGCGCTGGGGCCGCGGATACTGTTCGCCCACGCCGTTGTAATAAGAGTTGAACAGGTAGTTCCAGATCGGGTCGATTTCACGCCAGTTACGATCGTGCGGTTTGAGTACGAAGGTCTCGAAAAACCAGGTGGTGTGCGCGCGGTGCCACTTGACCGGACTGGTCTCGGGCATCGACTGCAGGTTCTGATCTTCGGGAGAGAGATTGGCGGCCAGCGACTCGGTGGTTTGGCGCACGGCGCGGAAGTCATCGGCCAGCAAGGTTCGATCGATCACGTCTGCCGTCAGGCCATTGCACAGCGGTGCAGCGGCCACCGCGGCGCTGTGCTGGTCGCGTTCTCCAGGATGGCGCAGGCTGCTCATCAGTCGATGTCGTACTTCTTGAGCTTGTAGCGCAGGGAGCGGAACGAAATGCCCAGCTGGCGCGCGGCCTCGGTCTTGTTGTACTTGGCCTCGACCAGCGCCTTCTCGAGAATACGCCTTTCGATATCTTCCATGTAGTCGTCGAGACTGCGATCCTCCGGCGGGCTGACTTCGATATTGTCCTCGTCGAGTACCGACTGCTCGATGTCGAGATCCTCGACGGTGATCTCATCGCCTTCGCACATGGTCACGGCACGTTGCAGGATATTGACCAACTCGCGCACGTTTCCGGAAAAACGGTGGTTCTGCAGGGTATCCATGGCCGCGGTGTTGAGCTTGCGTGGCGGTTCACCCCACTGCTCGCCGATGACCTTGAGAAAATGCTCGGCCAGCAGGCGAATGTCGCCGCGGCGCTCGCGCAGGCTCGGCATGGGCAGCTCGATCACGTTAAGCCGGTAATAGAGGTCGTTGCGGAAGTCGCCGGACTCGACCAGCGGCTTGAGCGTCTTGTGCGAGGCCGACAGGATGCGCACGTCGATCTTGATTTCCTGTCGGCCGCCAATCGGCCGGACGGTCTTTTCCTGGATCACGCGCAGCAGTTTGACCTGCATGTTCAGGGGCAGGTCAGCGACCTCGTCAAGAAACAGGGTGCCGCCAGTGGCCGACTGGAACAGGCCTTCCTTGTCGGCGTCGGCGCCGGTGAAACTGCCTTTCATGTGGCCGAAGAATTCGCTCTCCATCAGTTCGGACGGAATGGCGCCGCAGTTGACAGCGACAAAGGGCCGGTCGGCGCGCGGGCCGAGGTCATGGATCAGTTGTGCTGCCAGCTCCTTGCCGGTGCCCGACTCGCCGCTGATCAGCACGGGCGCCTGGCTGCGCGCCAGCTTGTTGATCGTCCGGCGAACCTGGTCCATGGCCTGTGATCGGCCCACCAGCCGTTGCTGCAGCAGGTTTTCCGCACGCGGCGTGCCCGCTGTGGCGGACTGTACCGGGGCCGGTTCCCGCTCACGCTCACGCGGCAATCGCGCTTCCCCGTTCTCGTCTTCTTCGCTGCGAAGCTTGAGTGCGGTGCGCACCATGTTTCGCAGAACTTCGAGATCGACCGGCTTGGACACGAAGTCGAAGGCGCCGTACTTGAGGGCCGTGACCGCGTCGTCGACCTTGCCGTAGGCGGTGATCATGGCAATCGGGAGTTCGGGATGATCGCGGGCGACTTCCTTGATCAGGCTCAGACCGTTGCCGTCGGGCAGCCGCATGTCGGTCAGGCAGAAGGCGTAGTTGCCGCCCTCCGACAGCAGGCGGCGTGCAGCCGACAGGTCTTCGGCGGTGTCGACCTCGAGCCCCATCCGGGTGAGCGTCATGTCGAGCAGCTCCCGCAGATCGGGTTCGTCGTCCACCACCAGGGCACGCAGATCGCTCATCGATATCCTCGCTTGCTGCAGTCGGCCGGCATCATGTGGCTTTCCGTTCCTTGCGCGTCTGTGGTTTGGCGTCCGCAGAAATCGTTCCCGACTCCGGACGTCTGAGCAGAATCCGGAAACAGGCGCCGCGGTTGGGAACCTGAACATATTCGAGCGGGGCCTGATTTGCGTCGCAGAGCTGTCGGGCCAGGTAAAGCCCCAGGCCGGAACCCTGCTTGTGTGTAGTGAAAAATGGTTCGAACACCTGCGAGCGCTTCTCCAGCGGGATTCCGGGACCATTGTCGATGATATCCAGCGCAATTTCACGGTGTCCGCGAATCGGACTGACGCGCAGGGTGATGACGACTTCCCGGTCGTCGCCGCCGGCATGCTTGAGGGCATTCTCCATCAGGTTCCATACCGCCTGACCGAGCTGGCTGGCATCAACCAGGACCATGATCGACGCCGAGGGCAACTCCAGTCCAACGCGACCGGGCTCAAGCTTGTGGTAGCGCCGGAAGTCGGAGGCCAGTTTGCGCAGCCAGCTGATCAGATTGACCGACTCGATGCGTGCCCGTTCGCGCCTGGAGAGCTTGAGCACGTTTTCGACGATGTCGTTCATGCGGGTGGCGTGGTTGAGCATCATGTTGACCAGCTTGCGGTCGGGCTTGCTCAGTTCATCGGATTCCTCGAGCAGTTGAGCGGCGTGGCTGAGCGCCCCCAATGGATTGCGGATCTCGTGGGCGATGCTGGCCGACAGGCGCGCCAACGAGGCCTGTGCCAGGTCGCGTGCCCGACGAGTCACCACCGAAGTGTCCTCGAGGAAGATCAGCGTGGCGTCGCTGTCGTGGATGCCCGGCATGGTGAGCATGCTTGGCACCACGGCGGCCTGCGTGGACTGCAGCAGCAGGCCTTCGTCCTCGGTCTTGCCCGAGCTTCGCCAGCGCTCGAGCCTGTCGGCCAAAGGGGGTGCGATTTTGCGCAGGTTGCGTTCGCTGACCGGTGGATTGCCAAGCAGATACCAGGCCGCTTCGTTCATCTGGCGGATTCGGTCCTGCGAATCGACGACCAGTACGCCCGAACGCAGCTTGTGGATGATCAGTTCATTGATGTGACCCAGGTTGGCCAGATCCAGGCCACGTCGTTCGGCCAGAAGTTTGTATTCCCGGCCCCAGCGGCCGAGCAGGGAGGCGCCGATGGCAATGCCGAACGCGCCAATACCATAGAGCGCGGCCTGAAACAGCATTCCGGCCTGAACCGGTCCGTGCCGGGCCAGGAAGGCATCGGCCAGCAGGCCGAGCGCGATAATCGCGGCAAACAGCAGGGCCGTGCGCAGGTCCAGGATCAGGCCGGCGATGCCGATCGTGAACAGCAGCAGAATGACCAGGCCGGATTCGGTGCCGCCGAAGGCATGCAGGATCAGGCCGATCAGAATCAGGTCGGTCATCAGCGAAAACGAGGCCAACTCGGCGACCGACACCGTTTTGCGCACGCGCAGGATGATGAAGGTGATCGCGGCGAACACGTAGGTCAGGGCGGCCGCCTGCGCGAGAATGACGCGATAACCGACGTCGATTTCGGCAGCCAGGGGGCTGAATGCGGCCACCAGGGCGACCAGCGCGGCTGCCAGGCGAAATCCGTTGAGATAGTGGAGAGCCCGACCCACGATCTCTTCATCGGCGACCAATGTACCGAACGTTTTCAATTAAATCTCCTTCGGTACCGGATCCAGCGCGGGAACATTCCCGGAACTCCACTGGGCATTGAGAAAAAGGCCTTTTTCGTCCTCTCCCGCGCGAGTATAAGCGATCAGTCGGTTTGATAAATGCCTTGGCATGATCCAGAATACGCCGGTTCCGGCGACCAATCCGCTACAGCGTAGTTGCCGGGCTTCAGGGTTCGAATTCATCCAACCAAAGAACGGGTTTTCCAAGCATGAATTTTCATGAGTATCAGGCCAAGGAGCTGTTCGAGCAGTATGGTATCCCCGTACCGCGCGGGCAGTTGGCAACTACAGCCGAGGAGGCCGTTGCGGCGGCTGAAAAGCTCGGCGGTAGCGAGTGGGTAATCAAGGCCCAGGTGCATGCCGGCGGGCGCGGCAAGGCCGGCGGCGTCAAGCTGGTCTCCAGCCTCGAGGAAGTGCGCGAAGCCGCCGACAAGATGCTCGGCATGAGCATCGAGACCTACCAGACCGGCGGTCGTGGCCTGCCGGTGAATTCGGTACTGGTCGCGGAAGCCACCGACATCAAGCAGGAGCTCTACCTCGGTGCCCTGGTCGATCGGGCGCAGAAGTCGGTCGTTTTCATGGGCTCGGCCGCCGGCGGCGTCGATATCGAGCAGGTTGCTTCGGAAACGCCGGAGAAAATCATCACCGTGCCGGTCGACACCGCGGCCGGTTTCATGCCATACCAGGCCCGCCAGATCGGTTTTCGCATGGGGCTCAACGCCAAGCAGGTCCGGCAGCTGGTCAGGATCATGGACGGCCTTTACCGCCTGTTCATGGAAAAGGACATCAGCCTGATCGAGGTCAACCCGCTGATCATTGACGGCAATGGTGACCTGAGTGCTCTGGATGCCAAGCTCAATACAGACGACAACGCGCTGTTCCGGCACAAGGACCTGTCAGAAATGCGCGACGAGTCGCAGGAAGATCCGACCGAGCTGGAAGCCAGCAAGCATGATCTCAACTACGTCACGCTCGACGGCAATATCGCCTGCATGGTCAACGGCGCCGGGCTGGCCATGGCGACCATGGACGTGATCAAGCTTGCCGGCGGTGAGCCGGCCAACTTCCTTGACGTCGGTGGCGGTACCAATGCAGAGCGCGTCAAGGAAGCATTCAAACTCATCCTTGCCGGCGAAAACGTCGACGCCATCCTGGTCAACATCTTCGGCGGCATCGTGCGCTGCGACGCCATTGCCGAGGGCATCATCAACGCGGTCAAGGATGTCGACATGGATGTGCCCCTGGTCGTGCGCCTGGAAGGCACCAACGTAGACAAGGGTAAGGAACTGCTGGCTAACAGCGGTTTTGACATCATTTCAGCCGACGATCTCAATGACGGTGCGCGCAAGGTCGTGGACGCGGCCGGCGCCTGAAGGAACCAGTAATGAGTGTATTGATCGACAAGAAGACCAAGGTCATCTGCCAGGGCTTTACCGGAAGCCAGGGCACCTTTCATTCCGAACAGGCCATCGCCTACGGTACGCGCATGGTCGGTGGCGTTACGCCGGGCAAGGGCGGCCAGGAACACCTGGGCCTGCCGGTATTCAATACCGTCGACCAGGCGGTCGAGGAAACCGGGGCCGATGCCTCGATGATCTTCGTGCCGCCGCCGTTCGCCGCCGACGCGATTCTCGAGGCGGCCGATGCGGGCGTGCGCGTGATCGTGTGCATCACCGAGGGGATCCCGGTGCTCGACATGATGCGCGTCAAGGCTGCGCTCAACAACTATGACGACGTGACCCTGATCGGGCCCAACTGCCCGGGCATCATCACGCCCGATGAGTGCAAGATCGGCATCATGCCGGGCCAGATCCACAAGAAGGGCAAGATCGGCGTCGTTTCGCGTTCGGGGACACTGACCTACGAAGCCGTATTTCAGACCACCCAGGTGGGCCTGGGCCAGTCGACCTGCATCGGCATCGGCGGTGACCCGATCCAGGGCATGAGTTTCGTCGACTGTCTGTCGCTGTTCCAGGAAGATCCCGAGACCGAGGGCATCATCATGGTCGGCGAAATCGGCGGTTCGGCCGAGGAAGAAGCGGCCGAGTTCATCGCTGATCGCGTCACCAAGCCGGTGGCCGCCTACATCGCCGGCGTAACCGCGCCCCCGGGCAAGCGCATGGGCCACGCCGGCGCCATCATCGCTGGCGGCAAGGGCACGGCCGAGGCCAAGTACGAGGCGCTGGAAGAGGCTGGTGTGACCACGGTGCGTTCCCCGACCGAGCTTGGTGAAGCCATCGCCGGACGCCTCAAGTAGACTGGGTGCTACTGGTGGCCTGACAAGCTGCCATTTTCTGCCATATTGAGTGGAACCACGGAAAGCACGGAAGGCACTGAAAGGTTGATTCATTGTCTTCCGTGGATGCCGTGTTTTCCGTGGTTCACCGGCTCCTTTACTGACGGCTTGCACTTATGCTTCGCATCGCGCTTGCGCAGGATGACTTTCAGGTAGGCCACATCTCAGGCAACCGGGATCGTATCCTGGCGCATGTCGCCCGGGCCCGCGACGAACTCGGCGCTGACCTGATCGTCTTTCCCGAACTGGCGTTGACCGGTTATCCGCCCGAGGACCTGGTGCTCAGGCCCGGTTTCATGAAGAGCAGCGATGCCGCTCTGACCGAAATTGCCGAGCAGGTTCAGGGCATCGATGTGGTTGTCGGCCATCCACGCGCCGATCGCGACAAGCGCTTCAATGCTGTCTCCTGGATACGCGACGGCAAAGTCATCGGCACCTACGACAAGTGGGACTTGCCCAACTACGCCGTTTTCGACGAGCGTCGCTACTTCATCCCGGGTGATTCGCCGCTGGTGGTCGAGGTCGCCGGGGTCAAGGTCGGCGTGATCATTTGTGAAGACATGTGGACCCCTGAGGCGGCTCGGGCGGCCAGGGACGCTGGTGCACAGATCATCGTCTCACCCAACGCCTCGCCATACTACGAAGGCAAGCACGAGGACCGCGCCGCAATCCTCTCCGACCGTCACGGCGAAGTCGGCTTGCCGCTGATCTACCTCAACTGCGTCGGTGGCCAGGACGAACTGGTTTTTGACGGGCACTCCATGGCGATTGATGGGCACGGCGAGCTGTCGGTGCCGGCGCCGCTGTGCGCCGAAGCGCTGCTTTGCCTGGATTTCGATGCCGATAGCGGCCACCTGGATTACCGGCACTGGCCGGCCGGAGAAACCGGGCGATTGCCGGCGATCTGGGAGGTGCTCAAACGCGGCTTGCGCGACTATACCCACAAGAATGGCTTCCAGTCCGTGGTGCTGGGGCTGTCCGGCGGCATCGATTCGGCGTTGACCGCCACCATTGCCGCTGATGCGCTGGGTCCCGAGCAGGTGCTGGCGGTCATGATGCCTTCCCGGCATACATCCGAGCTGTCGCTGATTCTGGCCAGCGAACAGATCGAACTGCTCGGCCTGCGCTACGAAAACATCTCCATCGAGCCGATCTACCAGGCCCAGCTCAAGCAGCTGGCCGAAGTGTTCGAGGGGACGCGCGAGAATTTCGCCGAAGAGAACCTGCAGGCGAGGGCGCGGGGCAACGTCGTCATGGCCCTGTCGAACAAATTCGGCCACCTTCCTCTGGCCACCAGCAACAAGAGTGAACTGGCGGTCGGATACTCGACCATCTACGGCGACATGTGCGGCGGTTACAGTCCGATCAAGGACGTGCTCAAAACGGTCGTCTACGAGCTGGCGAACTGGCGCAACACGGTCTCCGAGGCCATCCCTCAGGGCGTGATCGATCGCCCGCCCTCGGCCGAACTGGCACCCGGCCAGACCGACCAGGACAAGCTGCCGCCCTACGACGTGCTCGACGACATCATCACCCGCTATGTGGAAGAAGATCAGTCGATCGCCGACATCGCAGCGGTGGATGCCGACGAGGCGGTGGTGCGGCGCGTGGCCGGCATGGTATTGGCATCGGAATTCAAGCGCCGCCAGGGTGCGCCCGGCCCGCGCATCACCCGCAAGGCCTTTGGCCGCGACCGCCGCTATCCCATCACGTCAGGCTGGCGCGACAGCGGCTGAATGCAATCCACATTAATGCCGGGGTAATATGTGAAGCAGTTCACAGAAGTTCGCTGCTTCGATGCCTGAAAAGCAAGACCGAACGACCATCTTTGCGGCTGTCGGATCCCGCGCCGGGTATTCGAGTGTGTGCAGGAAAAGGGCCGGGCCGCGATGAGCGCGACGGCTTCAGGCTTGTCCGGGGGGCGTTGACCGGCGTGCGACCAGCTCATTCTAGCGACGATGGCAGTCTGGACGAATATGCCGGATAAGCGCAGGGCTGCCTGTTCTGGACTCCATGCCACGCTATTTGGCGCATTCAAGCTGACCGGCCCCGACGGCGAGGAAATCGTCGTGACCGGGAAGCGAGCGCGGGCCCTGCTGGCGATTCTGTGTCTGGAGCCGGGTGTTGCCATCGAACGTGACCGGGTGTGCGAATTGTTGTGGCGAGGGGGCTTCAGGGCGCAGGCCCGGGCCAGCCTGAGGCAGACACTGCTGGGGTTGAAGAAACAGTTGTCGCCGATCGTGCCCGATTTTTTCGACGTCACCCGCGATCGTGTTGCCGTCAACGCGGCCGCAGTGAGATCCGACCTGGCCGAACTGGAATCGGCCCTCGCCGAAGGCCCGAACCCGCAGGCCAGCGAACTGCTGCTGGAAATCGGCGGCCGGCCGCTGCTCGGTCGACTGGATTTTGGCGAATCTTTCCAGCAGTGGCTGGACGTTCGCCGCGCACAGGTCGAGCAACGCCTGAAACGCGCCGTCGAGGACGCAGTTTCGGATTGGCAGAAACGCGGAGATGAGCGCGAACACGCAAGGCTTCTGGATGCCTGGCGGCTGCGGGATCCGGCAACCCGGGCCAGCAATTCCGATCCAACAATCAGGATTGCGGTGCTGCCGTTCAAGTCGATTGATGCAGCCGATGAACTGGGTCATTTCGCTCAGGGTCTTTCCGACGAGCTGATCACTACCCTGGGCCAGTCGCCGCAATTGCTGATTGCCGGTCGCGGATCGTCGCTGAATATCCGGAACTCCGAGCGGCCGCTGCCGGAGATTGCCAACGCGCTTCATGTCTCACACCTGGTCCAGGGCTCGGTTCAACGCCACGGCGACGAGCTTCGTGTTCACGTAAGCCTGGTCGACGGAGATAGCGGCTTCGAGCGCTGGTCGCATGGTTATCGCGGGAACACAGACAACATATTCGGCTTGCAGGAAGACATTGCCCGGACCGTGAGCCGTGAGCTTGCCAGCGCGCTCGAACTGGAGATCGGGTTGCCGGGGCCGCGCCGGACGACGCCGAACAAGGCGGCCTACGAACTCTATCTCCAGGGCCGTGCCCTGACCGCGCGCGCGATCGGCGACGGCGTACTGGCCAAGGCCGTGGAACTGCTGGAGGCCTCGCTGGCGATCGATCCGGAGTTCGCTGCGTGTTGGACGGCGCTGGCCGAGGCACATGTCTACACCGTGGTCTATACCCCATGTCTTGACCGGCTCGAGAAGTCGGCCCGCATGGCGGAGTGTGCGGCCAGGGCGATCGAACTGGATCCGGCCCAGGGCCACGCGCGCGCCATGCTGGGCATTCACCGCTGGACCCAGAACGATCCGGTCGGTGCGCTCGATCTGGCGCACGAGGCCTATCGGCTCGAGCCCGACAATCCGGATGTTGCGTTGCGCCTGGGTTCGTTCCTGCTCTACATCGGCCGAACCCGCGAGGCGCTGCCCTACATCGAGGCCGCGATTGACCAGGACCCGGTCAACGGCCGCAATTTCGCGATGCTTTCTGTCGCTCAGCTCAATCTCGGCAACCTCGATCAAGCCGTCGCAGCCGGCCAGCGCATGGTCGATCTTGGCCTGCCCTCGATGTGGCTGGCGGTGGCCACGGCGGCATCGGGCGACCGCAAGCTCGCGGTGGAGCAGTACTGGCAGACGCGATTGTTGATGAATACCGTGATCTTTCCACCGGCCGGCACCCGGCCGCTCTCGGGTCCGGCCCTGAATACCTACTGGCGGGTTGCGGCCAGGGGTGTTTGCAGCGGACGAGCGGTTCACCGGAGGCTGTACTGCACCCTGCTCGACTATCTCCACGCAACCCTGCCGGATCCCTGCGACACCAGCATCGTTGCCCCGGCCATCTGGATGGGCTACAGCAAGATGGTCTTCAAGACCCTCGGCACCCAGATCACCCCGGCCAACATGTACTGCCTGATGTCGCTCTGGGCCGATATCGAACCCATCCGCCAGGTCCGCCTGCATCCCGATTTCATGGCGTTCGCCGAGAAAGTTGGCCTGGTGGCCGCCTGGGAAAAGTACGGCTGGCCGGACCTGCTGGCGGCGCCGGATTCCCGCTGACAACCCGCCCGGAGCGCGCGGCGCTCCAACCCATTGACGCAGAAATGACGAATAATTGACGGCTGCGTCATTGATCCGCACAAGAAACCAGCGCAATCTCACATCTCAAATCTGATCCGCCTCGCACCTCAGTCGGGTGGAAAAGCGACGGCGCGTCAACCATCGAGAGTCGTCCAGGAGAGTGAAGACCGCATGACCAAAACAATCGTGATTACCGGGTGCAGTTCCGGATTCGGCAAGCAGCTGGCCTTGCAACTGGCCCGGCGGGGCGACCGGGTTTACGCGACTATGCGCGCAACGCAGGGCAAGAACGCGGTCGCTGCCGAAGAATTGAACAATGCAGCTGAAACCGAAGATATCGATCTGCGCGTGCTTGAGCTGGATGTCGCCTCAACCGGGTCGGTAAACGCCGCAGCCAAAGCGATCCTCGCCGAATCCGGCGCGCCGGATGTCGTGGTCAACAACGCAGGCGTGATGTACGTCGGCTTCACCGAGGCCTTCACTGCCGAGGAGCTGACGACCCAGCTCGACGTCAACGTGGTCGGCATCCAGCGTATGAACCGGGCGTTCCTGCCGGCTATGCGTCAGCGCGGTCAGGGCCTGATCGTCAACCTGAGCTCGATTGCCGGCCGCTTCGGCGTGCCGTTCTTCGGCGTCTATCACGCCAGCAAATGGGCGCTCGAGGGCTATTCGATGGCGCTTCGCTGCGAACTGGCCCGCTGCGGTATTGACGTGGTAGTTGTCGAGCCCGGTCCGTTTGCCACGGAACTGTTCACGACCAGCCCGCGACCGACCGACGCCGACGGCCGCATCGACATGTATCCCGCCGTTGCACGCGAGACCTTCGAAGATTTGATGCAGGGCTTCGATGGCATGTTCAGCGATCCGGACACGCCGACCGAACCGGCCTTGGTGGTCGAGCAGATGGTCGCGCTGATCGACGCTCCGGCCGGCAGTCGGCCGTTCAGGACCGTGGCCGGCGTGGATGTCGGCGTGCGCGAGCGCAATGCGGCGGTCGAGCCTTTCGATGCCGCGGTGCTGGAGGCGTTCGGCCTGACCGAATTCGCCACGCTGGCAGGGCGTCATGACTGAAATTGCACCAATGCTGCGGCCGGGCGAATGACGCTGACGTACGGCACGACGCCGAAGCTGCGGCGGGCAGTCGCGGCATGAAAACGCCCTCTTACACAGCAAATGATCATCTTGTGCAGAAGGGCGCTATGTCCGCAAACCGAAGACGCCGCTATCAAGCGGTATCAAACCTCACTACTACCAAAACCAAAAGAGGAAACACCATGAAACAGTCCAATCTCCTACGTACGTGCGCAGTCTCGCTCTCGCTGCTGCTTGGCCTGTGCCTTGCCGCGCCGGCAGCCGCCCAACTGGAAGTCTGGGAAGACTATGAAGTCTCAGACGCTGTCTGGTCGCTCACCATGGTCAAGCTCGATCCGGGTACTCAGGATATCTATCTGGAAGGCCTGAAGTCGACCTGGGTTGCAGCCAATGAAATCGCGAAGTCTCTCGGCCACGTCGAGTATTACTCAATCCATGCCAATCAGGCTGTCGCGCCTGATGCGTTCGATCTCTTGTTGGTCATCAAATTCCCAAGTACGGACATGATGGCGCCGAACCGTGAACGTTATAACGCCTTTATGGAAGCCTGGGGCGAGGAAAACCAGGATGCCAGCAACAAGAAAGTTCTCGAGCTGTACAACGAAATCCGTGAAATCCAGGGCGAATACCTGACCCGGGAAATCACGATCAAGTAATCAGGCCGTCCACTGCGCTGCAGGGGCGGTGTCCCTTGCAGCGTGGCTGGACTCCCTTCGACACAGCTTAGAAGGAGAACTGCCATGCACCGCTCAGGTCTTGTGTGCGCAGTCGAAAGCAGGACGGTAGGCAGTCAGCTGGCTTCGTGTCCGTTCACCGGAGAGGAGCCATGAGCACGACGGTCTCAGGTCTGGATTACCGGACATCCGTCCGCGCGTCGGCTAGCTCGTTGACCCGTTTCATGGATAGATGGATCTTCGTGCTGATGGCGGCGTGGTTCATCGCAATCACGCTCACCGGATTCATCCCTACTTCCCTGGAGAAAATCGCCGCCGTCGAGGTCGGCATGAGGCCACCCTTCCCATTCATGCTGCATGCGCACGCCGTGCTGATGGGTACATTCCTTGTGCTGCTCCTGGTCCAGGCCCTATTGGTGGCAACGGGCAGGCAGCAACATCACCAGAAGCTTGGCATGGCTGGCATCGTGATCGCCCCCGCTATCGTGGTGGTGGGTTGCCTTCTGGTGCCGATCATTCACCACCAGGTCTGGGGCGTGATGCAGGCGGCTCCGCCGGAAGCTCAGGCCGAGCTGCAGCAGGTCATGGTCTTCGTCAGAAACATCATGTTGCTGCAGATTCAGGTCGGCATCCTGTTCGCGATCTACATCGGCATCGCCCTGTATCTGCGCAAGTCCGACCCCGGCATGCACAAACGACTGATATTTCTTGCCGTGGCGCTTCCTCTGCCGGCTGCCTTCGATCGTATTGGCTGGCTGCCGCACACGTTGCCGGAGACCCCGCTGTCCTCGTTCCTGTACATCCTGCTCGCGGTGGCCCCGATGTTCATCTGGGATGTGCTGCGCACGCGGAAGGTACACAAGGCCTACAGTCTCTGGCTGGCGGGCTTCCTGCCTTCCTCCGTGCTGATCTACCTTCTCTGGAACACCGACTGGTGGCAGGCCACCGCACCACGACTGGTGGGTCTTTGAGCCCGAATGTGCCGATGAGCAATCTGCGCGCCGTGATGGTAACCAACGAATTCGGTCTGGGCGCACGACCAGTTTGATGAGCGAACCCACGCCCACCACGGCCGAAGTCGCGGCCGATTTCACGGGACTGTGGCTGGCCGGTGAATTCCGCGCCGCCGGCGAGAAGTACTGGGCCGAGGACATCGTGAGCGTCGAGCCGCGCGCATTGCCCGACGGTACCGGTGCCGAATGCCGCGGCATCGAGGCGCTGCGCAAGAAGAACCTGCGCTGGTGTTCGACCCACGGCATCGAGGACCTGAGTATCGACGGACCGTTCGTGACCGGCGATCACTTCGCGCTGTTTGTCGACATGCTGATCGCCCACGCCGGCCAACGCACACCACATAGCGAGATCGCCGTCTTCACCGTGCGCGACGGCCGGATCGTCGAGGAACGCTTTTTTTATGAATGAGGAGGCCATTATGACGACTACCCCCAAAGCCCTGGCCCACGTGGTCTACCGCACGCGACGCTTTGCAGAAATGTTGGCGTGGTACAGCGCCGTATTCGGTGCCCGGATTCAACACCAGAACCCGGCGATGAGCTTTCTGACCTTCGACGACGAACACCATCGTTTCGCGCTCCTCGACCTGTCCGTGATCGACCCGGACGGTTCGGAGCCTGAAACGAAAAACTGGGTCGGCGTCGACCACCTGGCCTGGACGTACCCGTCCCTGGAGAGTCTCTTCGCCAACTACGAGCACTGCAAGGCCAACGGCATCGAACCCTACTGGTGCGTCCACCACGGGCTGACGATCTCGATGTATTACGCCGACCCCGACGGCAACCAGATGGAGTTCCAGGTTGACGCCTTCGATACGGCCGAGGAATGCAATGCCTATATTTCCGGACCGCCGTTCGAGGTCAACCCGGTCGGCGTGGAATTCGATCCCGAAGAGTGGCTGGCGGCCGTGCGAGAAGGCGGCTCCCTGGACGACTTCCGGGTACGAACCGTGCATGAGCCGGTCTCGCCGATCCGGGGCGCCGTCAGCGCGTTGCTTTGATCCGAACCAACCGAGAAGACACCCAATGAGACCCAGCCCATGTCCCTGACGCTCGACAGTCCTGTCACCGCCCCGACGCAGAAAGCGGACCGCTACCTCGTGATGGACGTTTTGCGCGGCTTTGCGCTTCTCGGCGTCATGCTGATGAACCTCTACGAGTTCGGCGGCGTTGATGTGCTGATTACCGCCGAGCAACTGGCCGCGCTGCCGTCGGCAGTGCTCGACGAGCGGTTTCAGTTCTGGTTGCAGCTATTCGTTTACAACAAGGCCAACACGCTGTTCGCTTTCCTGTTCGGGCTGGGTTTCTGGGTGCAGATGGAGCGCCTTCAGGCGCGCGGGGCGCCTTTCCGGTCGATCTATCTGCGACGTGCCGGCATCCTGCTGATTCTCGGCTGGATCCACCTGCTGTGCCTTTTCGGCTGGGATATTCTGCACATCTACGGCATCGCCGCCTTCATCCTGTTCTTTTCCAGAAAGCTGCCGGATCGGGCGCTGCTGTGGATCGGCATGACGCTGCTGCTGTTCGCCCGGCCGTTCGTGACCTGGGTTTTCGAGATCAGCGGGATCACGGCGCTGTTCGACGATCCTGCTGCCGCCGAGGCCGGGATCCTGGCCCGCCAGGCGGCTGCGCAGTCCGGTGACTTTTTCACTTTTATCGCCCTGGTGAATCAGGACTACCTGCGGTGGGCCCTGACCGGCGGACTGTTCGGCTGGATCTTCTACGCCCTCGGCCGGTTCTACATGGGCGCCTGGGTCGCACGCCGGGGCTGGATTCAGAACGCGTCGGACAACCTGCCCATGTTTCGCCGCTGGCTCTGGCCACTGCTGATTGTCGGCCTGCTGCTGGAGAGCGTGCATCTGTTCACCGAAGATGTGCCCGAAACCGCACTGTTCGGCCAGATCGAGCTGCTGCGGATTATTCTGCATGCCGTGGCCACGCCCATGATCGCGGCCGGCTACATCTGTGCGATCGTGCTGCTGTTTCACGGCGGCTGGTTGAGCTGGCTGGTACAACCGTTTGCGCCGGTCGGCCAGATGGCACTGACCAATTACCTGACCCAAAGCGTGGCCATCATCCTGATCCTGACGTCGGTCGGACCCGGACTCGGACTGGCGGGCAAGGCCGGCGCTTCGACCTTCGTGCCGCTGGTGGTGACTTTCTTCACCGCGCAGATCCTGTTCAGCCATTTCTGGATGAAGTTCTTTGCCTTCGGCCCTGCCGAATGGCTGTGGCGCACCCTGACCTACGGCAAGCGGCCGCGCTTTATCCGCACAGCGGTCCAAACACAACCCACCTGAACCAGAGAGAACGAATGATGAGCAAGCCAAGCCCTGAGGACGATATCCACCGGATCGAGACGCTGATGCAGACCTACATCGAAGGCGGCCGTACCGGCAGCGTGGAGACGTTGCGCCCCATCTTCCATGAATTGGCGACGATCTGCGGATACGTCGGCCCCGATCTGTTCGCCGGACCAATCGCGATGTTCTACGACTGGCATACCGAGAACGGGCCGGCGGCCGACCTCGAAGTCGGGGATCGCCGGATCGACGTCGAAGGCAGTGCCGCCAGCGTTCGAATCGAACTCGACAACTGGACCGGCCACCGTTTCACCGATTTCTTCACGCTGGTCAAGATCGAGGACCAATGGCAGATCATGAGCAAGGTGTTCTACCTGCATCCGGAGTAAGCGCCCATCGCCCATGACTTCGCTGTTGCTCCCCTGCCTCAGCACCTCGAACCACCTGGAGCAATACCCATGAAAACCCTTTGCTTTGCACTCGCGGCCGTCGCCGCACACCTGCCCACCCACGCCCTTGCGGCGGACGAGCCACGGGCTATCGTCGAAGCGGCCTACGAGGCCTTCGCCCAGGGCGACATGGACCGGTTCGCCGGCCTCATGGCCCCCGACATCATCTGGAACGAGGCCGAGGGCAATCCCTACGCCGATCTCAATCCCTACGAGGGGCCGGAAGCCGTCATGTCCGGCCTGTTCTCACGGCTGGCGGCCGAGTGGGAGTCGATCACGGTCACGCCGAACGAATACGTGGTCGACGGTGACCGGGTGGTCGTCTTCGGTCGCTACGACGAGGTCTACAAGGCCACCGGCGAGCGCCTGGATATTCCGTTCGTCCATTCCTGGACCGTGTCGGATGGCCAGCTCGCCGTGTTCCAGCAGTACACCGACACGGCGGCGCTGGTTGCGGCCATGAACCGGGCGCCCGACGCGGTCGGTGATTCCGACGAGGTCGCGTCGAGCGGACAGCTGAAATACGCGACTGGTGATCCGGCCTCTTGGCCGGCCGAGCTCGACGCGGTGATTGCTGCCCCGGACAACCACGAGGTGTTGCTGGATAACGACCACGTGCGCGTGCTTGAGGTCACCCTGGGGCCGGGCGAGGTAGAGCCGCTCCATTCGCACCGCTGGCCCAGCGTGCTTCACATCCAGCAGGCGGGCCACTTCCTGGACCGCGACGCCGAGGGCAACGTGATCTTCGACTCCCGCGAGGCCCCGCCGCTCGAGCTGCCGCTGACCATGTGGAAGGGTCCGGAAGCACCGCACTCGCCGGTCAATCTCAGCGAAGACACCGAAATCCGGCTCATCCGTGTCGAGCTCAAGCAGGCGCCGGCGCCATAACCCGAATCGTTTTGGTCCTCGTCGTACGTAGGCGAGAACAAGCAGCTTGTCAGAGTAACTCAGAGGTTCCCTGGATGGAAAAACCGCACCGGATTGACAGGCTGAACCGATGGCTGACGTTCGGGGCGAATCTGGGCGTGGTGCTGGGCCTGATCTTCGGGATCTCAGCCATGATCGCCAGGATAAACGCCGAACTGGAGGGCAGTTCTTGATTCTCCGTCGTATCGCCTCTGCCTTCCGCCACCAGGACTGGTTCACGGTCGTGCTGGAGGTCGTGATCGTGGTACTCGGAGTCTTCATCGGGATCGAGGTTGCCAACTGGAACGAGGCGCGGGGTGCTGCACAGCGCGAGATGGAATACTTGCAGCAACTTCGCAACGAGATCGTGACCAACAACGAGCGGCTCGAATACCGGGTCGATTACACGCGCACGGTTGTGGCCTCTGCAGAGCGCGTCGCGGCATTTCTCGAGCGCGAGGCTCCCTGCGGTGACGACTGCGCCGAACTGTTGCGAGATCTTTTCTTCTCGTCCCAGTTGTGGGGCGGAAATCTCTCCGACATCGTGGCAACGGAGATGCAGCGGCAGGGGTTGCCCGGTTCCATCCCCATGAAACGCGCGATCCAGTCTTACTACAGCTACGCCGACGGTCTGGAAAAGACCCTCGATACCGCCGCCCATTACCGCACCCGGGTCCGGCGCCTGATCCCGCTGGAGCACCAGCGCCGACTCTGGAGCGACTGTTTCACTCTCGAAAGCGGCGAGATTGAGATCCTCGACACTGTCTGCAGGGTCGGGATCAGCAACGGTGCTGCCCGCGACGTCATGACGCGGGTACGCACCGCGCGGGATCTGCTGGGCGATCTCTACTACTGGGCCGGGATGAATGAGCTGTGGATGGTCGTCTTCGCCGACCAAGTCAGCGCCGGCCGCGCGCTGGTCGACATGATCGAGCAGGAACTCGAGGCGAGCCGATGATCCTCCGCCGCATCACCGAGCACGTTAGGACCCAGAACTGGTTCGCCGTCGGCCTCGACTTCGTCATCGTCGTGGTCGGCGTATTCATCGGGATTCAAGTTTCGAACTGGAACGATGCGCGTGTCGACGAGGGAAGGGCGCTCGCGTATCTCGAGCGGATCAGTCTTGATCTCGATGCAGATCTGGACACACTGGCGGACCGCCAGAACTTCTGGGGCGAAGTTTCGCGCTATGGCGGAACGGGGCTCCGTTACGCGCAGACGGGAACCGCAGACGGCACATCACACTGGACGGTGCTGCTTGCCTATTTCCAGGCCAGTCAGGTGGCCGAGTTTATTACCGCGCAGGCCACCTACGACGAGCTGCGCAGTGCCGGCGATCTCGAATTGATTCGAAATCTCGAAATCCGAAACGCGCTGGCCAGTTATTACAACTTTGGCGCTGCTGCGACGGTGGTCGAGCGGCCGGCCTATCGGGAGCATGTGCGCGGCATCATTCCGATGGACATCCAGACCTATATCTGGGATTCATGCTATGAGTCGAACGCATCGGGATTTCAGCGGATGTTCGATTGCCCGTCGCCAGTCGAGCAGGAAAGAGCCCATGAAATCGTTGACGAGCTGGCGGGAAATGTCGGGCTGATGCAGGAGTTGCGCTACTGGATATCGACCATGCATGTCGCGCAACTGATTGCAAACGACCGGGTCGCGGGCGCTACCGCATTGAAGCAAATGATCGCCGCGAGCGGCGTTGCGACAAATGCAAGCAAGCGTCCATGAACCTCCGCCGAGTCACCGAGCATGCCAAAGAGCAGAACGGGTTCGCGGCGCGGCAGCCATCCCTGAACGAACGTGGCGGCATGCAAGGACGAAATGACATGGCCAACCCGGCCATCGGAAAAGGAGCAGTCCAATGTCGGATATGAAAGATCAAGTGGCCCTGATCACCGGTGCCAGCAGCGGCATCGGCCGGGCCACCGCCGAGCTTTTCGCCGCAAAGGGAGTGCGCGTTGCGGTGGCGGCGCGACGACAGGCCGAGCTTGATTCGCTGGTGGCGGATATCGAAGCCCGGGGTGGCAACGCGATTGCGATCAAGACCGATGTGTCGGTGTCGGCCGACGTCGAACGAATGGTCTCGCACACCGTCGACACCTTCGGTCGGCTCGACTACGCCGTGAACAACGCGGGCATCGAGGGGCAGTGGGCCGGGATCACGGATCTGGACGAAGACGAGTGGGATCAGGTGCTGGGAATCAATCTCAAGGGCACGTTCCTGTGCATGAAACACCAGGCCCGGGCGATGCTTGCGATCGGCGCCAAGGGTTCCATCGTCAACGTCGGTTCGGTCAACTCTTTCCTGGGCTTCCCGACCGGCTCGGCCTATTGCACCTCCAAGCACGGTCTGATCGGCCTGACCACGAGCGTGTCGGCAGAACTGGCGTCGCAAGGCATCCGCGTCAACCTGGTCTGTCCCGGGATCATCGATACGCCCATGCATCACCGGGCGCGCGAAGCACTGGGCGACGAGGTCTACGACCAGGGTGTGCTGCCCAGCGTGCATCTCAAGCGCGCCGGTCGGCCGCAGGAGATCGCCCAGGCCATCATCTTTCTGTGCTCGGATGAAGCCAGCTATATCACCGGCACCACGCTGACCCCTGACGGTGGCTTGACGCTGACGGTTTGATGACCGAGGCCAAAGCACCAAGCAATCCTATGAGGAGCACCCCCATGCACCGAACCTGTCTTGCTCTATTCGCCCTCGCCATGGCCTATTCGGTCCAGGCTGACACTGGCGAGCTAACACAATCCTACGAACAGGCCGCGCTGTTCCCGGCCGATCGCTCCCTGGTACGCCCCGAAGACGGTGTGATGCTGGCCGACGGCACGCTGCTGATTGCCGACCAGATCCATGGGCTGGTTGCGCTGGATCCGGATGGCACGAAGCGGCCGTTCGGTGATTTCGCATCGGCTGGCTACGTGCACGAGCCCCCGGCTCGAGCCGCCGGGCCAAACGGCGTGGCCACGGAGCCGGACGGCATCCACGTGCTGGTGGCCGATGTGCTGACCGGAGCTGTTTACCGCGTCAACAGTCAAACCGAGCAGGTGGTTCGGATTCATCAGCACGAATTCGGCGTGAATTCAGCGCGGCGCGACCGCAGCGGCGCGGTCTGGTTTACCCAGTCGACCGAAAACAACGGTCCCAATTCGGAGGCCAGGATGTTCGCGGCGGTTGATGAGAAACCCCTGGACGGCGCGCTCTTTCGCCTCTCGCCAACCAATGATCACGAGCCCTTTCCCGAGCTCCGGCGCATGGATTCCGGGTTTGACTTCGCCAATGGGCTGGCGATTGACGAAAAGCGCGGGTACCTGTACGTAGCGGAAACGATGGCTGATCGCATCATTGGCTACCGATTGTCGGCACCCACCGGCAGACTCTCGAACCGCCGCGTAATCGCCGAAGTCCCGACACCGGACAACATTGAACTGGATGCATCCGGTCGCCTGTGGGTCGCCTCACCGATCGCCAACGCCCTGCTGGTCGTAGACCCAGAATCCGGTGAATGGTCGACGGCTTTCCACCCGCAAACGGAAGAACACGATCGCCTCATGGTCGAGTGGCAGCGCCGGGCTGCAAGCGGCGAAGCGCGCCTTGAACTGTTCGGCCCGGACATGTGGTCGCCTTTGCCCGGGCTTGTCACCGGCATGATCCTGACAACTGATGGCGGTCCGATCTACCTGACCGGTCTCGGCGACGCACTGGTGAAGCTCGAGCCCTGAAATAGAACGGGAGACAATCAAAGAAGGCACCTCGTTTCAAGAACAGATACGGGAGTCGCCGGACCGCGGCAATCCGTTGGAAGTCGCGCACCGATTACAATAGGGGGATGAAAGTTACGGTTGATGCGCCAAGGGGCTCGAGCCGCCATCGCGGGCTGGTTGGAGAGGCCAGCAGCCTGGTCGTGGCCGGCTTCGACGACTACAACGCCAGCTTTTCCGATATTACTCGCCGCGGTAGGCGTCGGTTCGAGCAGGGTGACAGGTCGGGCATGCGAAGCGATGTCGTTGCCCGCCTTGAGCTCTACGATCAGATCGTCCACGAGACCATCTCACGCCTGGAAGGGCTGCTGGCCAATCGGCTGTTCTCGCGCAGCATCTGGCGCGACATGCGAGTCGTCTACGCCGACCTGATCTCGCGCAAGCTCGATGCAGAGCTCTACAAGACCTTCTTCAATACCATCACGAGACGCCTGTTCAAGACCCGTGGCGTGGATTCTGCGATCGAGTTCATCGCGTTCGATCTCCAGCCCAGCGATCGCATCACGCATCCTGTGGCCAAGCGAACCTGGATCGTCGGCGAGCACGCCGCCGATACCTTCATGCGCATCCTTGAAGAGTATGCTTTCTCGTTGCCCTGGGAGCATGAGCAACGCGACGCTGCTCGACTGGCCGATCGTCTGGTTGCGGAATTCGGCGAGGACGAACTGGTATCCATGGAGCTGCTGGAAACCGTTTTCTATCGCGAGGGACGCGCCTACCTGGTCGGCCGTGCGATCGGCCGCCAACGACACGTGCCCTGCGTCATCGCCTTGTGCCGGCGCGACAACGCGATCGCTGCCGATGCGCTACTGACCCGGCGCCTGCAGCTCAGCGTCCTGTTCGGCTTTACGTACAGTTACTTTCTGGCCGACCTGCCGACCGTGGCCGACGCAGTCGTGTTTCTGCGCACCCTGTTGCCCGACAAGCCGGTCGACGAACTTTACTCGGTGCTGGGGCGGGCCAAGCAGGGAAAGACCGAACGCTACCGTGCCTTCTACCGCCACCTGAGCGAACGACCCGACGAGCATTTCGAGGTGGCCGAAGGCAAGCGAGGCATGGTCATGGCAGTTTTCACCCTGCCGTCCTACCCGCTGGTCTTCAAGCTCCTTCGCGACACATTTGCGCCAGAGAAGACGATCAAGCGCCATCAGGTCATCGAGCGCTATCAGCTGGTCTATCGCCACGATCGGGTCGGACGGCTGCTGGACGTGCAGGAGTTCAAGTCGCTTCGCTTCTCTCGCGACCGGTTCGATCAAGCACTTCTCGAGGAATTGCTCGAGGAATGCTCGCGCGTGGTCTACCTCGAAGGTGACGACCTGGTTATTCGCCACTGCTACGTCGAGCGCCGGGTTCGGCCGCTTGACCTTTACCTGTCGGAGGTGGAGGAGGGCGCGGCACGCCAGGCCATGATCGACATGGGTCAGGCGCTCAAGGATCTGGCGCGGTCCAATATTTTCGCCGGCGACCTGCTGCCCAAAAACTTCGGGGTGACGCGCTCCGGGCGGGTGGTGTTCTACGACTACGATGAACTGACGCTGCTGAGCGACTGTCGCTTTCGAAAGATGCCCAAAGCCCGAGACGACATCGATATCTACAGCGACGAGACCTGGTTCCACGTCGCCGACAACGATATCTTTCCGGAAGAGTTCCGCCGTTTCATGGCGCTCAAGCGAGAGAATCTGGAGGTGCTCGAGGACGTCCATGGCGAGCTGTTCGAAGCCGGATGGTGGCAGGGTATTCAGGAGCGCATCGCCTCGGGAGAGGCGCTGGAT
The DNA here is from genome assembly GCF_011008905.1 of Wenzhouxiangella sp. XN201. NCBI lineage: Bacteria > Pseudomonadati > Pseudomonadota > Gammaproteobacteria > Chromatiales > Wenzhouxiangellaceae > Wenzhouxiangella > Wenzhouxiangella sp. XN201. Next base: position 1,049,394 of record NZ_JAAIVI010000017.1, read on the forward strand.
GTGCCGCCTTATGGAGAGGAGGCGCGGTTGTCTTGAGCCCGTAGCGCTGGCCTGCTTTACAGGGTGGTTTTTCAACTCGCTGCCGCTGGCTTGTGTGTTGCTACCGCCTGCTGCGCAGGCGCAGGATTGGCTGGTGCCACTGGTCGCGGCGCGGGCCTCGACAAGTCAAAGGCGGTTCCGCCCGCCTGCTTCGCAGGCTGATGGCGGGCAACTTTTTTCCCGCGCGAAAAAAGTAGCCAAAAAACGCGCTGAAAAGCAGGCGGTTAGGACTCAGAAGCCTTCAAGCGGAGTGGCTTCACGGACTATGACTGGGGCTTTGCTTGAGCCTGGCTGCGGAACATGCTGGCTTGCGATAACGCCTGAAGTGGCCCGCATCTGGCGCTTCGACTTCGAGTGGCGTCCTACTTCGGAGGTCTGCGCCACCCTCAATCGAAGCCAACCCCGATCGAGGTCGTGCTGTCTGGGTGCGGGCTACGCCAATGCCTTATCGAAATCACCATGTTTCACGACCGAGCATTAGCGAAGGCACAAGCAGTATCTCCGTTAAGCCCAGGAGACCTCTGGTCTTGCGGACTCACCGCGTCTTCTAAGAGCGTTTTTGGTGACTTTTGTCGCGACTGACAAAAGTTACTCGCCATCAGCCTGCGAAGCAGGCGGGCGAAATCGCCTTTGACTTGTCGAGGCCCGCCAGCCCGGCGGTAACAGCGTACAAGCCAGCGGCAGCGAAGCTGACGAACCACGCGTCATCAGCCTGCGAAGCAGGCGGGCGGAACCGCCTTTGACTTGTCGAGGCCGCCGATCGCGGCGGTAGCAATACACTAGCTAGTGTCAGCGAGTTGACGAACCAGCCTGCGAAGCAGGCGGACGAAATCGCCTTTGAAGTGTCGAGGCCACCACTGCGACAAGTGGCATCAGCCAATCCAGTGCCCAGCTTGCGAAGCGAGCCGGACGAAACGCTTTCGTCAGAGCCTGACACCAATGGCGTCGCGCGCCTTCCTCGCCTTGCGCCGCGCATCCTCGATGCTTTCGCCCCTGGCCAGGGTCACACCCATGCGTCGGCGTCCGCGCACTTCCGGCTTGCCGAACAGGCGCAGATCGGTTTCCGGGCTGGCAAGCGCTCGGTCGAGATTGTCGAAGGCAACCTGCTTCGAGTTTCCTTCGACCAGCACGGCGGCCGAGGCGCTCGGGCCGCGCTGGACGATGTGCGGAATCGGCAGGTCCAGGATGGCGCGGGCATGCAGGGCGAACTCTGACAGGTCCTGGGAAACTAGGGTGACCAGGCCGGTGTCGTGCGGGCGCGGCGAGACCTCGCTGAACCACACCCGGTCGCCCTTGATGAACAGCTCCACCCCGAACACACCACGGCCGCCGAGTGCGTCGGTGACGGCGCCGGCGATCCGTTCGGACTCCAGGCGCGCGGTTTCACTCATCGGCTGCGGCTGCCAGGATTCGCGATAGTCGCCGTCTTCCTGGGTATGGCCGATGGGCTCGCAGAACAGCGTGCCGCCGGCGTGTCGTACGGTCAGAAGGGTGATTTCGTAGTCGAAATCGACGAAGCCCTCAACGATGACCTCGCCTTCTCCGCTGCGGCCGCCGGACTGGGCGTAGGCCCAGGCCAGGTCGATGTCGTCTTTCGTGCGAAGCAGGCTCTGGCCCTTGCCGGAGGAGGACATGATCGGCTTGACGACGCAGGGCAGGCCGATTTCGGCCACGGCTTGCTCGAACTCTTCGCGCGTTTCGGCGAAACGGTAAGGCGAAGTGGGTAACTCCAGTTCTTCGGCCGCCAGGCGTCGGATGCCCTCGCGGTTCATGGTCAGGTGTGCAGCGCGGGCGGTGGGGATGACGTTGTAGCCTTCGGTCTCGAGCAGCAGCAAGGCGTCGGTGGCGATTGCCTCGATCTCGGGCACGATCAGATGCGGCCGGTCCAGTTCCACGATGCTGAGCACGGCCTGCGGATCGAGCATGTCGATGACGTGGCGGCGGTGGGACACGGCCATGGCCGGCGCACGATCATAGCGATCGACGGCGATGACCTCACAGCCCAGGCGCTGCAGCTCGATGGCCACCTCCTTGCCCAATTCTCCGCTGCCGAGCAGCATGACCCGGGTGGCGGTGGCCGACTGTGGGGTACCGATGGTGGTCATTCCGCCGCCTGCCCGTCGAGCAAATGTCGGTCGAGAAACTCGGCGATCGTACGGTAGACGTGCAGGCGTGGGCCGTCCCCGGCAATGGCGTGTTTTTCGCCGGGATAGGTCATCAGCTCGAAGGGAAAGGCGCGCTCCTGCAAGGCATGCATCAGCTTGGTCGAATGCGTGAACAGCACGTTGTCATCGGCCATGCCGTGGATCAGCAGCAGGGGGTCGGCCATCGCATCGGCGTAGGTCAGTACATTGCCATTCTCGTAGGCTTCCGGGTGATCCTGCGGCCGGCCCAGGTAGCGTTCGGTGTAGTGCGTGTCGTACAGCGACCAGTCTGTGACCGGGGCAACCGAGACCGCGGCTGCGAATTCACCAGGATACTGGCCCAGGGCCAACAGGCTCATGTAGCCGCCGTAGCTCCAGCCGAACATGCCGATGCGTTCGGGATCGACGAAGTCCTGTGACCGCAGCCAGTCGACCCCCACCATCTGGTCCACCATCTCGACCTGGCCAAGCTTGAGATAAGCCGCGTCCTGGAAGGCCTTGCCCTGGCGCTCGACGCCGCGATTGTCGAGGGAAAAGACCAGGTAGCCGCGCCGGGCCATGTACTGGTCGACAAGCATGCGCCGTGACCAGCTGTCGGTGACCATGCGATGGGTGGGACCGCCGTAGACGTGGATGAAGACCGGATATTGCCGGTCCGGATCGAATTCGGCCGGGCGCAGCAGGCGATAGTGGAGTTCGTGCCCCTGTGGCGCAACGATTGTGCCGAATTCGGTCGGCCGATGGTCTTCGTACCAGGGACCGTAGGGATGATCCTCGGTAATGCGGTTCTCCACCAGCCAGGCCAGGCGTTCACCGTCAATGCCGTGCAGGGAAAGCTGCGGCGGCTGGCTGCTGTTCGAGAAGGTGTCGACGTACACTCGGGCCTGTCGATCCATGCTGATCTCGTGCCAGCCGGAACGTCGCGAAATCCGGTTGACCGCTTCCGGCGACCGGGTGATCAGCGACTGACGGTAGAGGTGCTTTTCGGTGGTCGCCGCTTCCGACGCGGTGAAATAGACCATGCCCAACTCTTCATCGACGCCGATCAGTTCGTCGACCTGCCAATCGCCGTCGGTGAGGCGGCGGATCAGCCCGCCTTCGTAGTCGTAAAGATAGAGGTGGCGGAATCCGTCGCGCTCGGACGACCAGATGAACGCCGGCATGTCGTCGAGGAAGTGCAGGTCGTCGTGCAGATTGATCCAGGTCTCGCTGGTTTCAGTCAGCAGAGTGCGGGCTTCGCCACTGTCGATGTTGGCGACCACCAGCTCCAGGGTCTGCTGGTTACGGCTCTGGCGCTGGATCGCGAGTTGGTCACCATTGGGTAGCCAGTTTACGCGCGGAATGTAGATGTCGGATTCCTCGCCCAGCGCCATCCACTCGATCTCGCCCGATGTGATGTCGACCACGCCGAGCCGGTAGGTGACATTGTCGGTGCCGGCATAGGGGTAGCGCTGCTCGACCATGCGGATCGCATCGGCTTCGACTTCGTAGCGGCGCGTCACTTCGACCGGGGATTCGTCGATTTCAAGGAAGGCGATGTGCTCGCCAGTCGGTGACCACCAGAAGCCGGTCGAGCGCCCCATCTCTTCCTGGGCGATGAATTCAGCCACGCCGCTGGCGGTCGTTTCGGTGGCGCTGTCGGTCAGGGGACGGGCTTCGCCCGATTCGATTTCGGCCAGCCACAGCTCACGCTCGCGCACGAAGGCCACGTGCCGGCCGTCGGGGGCGATCTGCGGGTCGGTGTCGAAGGCTTCCGAGTCGGTCAACTGGCGGACTTCGCGCGCCTCGGCCTGCATGTCGAGCAAGTAGATGTTGCCGCCGATGGGGAACAGCAGGAAGCGGCCGTCGCCCGACCAGCGATAGTCGACGATGCCGCGAAGATCGGCGATGCGTTCGCGCTCGCGCCGGGCCTGTTCGGCGGCCGATAACTCGACTTCATCTGCCATGACCGCGTCGGCGGCGACCAGCACGCGCGATTGTCCGTCCTCGACGTGAAACTCCCACAGGTCGAGCAGGTTGCGGTCGTCCTCGCGGCCCTTGAGGAACGTCACCCGATCACCGGCCGGGGACAGTTCGGGCTGGCGAAGCGTCGGGCCGGCGAGATCGGGGCTGGCGAAGATGCGCTCCAGGGTCAGCTCCGCCGCTTCGAGCGATTGACAAGCGGCCAGTAGCACGAAGGTCGTCAGGAAGATGCGTCGGTGCATGGCAGTATCAGGACAGTGCCGGTTCGGGTCAGCCCGATATTGTGTGCCTCCGGGTCTGGAATGGCAAATTCACCCCGCTTCCCGACAAAAAAACGGCCCGGAAGTCCGGGCCGTTCGAATGATCGCCATGTGCTGTCCTGGGCGCAGTCGTTCAGTCTTCTTCGAGACGGCTGAGCTCGTCCTCGCGACGCAGCATGTCCGTGAAGTATTCCCAGTCGTCGCGCAGGGCGTCTCCGAACTGTTCCCACAATTCGTCGGCACGCTCTTCGCCGGCGGCTTTCACGACCGTGTCGTAGGGTCCGGCACGATCTTCGTCCAAGGCCGCGAAGTTGTCATAGTGCGCGACGACGAAGTAGTCGGGTTCCGTAGAGTCGTTGCCAATATTCTGGTACCAGGTACCCAGGTGTTCATATTCAGCTTCCTTCATGATGCCGGTAATGGCACTCACGGCATCGCGGAAGTCGCTGTTGTCGTCGACGCGGAAATGATGCAGGCGCACGACCGTGTAGCCTTCGGCCTCCCCGCTCCAGTCGGCCATATGGCGGGCGTAGTGGGTGGAGACCGATTCGACATGCGGCGTGAGGTGCTCTTCGTGCTCCGGCCAGCAAGCTTTTCCCGCCTCCCAGGGAGAATCCATTTCGGCCCAGTTGTCCATTCGGGAGACAAAGTGATACTGGCGGCCTTCACCCCCGACGTTGCTCCAGGTACTCCAGGTGCCAGCGTCTTCGTGTTCCTCCAGACAGGCATGGTAGTCCTTGACGGCCTCGCGGAAAGCGGAGTCGTGTCCGATCTTGACACCGACTTCGGTGATTTGAAGCATGTAGCTGTCGTTTTCTTCCTGTGCAAGCGCGGCTGTGCCTCCCCCCAGGAGGACACAGGCGCTCAGCGTCAGAGTCAGTTTGGTCATGGTCGATTTCATGGCTGAACTCCCAAGTGAAAATGTCAATCGCATTGAATAATGATCAATGAAATGTGAAACATATCACAAAAATAGGGGCTTTCGCCATGGGGATGTGTGCGAGGGAGCGCCTGTCCGGGCGCTCGGTCGTGGAAAATTGATGCTGGCCACCCCACATGTGTGAAGCCAGGCGGTTAACATGCCGTCGTCTTGATTGGTGGATACCCCAAAAGCATGCAAAGCAACAACCCGCAAACACCCGCCCATCTCGTCTTTGACCAGGGCGTTCGAGACCGAACAGACGCACTTTACGAGCGGGTGCGCGACGTTGTCCCGGCGGTTGAATGGCCGATGTACGCGCCGCTGGTCGACGCCATTAACCGGCTCAAGGTCGAGCGCAATGCCGTCGTCCTGGCGCACAATTACATGACGCCGGAAATTTTCAACTGCGTCGGCGACATCACTGGCGACTCGCTCAGGTTGGCCCAGGTGGCGGCCGAAGCCGAGCAGGACATCATCGTCCAGGCCGGCGTGCACTTCATGGCCGAAACGGCCAAGATCCTGTCGCCGGAGAAGACGGTCCTGATTCCCGACCTGGAAGCCGGCTGCTCGCTGGCTGCCTCGATCACCGGAGAGGACGTGCGGCGCATCCGGGCCGCCTATCCCGATTATCCGATCGTGACCTACGTGAACACCTCTGCCGAGGTCAAGGCAGAGTCCGATATCTGCTGCACCTCTTCCAACGCCGTGGGCGTGGTCGAGGCCATCGCCGCGCAGTGGGGCAGTGACACTGTCATCATGATCCCCGACGAATACCTGGCGAAGAACGTCGCCAGCCAGACGGACATCCGTATCCTGACTTGGAAAGGCGATTGCGAGGTACACGAGAAATTCACGCGCGCCGAGATCGAGCAGTTGCGCGCCGAGCACCCGGACGCGATGATCATCACCCATCCTGAATGCCCGCCCGAGGTACTCGGGGCAGCCGACTTCGCCGGCTCGACCGGTGCCATGTCGGCCTGGGTGAGCGAGTATCGGCCCAAAAAGGCGATCCTGATTACCGAGTGCTCGATGAGCGACAACGTGGCCGTGGCCAATCCGGGCACGCAGTTCATCCGCCCCTGCAACCTGTGTCCGCACATGAAGCGCATCACGCTGGAGAAGATCTATCGGACACTGCGTGATCTGCGCTACGAGATCCATGTTTCCACAGATATTGCCGATCGTGCGCGGGCCAGCCTGCGTGCGATGCTTGATCTCCCGCGCGGTGCCCAGCCGCCAGGCTTCGATACGTCCAGGCCCGAGCGCCGCGCCGAATACGTCAGCGTGTCGACAGCATGAACGAGTCGCTGCCCGGCAACGTGGTTTCCGACATCGTGCGTCGCGCGTTGGCAGAGGATCTCGGCGGCCGAGGCGATGTCACCACCTGCGCCACGGTTCCGGAGGCGGCGTGTGGGCGTTTTCGCCTGGTTGCGCGACAGGCCGGGGTGCTTTCAGGCGTTCAGGCTGCAAACGAAGTCTTCGCGCAAGTGGATCCGGATATCGAGATCGAGTGGCATGAAGTCGACGGTGGTTGGTTCGAGACCGGAGCGGTGTTGGCCGATTTGACTGGCCCGGCGGCCGGAATTCTCACGGCCGAGCGAACGGTGCTCAACTTCCTGGGACGCTTGAGCGGTATTGCGACGCTGACTCGCCGATATGTGGATGCCGTGGCTGGTACCGGTGCACGTATCGCTCACACGCGCAAGACCACGCCCGGGCTGCGTGCGCTGGAGTTGCAGGCCGTTGTCGCCGGCGGCGGCGCGCGCCACCGTTTCGGGCTGGATGACGCCATCCTGATCAAGGACAACCATGTGGCTGTAGTCGGCAGCGTGGGCGAGGCGGTGCGCCGCGCCCGGGCCTTTGCCGGCCACATGCTGCGTGTGGCCGCCGAAATCGATTCTCTCGACCAGCTCGATGAGGTGCTCGATGCCGGTGTCGACAGTATTCTGCTGGACAATTTCAGTCATGCCGAGCTCAGGCAGGCGGTCCTGAAGAGCCGGGGGCGTGGCGTTGTGCTCGAAGCTTCGGGGAAGGTCTCCCTGGAGAGCGTTGACCGGGTCGCTGCCACCGGTATCGACGTCATCTCTATCGGCGCGCTGACCCATTCGGCGCCCTGTCTCGATCTGGGTCTTGACGAACACGTCTGAAACAAGGCGGCGTGCTATCTTCGTCCCTGAATTCATGATGACGGGCAGAACATGAGCGAGCGCGAATTCGATGTTGTCCTGATGGGAGCTACCGGCTTTACCGGGCGTCTCGTGGCTGAACATCTGCTGCGTCGGCACGGCGCGAATGGTGGCTTGCGCTGGGCCCTGGCCGGGCGCAGCCGGGAACGGCTCGAACAGATCCGCCACGGCCTGGGCGAGTCGGCCGCCGACCTGCCGCTGATCGTCGCCGACAGTCATGATCGGGAGTCGCTCGACGCCATGGTGAAGCGAACCCGAGTGGTCTGCACCACGGTCGGACCTTATGCCCTGCACGGATCGGACCTGGTGGCGGCCTGCGCCGCATCGGGTACCGACTACTGCGATCTCTCCGGCGAAGTGCCCTGGATGCGCCGGATGCTCGACGAACATGCCGAGGCCGCACACGAAAGCGGCGCGCGCATCGTGCATTGCTGCGGTTTCGACTCAATTCCCTCGGACATGGGCGTGTGGTTTCTGCAGAAGCAGGCCCGGGAGCGTTTTGGCGGTCCGCTGGAGCGCGTACGGATGCGGGTCAAGGCGGCCAAGGGCGGCCTGAGCGGCGGCACTTATGCCTCGATGCTCAATATCGTCGAGCAGGCGCGTCGCGACAAGGATATCGCTCGTATCCTCAAGAACCCCTATGCCCTGTGCCCACCCGACGCGCGCAAGGGCGAGCGCCAGCCCTACGTGTCATCGGCTGATTACGACGCGGTCTTCGGGGTGTGGACTGCGCCGTTCATCATGGCTGCCATCAATACGCGCGTGGTGCTGAAGGCCAACGCGTTGTCCGGGTTCGCCTATGGCCGGGAGTTTCGTTACGACGAGGCCGTTATGACCGGTCGCGGCTTCTCCGGTCGCATGAAGGCCATTTCCGTTTCCCTGGCCATGGGCGCTTTCGCCCTGGGCTCGGCGTTGGGTCCGACCCGGGCACTACTGAAGAAGATCGCGCTGCCGAAGCCGGGCGAGGGGCCTTCGCCCGAACAGCGCGAGGCCGGATTCTTCAAGATCGTGATCGACGGGCGCAATGAGGGCGACGACCGGTCGCTGCGTGTGTCGGTCAGCGGCGACCGAGATCCCGGCTACGGCTCGACTTCGAAGATGATCGGCGAAACGGCCGTCGCCCTGGCGCGCGATTTGTCCCCCGAGGATTGTCCAGGTGGGATCTGGACGCCTTCGACGGCGCTCGGTGAGCGGTTGCTTGATCGGCTGCAGCAACACGCTGGTCTGAAGTTTGAGGTAGTCGACGCCTGAGGGTGGTGGTTTGGTTGTTGGCACTGGACGCAGTGGCGGCTTCGACACTTCAAAGGCGGTTCATCAATTGCTCTGCCGCGGGCTTGTGCGTTGCTACCACCGGGTTCGGCGGCTTCGACAAGTCAAAGGCGGTTTCGCCCGGCTGCTTCGCAGGCGCTGGATTGGCTGACGCCGCTCGTCGCGGCGCGGGCCTCGACAAGTCAACTTCTGTTTCGCCCGGCTTGCTTCGCAAGCTCTTTGGGCGAGGTACTTTTGTCGCTTGCAACAAAAGTACCCAAAAGTGCGCTTACAAGACGCGGTTGTGCCGCAAGACCAGTTGGCTTCAGGGCTTAACGGAGATACCGCTTCTGCCTTCGCTAATGCTCGGTCGTGAAACATGGCGTTTTCGATAAACGCCTGGCGTAGCCCGCACCCAGAAAGGACGACCTCGATCGGGGCCGGCTTCGATTGAGGGGGGACAAGCGCTCAGGGTGGTACGCCACTCGAAGTCGCGGTGCCAGATGCGGGCCGCACCAAGTGTTGTCGCAAGCCAGCATGTTCGGCAGCCGGGCCCAAGCAAAGCCCCAGTCACAGTCCGTGAAGCCACTCCGCTCAGATATTCCTGAGACGTAACCGTCATCTTTTAAGCGCATTTTTTGGGTACTTTTTTGGCGCGACAAAAAAGTACCTCGCCGCAAGAGCGCGCGAAGCGCGCCGGGCGAAACCGCCATTGACTTGTCGGGGCCCGCCAACCCGGCGGTAGCCACACACTTCCCAGCGGCAGAGCAGTTGATGAAACAGCCTGCGCAGCAGGCGGGCGGCCCCGCCTCAGATTGGGCCGGTCAGCCTTCCTTCAAACTCTTCATGTCGATAACAAACCGGTAACGTACGTCGCCCCGCTGCATGCGCTCGTAGGCTTCGTTGATGTTCTTGATGTCGAGCATCTCGATATCGCACTCGATGCCGTGTTCGGCACAGAAGTCCAGGCATTCCTGCGTTTCGGGCAGGCCGCCGATCAGCGATCCGGCCAGGGCTCGGCGTCCGAAGATCAATGGGCCGGCATCGAGCGGCGGGTCAATCGGTTCGGGCATGCCTACGAGGATATGGATGCCGTCGTGCTTGAGGGTAGCGATATAGGGGTTGAGGTCGTGTGCCACCGGAACGGTATCGAGCAGGAAGTCAAAGTGTCCGACTGCGGCCGCCATCTGTTCGTCGTCGGTCGAGACGATGACCTGGTGGGCGCCCTGGCGCTTCCCTTCTGCTGCCTTGTCGCTGGAGCGGGTGAAGAGGGTGACTTCCGCGCCCAGCGCCCGGGCGAGCTTCACGCCCATGTGCCCGAGCCCGCCCATGCCGATCACACCAACGCGGTGTCCCTCGCCGACGCCGAAGTGCTTGAGCGGCGAATAGGTGGTAATTCCGGCGCAAAGCAGTGGCGCAGCAGCGGCCGGGTCCAGCGCATCTGGAACTTGGACAACGAAGCGGTCGCTGACGACGATAGCTTCGGAGTAGCCGCCGTAGGTCTTGCTTCCATCGTGAAGGTCCTGTCCGTTGTATGTCAGCACATTGCCGCCGGTGCAGTACTGTTCCAGGCCTTCCTCGCAAGCATGGCACTTGCGACATGAGTCGACCAGGCAACCGACGCCGACCCGGTCGCCCACCGCGAATTGCTTCACGTCTTCGCCCACAGCCGTGACCCGACCGATAATTTCGTGGCCGGGCACCACCGGGTAGTCGGTCATCCCCCAGTCGTTGTGCACGAAGTGCAGGTCAGTGTGACAGATCCCGCAGTAGTCGATTTCGATCCGGACGTCGTCCGGACGGAGGTCGCGGCGCTCGATTTCGAGCGGGGCCACGCCGGATGTGTCCGATTCTGCGCCGTAGGCTCGTGTTGACATGGTGGGGTCCCGATTATTTGACTAGGATGTTGATCATAACGCTGAAATGGTGAGCCTGCTGTGCAGGCTGGTGTATCAATTCCTGTGCCATTGGATTGGCTGATGCCACCGGCCGCTGTACGAGCCTCGACACGTCAAAGGCGGTTTCGCCCGGCGCGCTTCGCGCGCTCTTGCGGCGAGGTACTTTTTTGTCGCGCCAAAAAAAGTACCCAAAAAATGCGCTTAGAAGATGACGGTTGCGTCTCAGTAATACCTGGTCGGAGTGGCTTCACGAACTGTGACTGGGGCTTTGATGTTGCCCGGCTGCCGAACATGCTGGCTCACGACTATGCTTGGCGCGGCCCGCATCTGGCTCAACGACTTCGAGTGTCGTCCCACGCCAGGGGCTCGTCCCACCCTTAATCGAAGCTGACCCCGATCGAGGTCGTGCTGTTCTGGTGCGGGCTACACCAAGCTTTTATCGAAAACGCCATGTTTCACGACCGAGCGTTAGCGATGGCAAGAGCAGTATCTCCGTTAAGCCCTGAAGCCTTCTGGTCCTGCGGAACAACCGCGTCTTCTAAGAGCGTTTTTGGTGACTTTTGTCGCGATTGACAAAAGTTACTCGCCCAAAGAGCTTGCGAAGCAAGCCGGGCGAAACAGAAGTTGACTTGTCGAGGCCCCCACAGCGACCCGTGGCATCAGCCAATCCTGTGCTCGCGAAGCAAGCCGGGCGAAACCGCCTTTGAAGTGTCGAGGCCCGCGCCGCGACCCGTGGCGTCAGCCAATCCCGTGTCTGCGAAACAGGCCGGGCGAATCAATCCCATCGATCGGACCGGGCAGTTCGCCACGAATCACCAAATGGCCCCTGGCCGTTGGTTTCATCGAGCAACTGGCCTGGCTCGAGGAAATTGTAGAGATCGGCGAAGGTTGAAACGTTCAGTTCGGTGGCTCGGCGGTAGATATGGTGCGGTCGGATCTCGTCGGTGTGACTCAGGCCCATGGCCGAGAGCATCTTGATCAGGCTCTCGATGGTCTTGCGGTGGTAGCGGGCCACGCGCGGTGCCTTGTCGTCGACCACCAGTCCACGCACCAGGGACGGGTTCTGGGTGGTGACACCGGTCGGGCAGGTGTTGTTGTTGCAACTCAGCGACTGGATGCAGCCCAGGGCGAACATCATCCCGCGCGCACTGTTGCAGCCGTCGGCACCGAGTGCGAGGGCGCGGATCATGTGAAAGGCACTCAGGATCTTGCCGCTGCAGAAGATCTTGATATCGTCGCGCAAGCCGGTGCCCGTGAGAATGTCATGTACGGTCACGATCGCGTCGCGCTTGGGCATGCCAAGGGAGTTGGTGAATTCCAGCGGTGCGGCACCGGTGCCGCCCTCGCCGCCGTCAACGGTGATGAAATCGGGGCGGATTCCGGTATCGAGCATCGCGCGACACATGGCCATGAAGTCGCTGATACGACCCATGCAGAACTTGATGCCGACCGGCTTGCCGCCGGACAGATCACGCAGCTGACCGATAAATTCCATCAGCTCACTGGGCGTGGAAAAGGCGCTGTGGGCTGCCGGAGAAATACAGGCCTCGCCCGCTGGAACTTCACGCGCCTCGGCGATCTCCCGGCTCACCTTGGGGCCGGGCAGAATGCCGCCGGCGCCGGGCTTGGCGCCTTGCGAGAGTTTCAGTTCGATCATCCGGACGGTCTCGCCGGTTGCCGTTTCGCCGAACCGTTCGGGATTGAATCGGCCCTCGGGCGTGCGGCATCCGAAGTAGCCCGATCCGATTTGCCAGATCAGGTCACCGCCGCCTTCGAGGTGGTAGCGCGAAACACCCCCTTCCCCGGTGTTGTGTGCGAAGCCGCCTTCGGCCGCCCCCCGGTTAAGCGCCATGATGGCGTTCTTCGACAGCGAGCCGAAGCTCATCGCCGAGACGTTGAGCAGTGATGATGAATAGGGCTTGCCACAGTCCTTGCCGCCGATGTCGATGCGCGGTTCCTCCTCCAGCAAGGGAGCCGGCGTGGTCACATGGGCGGCCCACTCATAGCCGGGTCGGTAGACATCGCGCTGGGTACCGAAGGGCTTGGTTTCGAGTTCGCCCTTGGCGCGTTGATAGATCAGCGCCCGGTATTCGCGTTCGACCGGATAGGCATCGAGATTGCTTTCGATCAGGTACTGCTGGATTTCCGGTCGGAAGTGTTCGATCAAGTAGCGGAAATGTCCGATGATGGGAAAATTCCGCAACACGGTGTGCTTGGTCTGCATGGCGTCGCGAAGCCCCAGCGCCAGCAGCGGAACGATGATCAGTTGCAGGTACCAGGCCGGTGACCAGGCCATGCCGACCAGGCCGACAACCGCGAAGCCGATCAGCAGGAATACGAATACCGATTGTCTTGCCATGGGCGAAGCCTAGCCCGAATCAGGGGTGATTTGAAGTCCCCGGTTTCAGAAGCTCGCCTCGATCCGGGCGTGAACGAAACGACCGTTGATGCCGATTGGACTGATCGAGTCGACCCAGGGAACCAAAGTGCGCGCCGACCGGTGGCAGATGCAGTATGCTTTGCGCCGATTCAATCGCGATGGAGACAGCATGCCCAGGGTTAGTGAAATCAAGCGCGGCCAGGTGATCGAGCACGACGGCAAGGTGTTTGGCGTTCGGCAGATCGATCGTTCGGCGCCGACCGCCCGAGGTGGCGGCACGCTCTACCGCTTCAAACTGGAATCCATTCCGGGCGGGGACCGCAAGGAGGTTACGCTCAAGGGCGACGACATGCTCAAGGATGCCGACCTGGTACGACGCCAGTGCGAGTTCTCCTATCGCGACGGCAACCAGTTCGTTTTCATGGACAGCGAGGACTTCAGCCAGTATCTGATCGATGCCGATGTCATCGGTGACGGTGCCGGGTACATCACAGATGGCCTGCAGGGCATCTACGTGATGATCATCGACGACACGCCCGTTGCCATCCAGTTGCCGCAATCGGTGGTGCTGGAGGTCAGCGATACCGCCCCGGTGATGAAGGGCGCGACGGCCACAAAATCGAATAAGCCGGCGAGCCTGGAGACCGGGTTGGAGATCCTGGTTCCCGACTACATCACGCCCGGCGAGACCGTACGCGTCAACACCGAAACCGGCGAATTCATGGGCCGCGCCTGAGCCATGGAACAAGGTGAATGGAAGGCACGACTCAAGGCGTTGCGGGACGAGCTTGATGGTGTCGATACGGCGCTGATCGAGCTGGCAACACGGCGCCAGCAGCTGGTTTCCGATATCGGACGCATCAAGAAGCGGTACGGCGAGCAGTTGCGTGACTTCCGGCGCGAACGCGAAGTGCTCGATGGCGTACGCCGCGCGGCCGAGTCCCGGGGTCTGGATCCCGAACTGGCCGAGGATCTGTTCCAGCGCCTGATTGAGGCTTCTTTGACTCGCCAGGAGCAGGAGCGGCTGCGCCTTGGGCGTCACGGTGATGGTCGACGAGCATTGGTGATCGGTGGCTCTGGTCGCATGGGCCGTTGGTTGGCCGCTTTCCTCGACGGCCAGGGTTTCGATGTGCTGATTGCCGATCCTGCCACGACATCGGATGGAAGTTCGCGCTTCACCGATTGGCGCGATGCCCCGGCCGACGTGGACGTCATCGCCATCGCCGCACCCCTTGCGATATCGGCCGAGGTGCTGGCCGAGCTCGCACAGCAATCGACGGATGCGCTGGTCTTCGATATCGGATCACTCAAATCGCCGTTGGGTCCGGCCCTGCGCGCTGCTGCCGATGCCGGGCTGCGGGTGTGTTCGGTGCACCCCATGTTCGGTCCCGACACGCAGCTGCTTTCGGAAAAGCATGTTCTCCTGATGGACGTCGGCAACGCCGAGGCTGTCGTTGCCGCGAAGTCCCTTTTTGCCGACACCCTGGCTGAACTGGTCACAATCGGGCTCGAAGAACACGACCGGCTTATGGCGCCGGTGCTGGGTTTATCCCACGCGTTGAGCATCGTCTTCTTCACCGCCCTGGCAGATTGCGGGGTGTCGGCCACGGGCCTGTCGCAGCTGTCGAGCACCACCTTCGATCGGCAATTGTCCATTGCGCGGGCCGTGGCCTGCGAAAACCCCGATCTCTACTTTGAAATCCAGTCCCTCAACCGCCATGGCGGTACCATGCGCCAGGCGTTGCTCGCGGCCGTTCAGTTGTTGATCGAGAGTATCGAGAACGATGATTCCGAGGCATTTCGGCAGTTGATGGCGCGGGGCAAAGCGTATCTTTCCGATTTGAAGTAGGTTGAGGTTACAAGTTCGTTGCCGCTAGATTGACTGTTGCCACTGGTCGCAGTGGTGTACTCGACACTTCAAAGGCGATTACGCCCGTCTGCTTCGCAGATTGGTTCGTCAACTCGCTGATGCTAGCTAGTGTGATGCTACCGCCGCGGTCGGTGGTCTCGACAAGTCAAAGGCGGTTTCGCCCGGCGCGCTTCGCGCGCTCTTGCGGCGAGGTGCTTTTTTGTCGCGCCAAAAAAGTACCCAAAAAATGCGCTTAAAAGATGACGGTTACGTCTCAGGAATATCTGAGCGGAGTGGCTTCACGGACTGTGACTGGGGCTTTGCTTGGGCCCGGCTGCCGAACATGCTGGCTTGCGATACCGCCTGGCGCGGCCCGCATCTGGCACTGCGACTTCGAGTGGCGTTCCAGCCCTGAGATCTGTCCCAACCTTAATCGAAGCCGACCCCGATCGAGGCCGTGCTGTGTGGGTGCGGGCTACGCCCGAGCTTTACCGAAAACGCCATGTTTCACGACCGAGCATTAGCGAAGGCAAAAGCGGTATCTCCGTTAAGCCTCCGAGACTTCTGGTCCTGCGGACCACCCGCGTCTTCTAAGAGCGTTTTTGGTGACTTTTGTCGCGACTGACAAAAGTTACTCGCCATCAGCCTGCGAAGCACGCGG
Source organism: Wenzhouxiangella sp. XN201 (assembly GCF_011008905.1). Taxonomy (NCBI): domain Bacteria; kingdom Pseudomonadati; phylum Pseudomonadota; class Gammaproteobacteria; order Chromatiales; family Wenzhouxiangellaceae; genus Wenzhouxiangella; species Wenzhouxiangella sp. XN201. The sequence goes on from NZ_JAAIVI010000017.1 coordinate 1,064,943, forward strand.
GCGAAATCGCTTTTGATTTGTCGGGCCCCCCACGACAACCCGTGGCAATAGCCAGCGCCGTGCCTGCACAGCAGGCGGCGAATCCGCCTTTGACTTGTCGAGGACACCACCGCGCCCGGCGGCAACAATTGTGCAAGGGCCACCCGGCCAACAAGTCTAAGCGCAAGCACCTGCCAAGTATGCCGGGCGCAATCTCGGCCGTCAGAGATGCTACCCGACCTACTGAAAGTGCTCATCCAAATAACGATTGATTTCCTTCTCGACGGCTGGCTGCAGGTAGGTAAACAGAAAGTTGAGCCGGGCCCGTACGTGAACGCATTCTTCGTCAACGTCGATTTCGCCGTGAACGCCGGGCCGCTCGAAAACGATCGTGTCTTCATCCCAGCCATATTCGATGCTGAATTTCTCGGCCAGGTCGGCAGCCAGTTCATCGGCGACTTGCTGCGCATCTTCGAGGCTCATGCTATGGGTCTTTCGAATGTCGATACTCATGTGACCGGCTCAGTCATCCGCTTCGAATTTCTCGATCCAGGGTGCGAACTCATCGGCCGGAAGCGCCGGGCTGTAGAGAAAGCCCTGTGCCAGGTCGCAGCCGGCTTCGGCAAGATAGTCTCGTTGGGCACGGGTTTCAACACCCTCGCCCACGGTTCCCAGGCCGAGACTACGGGCCAGACGGATGATGGCTACCACGATGGCCTCTGCTTCGCTGTGGTCGTGCAGGTCATGGATGAAGCTGCGGTCGATCTTGAATTGGTCAATCGGGAAGCGGCGCAAATAGGCCAGCGAAGAATAGCCGGTGCCAAAGTCGTCGATGGAAATTCCCAGACCTAGCAACTTGAGTTCACGCAGGATAGATGCGGCTTCTTCGGCATTGTCCATGACTACGCTCTCGGTAATCTCCAGACGCAGAGCCGAGGCAGGAAGCGCGGCCTTCTTGAGTGACGAATGGATGTATTCACTCAGGCCGGGGTCACGAAACTGGCGCGCCGAAAGATTGAGCGCCACGACCAGATTGAGACCGGCATCATGCCACGCTCGCGACTGGCGGGCTGCTTCGTCAAGCACCCAGCGACCGAGCGGAATGATCAGCCCGGTTTCCTCGGCCAGCGGAATGAACTCGTCGGGCGGGATCATCCTGCCTTCGTGCTCCCAGCGCAGGAGTGCTTCGGCGCCGACCACGCGGCCGGTGGCAAGCTCGATTACCGGCTGGTAATGCAGCCTCATTCTCTTGTCTTCGACTGCCCGCCGCAGGGTCGATTCCATATCCACACGCTGCAGCGCTGCCTCGTTCATGTCCTCTGTATAGAAGCGGAAGTTGTTTGCGCCGAGCTGCTTGGCGCGATACATGGCGATATCGGCATTTCTGAGAAGGGTGTTGTAGTCGTCGCCGTTACCCGGGTGGATGGCAATGCCCAGGCTGGCGGTGATATTCATCTCGCGACCTGCCACCTGGAATGGTGCCTCCAGCACTCTCAGGATGGCGGTGGCGCGTCCCGGGAGGTCGCTGCGTTCCTCGATATCGTTGATCAGGATTACGAATTCGTCACCACTGATCCGGGCCACGGTGTCACGCGCGCGAACCGTACCGCGCAGTCGTTCAGCGACCTCGCGCAGTACGCTATCGCCGGCGCTGCGGCCGAGGCTGTCGTTGATGCGCTTGAACTGATCGAGATCGATGAACAGCAGGGCGAGGTGATGCTGCGTTTCTCGGGCGGCGGTAATTGCCTGTTCGACACGGTCCTGAAGCAGGTTGCGGCTGGCCACCCCGGTAAGGGTGTCCTGGCTGTACTGGCGCTCGAGCTGTTCTTCGTATTGCTTGCGTTCGGTGATGTCGTTGATGATGCCGACGAAGTGCGTCGCCACGCCCTCGTCGTCGAACACCGGCGCGATGGTCAGTTCGTTCCAGAACAGCGTCCCATCCTTGCGGTAGTAGCGCAACACCGCTTCACCTTCGTGCTGATTATTGATGGCATTGCGAATCGTGATCAGGCCTCGCTGGTCACGATCATTGCCATACAGAAACCGGGGGTTGCGGCCCATGACTTCGTCGCGGCTGAATCCCGTGATCCGCTCAAAAGCACTGTTGACGTAGACGAGGGGCGCATCGTCGGATGGATCGGCGGAGGTGATCATCACGCCGTTTGGAGATGCTTCAATGGCACGCCGGCTCAGGCGGTTGAATTCTTCGGCCGACTTGAGGCTGGCTTCTGCCTCCTGGCGCATGGACTCACGGTGATAGTTCTCGAGTGCATAGGAAAGATCGCTGACCACTTCCTCGACCAGCCCGGTCAGCGACGAGTCGAAAAAGCCGGTTTCACTCGCGTACAGACAGAGCGCACCGATGATTCGGCCATTGGCATAAAGCGGACACGCAGCTGCCGAACGGAGTTGGTACTCCTTGAGCAGTGGCTGAATAGAGCTGATAGAGGGTTCGGCAGAAAGGTCGTTACTCAGGAAATTCCGGGCCTCGCCGATGGCGATTTCTCCTGGAGTCCTGAACGGCGGCTCGGCCACGAACGGGCCCGCCCGGTTGAAGATCTCGTCGTCGCCGCCGTGCCGGGCAGCAAGCCGCACGGTCTTGCCGTCTTCTTCCAACAGGCCGACCCAGGCAAGCGTGAAACCGCCTCGTTCGACGACAATCCGGCAGGCGCCGTCCAGCAATTCCTGTTGCGAACTGGTGTGGACGATGAGCTGATTGATGGCACTCAGGGCTGAGTAAAGCCGATTGAGCCGCTCGATCTGTACCTTGGCCAGCTGCAGTTCCTCGAAACGCTGGGCCAGCTCAGCGCTGCGTTCCTCGAGCTTGCGCACCAGGGCCTGGCTGTAGCGCCGGTCCGCCTCGGCACCCTGCGTGACTGGCTTGCGCGGCTGTTGCTCGCGCTTGTCGGCTGTAGTGAGCACCTTGTCCAGGCGCTTGAGGAATACGACCGGTTCGGTTGGCTTGATCAGGAAGGCATCGGCACCGAGATCGCGCGCCAGACGTTCGTCCTCGGACTGGGTGTAGGTGGCCGTGTAGACGACGAAGGGAATTGTCGAGAGCCGGTGGTCGGCTTTCCACTCGCGCAGCAATGTATAACCGTCCATCGTGGGCATCAGCAGGTCGCTGATAACCAGGTCTGGCGGGTGTTTGCGCGCGAGATCCAGCGCCACGGCACCATTCTCGGCCTCTTCGACCTCGAAATCGTTGGCGCTCAGCAACGACCGCAGCAGGTAGCGGTTTTCGTCGTGATCGTCAACGACCAGTATCCGCTTCATCCGCTGGTCTCCAAGTACGCTTCGACCCGGTCGGCGAAATTGCCGGGGTCGATGGGCTTTTCGATATATCCCGTGCAGCCGGCGGCGAGACAATTCTCACGATCGCCGGGCATGGCATAGGATGTCACGGCCACAATGGGAGTCTCCGCCATTTCGGGCATCCGGCGCAACTCGCGCGCGACCTCGTAGCCGTCCATGCCGGGGAGCTGGATATCGAGCAGGATAAGGTCCGGTTGCTCGCTGGCAGCCATTTCGATGCCGGTTTGACCGTCGCTGGCGCAGACCATTTGCCAGTCGCGCGCGCTCAACAGGTAAGACGCCAGGTAGGCGTTCTGCTCGTTGTCTTCGATCAGCAGGATCTTCCCTTTCATGCCTCTTCCCCGGTTGCAGCCGCGGCTGCGAGCGGCAGTTCGACCGTGAATGTGGTACCTACACCCCAACGACTGGAAACCCGGATCTCACCATCCATCATACTGGTCAGCCGCTTGCAGATCACCAGGCCCAGACCGGTGCCTTCATGTTTCCTTGAAAGCGTCGAGTCGATCTGGCGGAAAGGTAGGAACAGGCTCTGCAAGTCCTGCTCCCGAATACCGATACCCGAGTCCTGGACGGCGATGATCACCGATTCCTCGCCTTCGCTGTCGTCGGTATCGATCGTGATCTTCACCGATCCCGAGTCCGTGAACTTGACCGCATTGCCGATGAGGTTGAACAGGATCTGCTCGACCCGGCGCAGATCGCCCATACGATCGCCCGGGTCGGTTCTCCGATCGATCTCGAGAGTGATGTTCTTTCGCTCAGCCAGTGGCCGAATGATTTCGATAACCTTGTCGACCGACTCCAGCAAGCTGAAGGGTTCGCTGGAGAGCGTCATCTCCCCGGCCTCGATGCGTGAGATATCGAGAATGTCGTTGATCAGGGTCAGCAGGTGTTCGGAACTGTTGCGCACCATTGTGAGCTGCTTGCTTTGTTCCGCGTTGAGGGGGCCCGCCAATTCCTGCAGGAGAATGCCGGTGAACCCGATGATGGAATTGAGTGGGGTTCTGAGTTCGTGACTCATGGTGGCAAGAAATGCCGACTTGAGGCGATCGGCCGCCTCGGCCTTGTCCCGGGCCACGGCCAATTGATCCTCGACCCGCTTCTGGTGGGTGATGTCGACCAGCAGGCCGACGATACCCAGTGGCTGCTCCTCGGGGCCGATAATACGCGCTGCGGAGTAGAGCATCTCGTGGCGCGTGCTGTCGGCGAAATCCAGTGTGACCTCGCGCCGAATCTGACCACCACTTTCAAGCAGCCGCTTCTGTTCCAGTTCGAATTTTCGACCGTCAGATGTTGAGACGAACTCCAGGTCATGGACGGTCTTGCCGACGATTTCCTCGCGCCTGATGCCGAATGCCTGCTCGTAGGCCTTGTTGCAGCCCGTGAAGTGCAGTTGGTTGTTCTTGTAGTAGATCAGGCTCGGAATCTGGTCGATCAGGGCCTGGAAGAATGTCGAGGTCTCGCTGAGTTCACGCGTTCGGTCGTGCACACGCCGCTCGAGCTGCCGGGTATGTTCGCGCGCCTGAGTGTAAACCTGGTGCGTTTTCGCCCGGACCTGATTTCGCAGAACCAAAACCAGCGCCAAACCGCCACCAAGCATGATGGCGATGGCTGCCGCGGCGGCGGGCAGCCAGTTCGGCCAGGTGGTCAAGGGCGGGTTGTCGGTCCAGCGCTCGAGCGATGCATAGTAGGGTGAGTCCGGGTCCTGTTTGAATGCGATCAGGTGATGGTCGATGGCCTCGAGCAGGTGCACCCGTCCGGTCAGGGGTGCGGCAAAGAACAGGCGCGAGGGCGCAAAGATCACGGCCGTGTCTTCCAGGCCGAAGTCATCGGCGTGATGCTCGCCGTAAAACCGATTGGTGACCACGGCATCTGCCTGGCCCGAATGAACAGCGGCAAAGGCCGATCCGAAATCGCGGAAGGGCAGTAATTTCACCGCAATACCAAAGCCCTCGACCATGTTCTCGAGTTGTGATTGCTGGACTGATCCGTCGAGCACTGCGACCGAACGGCCATTGAGATCGATGATCGAACGGATGCCGCTGTTCGGCGACGCGTAGACCTGGTGCCAACTCGACAGGGCCGGTTCGTCATGGAAGGCAAAGAGCTGAGTGCGATCGGCCGTTCGCGCGACATCGGGCATCAGGTCGATTTGCCCCGTGCTCAGTCTATTGAGGCCCTCCTGCCAGCTGCCGGGTACGTATTCCAGCTGCCAGCCTTCACGTTCGGCAATGGCTTCGATGATATCGACGAAAATGCCTTCTGGTCGGCCGTCCTCGCCGAGGCCCACCTTGGGGCTGTTGGCGTAGATGCCGACTTGAACCGACTGCTTGGTGACCGAAAGTGCCGGTGATTGGTCTGCCAGTGCGGGGAATGGCAGGCAAAGCAGTAGCGAGAGGGCGACCACCACCCCCTGTCGCAGCCTTCGGCCCGCTTCAACGTGGGGCCGGCGATACCGTGCCTGCTTGTTATCGTCCACCTGGGCGCCCTCCTGCGCCAGAGCGGAAGCGGATGACCAGCATACGGCAATTGGTCTGTGGCCGCCATGAATGCAATTGACTGCCCTACAAGGTATTTCTGGGCGGAATCAGGACACTGGCCAGGATCATTCCGGTGGTCAGGGCAACGGCGATCACCCCGGCGAGAATGGCGGTTTCGAGGCCGGCGACGACGTCGTCGCCGAGCAGCACAGCCAGACTTCTCAGCCCGATCGAGCCGGGCACCAGCAGGATCATCCCCGGGATGTGCAGGATCGACGAAGGCCGGCTGGTGAGCTGCACATACAGGTTGCCGGCCAGGCCCACAGCCAGGCCCCCGATGAAAGCGCCGATCACGGGCGCTTCGAGCCAATCGCCGAAGCCAGCCCCCATCCAGGCCACCCAGGTCACACCGAGAATCCAGATCCAATCGCGCAGATGCGCCTGGATCAGCATCATCAGGCCCATCGCTGCAATCGGCACGCCGACGAGCGGCAGCCATATCGGCTGCGGTGCCGGATCGATCAGGCCGACCTCGCCCACGATTGCCCGGGCGCTGATCGAGCCCAGCACCAGGCCAAAGGTGAGCAGCGCGAAGATGGTTACGGCAAAGGCCAGCCGCGACGACCCGGAAACCAGATGGCCGGTGGAGAGTTCACGAGCCGCAGTGGTCAGGTCCATACCGGGCAGAAGGGGGATCATGGCGGCGAGAATGGCCGGCATCAATGCGGTCTGGGCGTCGTAGCCGCACCAGAGCGTGCCCAGGAAGGTGATGATCGTCGCCACCATGGGATTGATCAGGCGGGCACGCTCGACATGGCGGCTCATCCACACCACGGTCAGGCCGGTGACCAGACCGAGCGGTACGGCCAGCAGGGCTTCACGCCATCCACCGCCGAGTAGAGGCACCACGCCGCCGGCAATCAGCACGAAAGCGGCCAGCTGCAGCCAGCGATTGTAGAGCGGTGGCGCAGCATCGATGGCGCGCACACGTTCGTCGGCCGTTTCCGGATCGATCCGGCCCTCGGCCAGTTCTTCCATCACCTCCGTCAGGTCGGCAAGCTTGCTCAGGTTGGCCGAGCCCGGATCGGAACGCGCCAGGAAGGTTTGCTGCTTCTCGCCGTCCCCAAGCGAGACGATCAGCGAAGTCGGGGTGGAGAAGAACTCGGCCTGCAGGCCGAGGCGTTCGGCCATGATCTGCATGGATGACTCAAGCCGGTGGGCCGGCGAGCCGACATGCAACAGGGCCCGGCCCAGGTTGAGCACCAGGCGGGCGTAGCGGTCGGAGGCGTAGGGCTGCTCGTCGCCCAGGATATCGTCCGGCTGGTCAGTCAAGGCGTCGTTGTCCGGCGTGCTGGAATCCCGGAACAAGTGTCGCATAATGCGTGGCAGGCGCCCACCCGGAATCCCGACAATGAGACTCGAGCTCTACCAGGTCGATGCCTTTGCCGAAAAGCTGTTCGAGGGCAATCCGGCCGCCGTCGTACCGCTGGCCGAATGGCTCGACGATGATCTGCTGTGCGCTATCGCCAATGAGAACAATCTGTCGGAAACCGCCTTTTTCGTGCCCGAGGGCGATGGCTACCGATTGCGCTGGTTCACGCCCGCGGCGGAAGTGGATCTGTGCGGCCACGCCACCCTGGCCAGCGCCCACGTCTTGTACAAGCATCTCGGGTACGACGGCGAGGAAATCGTTTTCGACACCCGTAGCGGTGAACTGCGGGTAAGGCGAAGCGAGGGCAGCCTGCGTATGGATTTTCCGGCGAGTCTTCCCGAAGCCGTCGATGCGCCTGATGAGCTGCTTTCGGGTCTCGGTGCGGTTCCGGCAGAGGTGCTGGCGGCCGCGGACTACGTCGCCGTGTTCGAGCGCGAGTCGGATATCCGTGAACTTGTGCCGGACTTTTCCCGCCTGGCCGGGCTCGATCGTCGTGGTGTGCTGGCTACGGCACCGGGCAACGAGGCCGATTTCGTCAGCCGCTGCTTCTTTCCCGCACTGGCGGTCAATGAGGATCCGGTTACCGGGTCAGCGCATTGCGAACTGGCACCGTACTGGGCGGCCCGTCTCGGCAAGCAGTGCCTGAGCGCCAGGCAGCTTTCACGTCGAGGCGGTTGCCTGGGCTGCGAGGTCGGCCATGGTCGGGTGGTGCTCTCCGGCCGAGCGGTGGATTACCTGAAGGGAGAAATCCTGATTCCCGACCGGTTGTGAGGATTCATGGCGCCGGTTTCGGCATCGTGATATCCGTGTGATGTGCGTTCCGGGACGTAAGCCGCTATGCTGCACGCAAGGGTCAACGCCCTGTTTTATGGGAAGGGAATCGACCATGGGGACATGTTCCAGGCGGGAGAGCGCTGCCGCAGCGTTGCGGTGGGTCGCTTCCTGTCTATGCTTGTGGCTGGTCAGTGCGCCGGCACAGGAGCGTAATTTCCATCACTATTCTACGGTCGACGGCGTGCCCCAACGACAAGTGCTGGCCGTGGCACGGGGACCGCAGGGTTTCATGTGGCTGGGTACTTTCGGTGGTGCAAGCCGCTTTGATGGCCGCGAATTCACCACCTTTACCACCCGCGAAGGCCTGAATTCCAACACCATCCTCGACCTGGTTGTCGACGGCGGGAATCGGCTGGTGGCGGCTACCGGTCGCGGGCTGTGCTATTTCGAAATCGAGACATCGCGCTTCGATTGTCCGTTCCGCGAAGGACCACTGGCCAGCGGCTACGTCAATCAATTGCTGGTCGATGGTGATGACATCCTGTGGGCGGCGACCGAGCGCGGACTGGTGCGCCTCGACGGTCGTGACGTTCGACAGTTCGCTTCCGGCCACGGTCTGCCCGTGGATCAGGCGCTGAGTGTGGCGACCGACCGTGCAGGCCGAATCTGGGTTGGAACCGAATCGGGGCTGGTCCGGCTGGCCGAGGACGGTTTCGGGCCGGTACATTTGCCCGGCCGGCAGGTCACCGCCTTGCTGGCCGGCGAAGACGGCTTGCGCGTGGCCACCGATCGTGGCTTGTATCGAATGGCTGGCGGTCGGACCGAGCGATACCCGGGTGTGCCCGAGGCCTTCGTGGCCGCACCCTTCAGCGCGATCGAACGCGGCACGGATGGGACGATCTGGTACGGGACGCAGCGCGGCGCACTCGAGGAACGCGACGGTCGCTTCAGGGTGGTCGATGAGCGTGCCGGGTTGCTGGACGGGGTTGTCCATACCATTGTCGTGGATCACGAAGGCAACGTCTGGTTCGGCAACCAGGGGGGACTGAGCAAACTCGCGCCGGGCCCGATTGCCAGCTTCGACGAGCGTCACGGTCTGCCGCATCCTTTCGTGCGGGCGCTGGCAACAGCACCGGACGGCACTTTGTGGGTGGGGACGCGTGCCGGCTTGGCGGTGCGTGATCCGCACGCGGCAGAGTGGCTGGTGCACCCGGCCGAGAATCCTGCAATGTCCGGCCAGCGCATCTATTCGCTGGCCCCGTTAGCCAGGGATCAGGCCTGGATCGGGACCGACGACGGCCTTTTCTTCTACGACCGTGGCCGCGTTGATCGGCGGCTTGACGGGGCCCGCGGTTTGCCGAAGGCCTACGTGCCTTCCCTGCTGTTGGCCCGGGATGGGACACTGTGGATCGGAACGGCGGGGGGCGTGCGGACATTCGACGGTGAACGCCTGCAACGGCCGAAAGCCGCGCAGCTGCATCAGGCCTTTGTGCTGCGAATGATCGAGGATGGCGACGGGCGCATCTGGTTCGCGCTGCGCGACGGCGGCGTGGTCGTCAGGCAACCCGATGGTGGCCTGGTCCATCTTGACGCCGAGGCCGGGTTGACCGATCAGACGGTGTGGGATCTCGGCCTTGATTCGGACGGCCGGGTCTGGGCGGCCAGCAACGGCGACGGCGCGTTCAGGATCGGTACCGACCTGTCTGCCGAGCAGTTCCTGCGGAGTCCGGAGGGTATCCACGACGACTTCATCTGGAATCTGCTGGTCGACGAGCGTGATCGCGTGTGGTTGTACGGTAATCGTGGCCTGCTCCGCTTTTATCCGCAGGGTGGGGAAAGGCGCCTGTATACCGATCGGGATGGACTGCCGGATCTGGAAGGCAGCGCCACGGCTGCCGCGGCAGCCGGCGGCAAACTATGGTTCGGCAGCAGTCGGGGCCTGGTCCGCTTCGACCCACAGGACGAATTCAGCAATACGCTCGCACCCAAAGTCGTCGTGACCGCCACTCGGCGCGGTAACGGGGAGCCTCTTGCCCGGGACGAGGTACGGCCTCATGCCGATCAGGGTGTTCAATTTCACTTCGCAGCCAACAGCTTTCGAGACGAGCAACGCGTGCGCTATCGATACCGCCTGCTGGGGCACGATCAGGACTGGTCGGCGCCTACCGAGGATGAAAGTGTGAGTTACGGCAGCTTGAGTGCCGGCCGCTACGAGTTCCAGGTCATCGCCGCCAACGACGACGGGGTTTGGTCGGAGTCGCCGGCATCCTTCCGGTTTGAAACGGCACGACCGTGGTGGGGGCATCCGCTGGCCTGGAGCAGTGGCGTATTGCTGCTGGCCTTGACCGGTTGGGGCGGTATTCGCCTGAGCCTGTGGCGCATCGACCGTCAGCGCCGCCAGCTCAAGGCGCTGGTGGCCCAGCGCACCCGTGAACTGGAAGACAAGAATCGCCAGCTCAAGCAACTGGCCATCACGGACGAGCTGACCGGCTTATTCAATCGCCGTCATTTCCTGACCCGCCTGCGGCATGAATGGGAGCTGCTGCTGCGCTCGCCGAACCCGACGCCCTTGTCCCTGATCATTCTCGATCTGGATTACTTCAAGGAGGTCAACGACCGGTTCGGGCATCAGGCCGGGGACCGGGTACTGGCCGAGACGGCGCGTCGGTTGCTGACCACCGCGCGCAAGGCCGATACGCTGGCCCGTTACGGCGGCGAGGAGTTCGCCATGGTGCTGCCGTTCACCGATCGCCAGGGCGCGCTCCAGGCGGCCCGGCGCATGCTCGACATCCTGGCCCAGCGGCCGGTGGAGGTCGACCGGCAGCGGACCGTCGACATCTCGGCCAGTATCGGCACGGTGTCGGCGGAAATCAGCCGCGACTCGGTCCCCTACGGCATCGATGAACTGATCCGCCGTGCCGATGCCGCCTTGTACAAGGCCAAACGCGGCGGTCGCGGCCGCATCGTGACCGCCGAGGAAATGGCCTGATCATTCACCCGGACTGAAGCGCGGCGCCGGGCGGTGGCTCAGCGCCGTCTTTCGCTCACCCGCCGGCCCTCGATGACCGTGCCCAGCACGTGGGTGGTGTACTCGAACGGGTCGCCGTCGAAGAGGGCCAGGTTGCCGTCCTTGCCGACTTCCAGGCTGCCGACCCGTTCATCGATCCCCAGGATGCGCGCCGGGGCGGTGGTGACCAGCTCCAGCGCCTGGTCGAAGCTGGCGCCGTAGGGCAGGGTCATAGCCGCCTCGAACAGCACCACACGCGTCTTCGGGACGTAGCCCTCGAAGCCGGACTGCATTGCTACCTCGATACCCGCATCCATCAGCTTCGCCGCGGTGGTAAACGAGATGTGCTGGTAATCACTGCTGCCGCGCGAGCGGTACATGGTCGGATGGATGATGACCGGCACGTCGGCTTCGAGAATCTCGTCGACCAGCAGGTGGGCATCACTGGCGCCGGCCAGAATCAGTCGGAATCCGAACTCATCGGCCAGGCGGATGGCGGTCATGATGTCGCTGTGACGGTGGGCCTCGATGATCAGTGGAATCTCACCTTCGAGAACGTCGACTAGGGCGTCGAGCCCGAGATCGCGCGGCGGCTGCTTGTCTTCTTCGGCTGACTCGCGCTTGTCGCGATATTCCATGGCCTGGTAAAGCTTGGCGCGTAACAGTGCGACCGCCTTGGAGCGGTTGCCGGGGGACTTGCGGTCGTGACGCGTGGCGCCCTCGCCGAGCGTAGCCGCCAGGGCTGAAACCGGCTCTATCATTGCCTCGTCGACGGTATCTCCGGTGGTGCGGGCAATCAGAAGCTGCCCGGCCACGACCTCGCCGGGCCCGTGCCCGGTCTGGACGGTGGTGATGCCGTGCTCGCGCAGCCATTCGACCAGCTTCTCGTGCGGGTTGTAGGCATCGATGGCACGCAGTTCCGGCTGGATAGCGTCCGAGCGTTCCAGTTGGTCCTGATCATGAGGCTGATTGAGATAGCCCGACAGGCCGACGGTCGAGCGTGCGTCGATCAGGCCCGGGGTGACCACAGGCACCTCAATGGTCATCAGGTCTTCGGGAATGTCGGTTTCGGCGACTGGCCCGACGGCGCTGATCTTGCCGTCGACAATCACGACCACGCCATCTGTCACGGATTCACCCGGCGCGATATGCAGAGTGCCGGCGCGTACAGCGATGTCTTGTGCTGCGGCCGGCAGGCTGAAGGCCAGCAGGGCCAACGTTGCGATGAGGTTCTTCATTGTTCACCTCCGTGGCCGTGGATATGGCCGTGTCCATCGTCGTCACTCAGGGCATTGAAGCCGCCTTCGGCCACTCGACGGTCATCCTCGTCGTCGAGGTCGAAGCGGCGCTCGCCTTCGACCCAGGTTTCGAGAACGCGTGTGTAGACGCTCAAGGGGTCGCCGGAAAGAATGACGAAGTCTGCGTCCTTGCCGGGCGTAAGGGACCCGGCACGGTCGCCGATGTCGAGCATGTCGGCACCCGCCTGGGTCAGGGATCGCAACGCGGCCTCACGCGACATGCCGGCGCGCACGGCCATGGCCGCCATGCGCAGGAAATAGCGCGAGTCGGTCACCCAGTCATCGGTGTGCAGGGCGACTTTCGCACCGGCTTGTTCCAACGCCGGAGCGGATCGGGCCAGCAGGTTCCTCGCCTCGAGCTTGCCGCCCGGGCTGTCGACGAGAATCAGTGAGACCGGCACATCGGCGGCCGCAATCTCGTCGGCCACGCGGTAGGCCTCGGAGGTGTGGTGCAGCACCATGCGGAAGCCGAATTCCTCTTTCAGGCGCAGGGCGGTCATGAGGTCGTCGTGGCGGTGCGAATGAAAATGCACCATGCGCTTTCCTTCGAGCACTTCGACCAATGCGTCCAGGCCGAGGTCGCGTGCCGGGCCGTTGTCATCTTCGGCGCTGGCGCGCTTTTCGGCGTACTCCTGCGCCTTGATGTACTGGGCCCGCACCAGCGCGGCCGACTTGGCGCGCGTGCCGGGAAACGGCGGCTCGCGCATGGAATTGGTGCCGTTGGCCATCTTCAGGCCGCCGAGCACCTCGCCGTCGTCGCGGCGGTAGGCCAGGTCGGTGACGGCCTGGCCCTCGCGCAGCTTGAGATAGATCGTCTGGCCGCTGATGAGGTGGCCGGAGCCGGGCATGACATTGACCGAGGTAATGCCACCGGCCAGCGCGCGCTTGAGGCCGGAGCTGCGTACGTTGATCGAGTCGAGTGCCCGTGCCTCGGGCTGGATCGGCCCCGAGCGGTCGCCGCCGGACACTTCGCCGACGTGGCTGTGGGTGTCGACGATGCCGGGCATGATGACCGTATCGGATTCGAATTCAATCACTTCGGCGTCATCCGGAATGCGGATATCGTCCCGACTTCCGACGGCATCGATTCGGCCGTCGACGACGACCAGGGCGCCGTTGTCGATCGGATCGGCATCGATAGGAATGATCTTCGCGCCGACAAAGGCGCGCGTGTCGGCCAGGGCGGCAGACGATATTGAGACCAGCAGCAATGTTGCCGCCAGCCCGTGTGAAAGCATCCTCAAGATTGTCTCCTTCAGATCGCTGGGGAAGTTCTACAAAATGGCAGAAGCAAGGCGCCAATGCAATTGGCACTGCCAAATGGGTTCATTTCTTTGCTGCCGCTGGGTTGTGCGTTATTGCCGCCAGGTTGGCTGATGCCACGGGTCGCTGTGGTGGCTTCGACACTTCAAAGGCGGTTTCGCCCGGCTTGCTTCGCAAGTGCTGCGTCTACACTGGATTGGCTGTTGCCACGGGTCGCTGTGCGAGCCTCGACAAGTCAACTTCTGTTCCGCCCGCCTGCTACGCAGGCTGATGGCGGGTAACTTTTTTCCCGCGCGAAAAAAGTAACCAAAAAGCGCGCTTAAAAGCAGGCGGTTACGTCTCAAGATTCTTTGAGCGGAGTGGCTTCACGGACTGTGACTGGGGCTTTGCTTGGGCCCGGCTGCGGAACATGCTGGCTTGCGATGACGCCTGCAGCGGCCCGCATCTGGCACCACGACTTCGAGTGGCGTACCACCTCCGGTCTCTGTTCCATCATTTATCGAAGCCGACCCCGATCGAGGTCGTGCTGTGTGGGTGTGGGCTACGCCCGGACTTTATCGAAAACACCATGCTTGACGACCGAGTGATCGCGAAGGCAGAAGCGGTATCTCCGTTAAGCCCTGAAGTTACCAGGTCCTGCGGCACAACCGCGTCTTCTAAGAGCGTTTTTGGTGACTTTTGTCGCGACTGACAAAAGTTACTCGCCCAAAGAGCTTGCGAAGCAAGCCGGGCGAAACCGCCTTTGACTTGTCGAAGCCGCCAACCTAGCGGTTAGCAATACACAACCCAGTGACAGCAAAACCACGAGGCTACTCATCAATACGAGGCGGCTTCCGCGCCCGCTTGATCTCCTTGTGGCGCTGCTTCTTCTTCTTCCAGCGCTTCTTCGCTGAACGACTCGGCCGCGTAGGAATGCGCTTCTTCGGCTTGTGATATGCCTTCTCGACCAGTTCGGCTAACCGCTCGCGCGCTTCCTCGCGGTTGCGGTGCTGGCTGCGATGGCTCTTGGCCTCGATCGTGATTACGCCTTCGTTGTCGGCGCGGTGGCCGGCCAGTTCCAGCAGGCGAAGCTTTACCGGTTCGGGAAGGAAGCCGGAGGCAACCACGTTGTAGCGTAACTGTACGGCCGTCTCGGTCCGGTTGACGTGTTGTCCTCCCGGGCCGCCGGCCAGTATGAATTTTTCCTCCAGTTCATTCTCCGGAGGCAGGTGTCGCAGTTCGCTCATGTCGCCATGGTAACTCCCCAGTTTGTCGTCGCGGCCCCGAGCCGGAATCTCGCCAATGGCGGAAGCGAATGTCGCTCTATCGAAGCTGCCAGGAGGCATCCTCGTGCAGCTGGCAACGGGCACATCAAGGCCAGGGGCGGTAGGCTTTTGCTGAGAGTCTTGGGTTGGTAGCATCTCACGAAGGAATGAACTGAAGCTGTAATCCTGCACGCAAGAGTGACTTTGTCAGGAGGGAGGCAACATGGATAACGCAACTCAAATTTTCATTGTGGGCGGAATGATTGTTCTGTCATTCGGTTTCCTGCTGGGCATTCCAATGGCCGTGACGCGCAGCCGGTCTCCGAGGGCGCCCCGGTACCTGTTTGCGGCACATCTGGCAGCGATAATACAGGGCGCGTTACTGTTGGCGATGACGGTCGCAATTGGTTTTTCGGACTTGTCGCCTGGTGTCGAGACAGTAGCGGCGACTCTTTTGTTGAGTGGCATTGTTTTGTTCGACCTCGGTATGGTCATAAACTGGCTACAGGGCGTGGAAGATGCTTTTTCAGAGAAGTCGCTTGGTAACAAGGTGTCATCGATAGGAACGCCCTTCGTGCTTATCGGTACTGGAATTGTGCTTTTCGGGGTCATTGCGGCGATTTAGCTCTGTGATGAGCGACTCGCCGTCGGCGTTATGGCTTGCAGAGGGAGTCGTTGTGTCACGTGGATTGGTGTTCAGAGAGGCGCTGCTATCCGATATTCCCAGGATTATGGAGATTCGATTTCTGGTGACGGAGAATGAACTCTCGGATCCTTCGAAGGTGACCGCCGAGATGTGCGAGCAATATCATGGCCCCCTGGGGCGCGGCTGGGTCTGTGAGGTGCAAGGGCAGGTGGTGGGCTTTTCTTACGCGGCGAAGATGGATTCTTCCATATGGGCGCTATTCGTGCTGCCGGCATTCGAGGGCCAGGGTATAGGAAGGGGGCTCCTAAATCTCGCAACCAATTGGTTGTTCTCCTTGGGGAATGAGGAGGTGTCATTGCTGACCATGGTGAATACGCGGGCGGACCGGTTCTATGCTGCTCAAGGATGGGAAAGGGATGGTATGAAGAGTGAGACTGAAGTTTGCTACCGGCTCCAAAGGCAGACTTTATAGTATAAAGTACTTGACATAACTCTAAGCCCCGGCTATATAGTGCCCATGAACATGTCACTTCGCCGTGATTCGACAAAGTCGCCCGTTGCGCTGCACGATCGCGCCATGGACGACTTGCGCTTCATCCGAGACACCATGGAGCGGGCGGGGGCGTTCACGGCGGTGCCGGGTTGGGGTGGGGTCGCAATCGGCGTGACAGGCGGGGTTGCGGCGCTGTTGGCTTCCTGGCAGACGACGCCTGAGCGCTGGCTGTCTGTCTGGCTGGTGACTGCGGCCTTCGCCAGCCTGATCGCGGCGGGCACGCTGTATTGGAAGGCGAAGCGAGCCGGTGTGCCTTTGCGCACGGGGCCGGGACGCAAATTTCTGCTTAGTTTCCTTCCGCCGGTGGCTGCGGCCGTGGCCCTGACGGCGGCGTTATATGCTCACGGCACGCTCGAGCTGCTACCGGGTCTATGGCTGCTGTCCTACGGCGCTGCGGTGACCACTGCCGGGACCTTCTCGGTCCGTGCGGTGCCGCTGATGGGCATCGGTTTCATGGTGCTGGGCGCGCTTGCGCTGGCGACCCCGGCGGCGTGGGCCAACGGCTGGCTGGCGGCCGGGTTCGGGGGACTGCATATCGGGTTTGGGCTGTTGATTGCGAGGCGGCATGGTGGCTAAGGGCCAGTCAGCCAAACACACAGCAGTGCACGAGCAAGAAGGCGACACCTGCGCGACGCCAGCGCGGCGCAGCAAGGGCATAGCTCGGAGCATTCCGGTGCAGTTCAACCGCGTCATTCACGAGCGAGTGCGGCTGGCCATCGTCAGTGTGCTGGCCGGCGCGGAATCGATGAGTTTCAACGACCTCAAGCGCCTCCTCGACATCACCGACGGCAATCTGAGCGTACACGCCCGGCGTCTCGAAGAGGCGGGCTTCGTTACCTGCGAAAAATCGTTTGTCGGCCGCGTGCCGCATACCGAGTACCGGCTCACGAAGGCCGGACGCAAAGCGCTGAACGAATATCTCGACCATATGGAATCGTTGATCAGTCGGGTGCGTAAGGGCTGAACCCACGCGCCAGACCGGCTGCGAACCACTGCGGAGAGCAACTTTATGTCACAAAGTGGAAGGAGTGAATCCGGCAGATTGCACGTTGCGATCATCATGGATGGCAACGGTCGCTGGGCACAGAGGCGCGGGCTGCCGCGCAGTGCCGGCCACCGTGCCGGGGCGACGGCGGTCCGGCGCGTAGTCGAGGCGGCCCCGGCGCACGGAATCGACACGCTGACACTTTATGCGTTCTCTTCCGACAACTGGAAGCGGCCGGCACCGGAAGTGCGTGCACTGCTACGGCTGCTGGAGAAATATCTGCGCAAGGAGCTGGACTCCTGTATTGAGAACGATGTGTCCGTCGAGATTCTGGGCAGGCGTGACCGTCTGCCTGCACGTGTGTGCGACGCCATCAAGTCGGCTGAGCGGGCGACTGTCGGGGGCAATGCACTGCGTCTCCGCCTGGCCATCGACTACTCTTCGCGGGAATCGATCGCGCGGGCGGCCGCGCACGGCCCTGGCACACGTGCCGAATTGGCGCGGCGGCTGGCACCTGACGCTAACCGGCACGTGCCGGACGTGGATTTGATGATTCGTACCGGCGGCGAGCAGCGGCTGAGCGACTTCCTGCTTTGGGAGAGTGCCTACGCCGAGCTTTACTTCACCGAGGTGGCGTGGCCGGACTTCAATGGCGATTCGCTTGCCGCCGCGGTCGCCGAATTCAGCCGGCGCCAGCGTCGCTTTGGTGACGTCGAGCATATCGCACGGACCTCGGCACTGCTGTCGTCCCAAGTTCGATGACCTCGGTCGGCTGGCAATCTGGTTGGAATTTCCTACGTTGGCTGGGCTGCAACGCCAGGACGCGCGATTGACAGTTCCCGGAAGCAGGCGTATATAAAAGCTTTTGGGGGGAAGGGAGTATTGCCGTCATGAAAAAGTATTTAAGGTTCCCCCTTGCTGCATTTCTCGTTTTCCTGATCGCGAGCTGTTCACCTTCCGACTCGCCTTCCGACGCGCCTGCCGACGATCCACCAGCTACTGACACCGAAGAATCCACTGCCTATCTGCCTGAACTGGCACCGGTCGGCGCCACGCTGCTCGACGGCCTGGGTGATTACAGTCGGTCGATCGGCGCTTCAAATCCCGAAGTCCAGCAGTGGTTCGACCAGGCCTTGATGCTGACCTACGGCTTCAACCACCAGGCCGCCGAACGCTCTTTCCTGAAGGCCGCCGAACTGGATCCGCAGTGCGCCATGTGCTGGTGGGGTTCGGCGCTGGTGCTCGGGCCGCATGTCAATGCGGGTATGGACCCGGCCAACAACGAGGCCGCCTGGGAGCGACTGCAGGCGGCACAGGCCGTGGCCGGTGATGCGCCGGAATGGCAGCAGGCCTACATTCGGGCCTTGTCGGCACGCTATGCCGAGAACCCGCCGGAAGACCGCAGCGGGCTCGACCAGGCCTACGCTGATGCGATGGCCGAACTGGTGGCCGCGCGTCCGGACGACCTGGATGCCGCCACGCTCTACGCAGAATCGCTGATGAACCTGCAACCCTGGGATTACTGGTCCATGGACGGCCAGCCCCGCGGTCGCATCACCGAGATCGTGTCCGTGCTGGAAGGCGTGATCGAGCGGGATGCGAACCACGCCGGTGCGCTGCATCTTTACATTCACGCCGTTGAAGCGTCCGAAGAGCCCGAACGCGGTGTGGTTGCCGCCGATCGTCTGCGAACGCTCATCCCCGGCTCGGGTCATCTGGTCCACATGCCGGCGCATATCTACGCCCGGGTCGGGCGCTATCACGATGCAGTGATCGCCAACCAGAAGGCGGTGGAAGCGGACAACGCCTACCTGGCCGCCTGCCGACCTGGCCCCGGTGTTTATCCGCTGGGCTATGTGCCGCACAACCACCACTTTCTGTGGTTCGCCGCCAGCATGGAAGGCGCAAGCGAGGTTGCCCTGGCTGCCGCAGAGGAAACTCACGCGCGTACCAGTGATCCGGACCTGATGCGTGCGCCGGGGTTCGAGGGTATGCAGAACTTTGCGCTAACGCCATTGCTTGCCAAGGTGCGGTTCGGCCTGTGGGACGAGATCGCGGCGGAACCGAAACCGGCCGACGACCTGCCGTACATGCAGGCCATGTGGCACTACGCACAGGGCATGGCGGCGGTGCGAAGCGGCCGTGAGGACGACGCGCGTACCCATCACGAGGCGCTGGTCGCAGCAAGCACCGACCCTGCCATCGAGCGCCTCATGATGTGGGAGCGATACTCGCTGATCCACGGTGTGCGCGTGGCCGAGCGCACGCTGGCCGCCGAACTCGCCTATGGCAGTGGCGACCTGGATACGGCAGTGGCCGCGCTGGAGACGGCCCGCGATATCGAGGACGACCTGCCTTATGACGAGCCGCCGGGCTGGCATGCGCCGGTGCGCCATACCCTGGGTGCCGTGCTGCTGGACGCAGGGCGCGCGGAGGATGCAGAAGAAGCCTATCGTGCCGAGCTCAGGCGCAATCCGGAAAACGGCTGGTCGCTCTACGGTCTGGCCGAGTCATTGCGGGCCCAGGGCCGGGACAGCGAAGCTGAAGAAGTGGAAGCCCGCTTCGAGGCCGCATGGGCCCAGGCCGACGTGAACCTGACGAGTTCGCGCTTCTGAACCAGTCTCGGGCCGCGGCGCCCTCAGCGCCCGGCCCGGGCAACCCTGCCGAGATCTTCGGCCAGCGCATCGGCATCCAGCGGTGCGGTGAAATAGCCGCGCATGTGGCCGCCGGGATCGATCAGCACCAGCGCAGTAGAGTGATCCATGGTGTATTCGCCCTTCCCGGTTGGTACACGCACGTAGGCTAGTTCGAGGCTGTCCAAAAGGCGGTCCAGTTCTGTTTTCTTCCCGGTCAGAGCAGTCCACTCGGAATTGAAATGGGCCAGGTACTCGGCCAGGACTTCAGGCGTGTCGCGTTCGGGATCAACGCTGACGAAAACGGTGCGCAGCCGCTCAGGCGAGATACCCGCGCGCTTCTGCACCGAGTCCAGCAAGGCCAGGGTGCTGGGGCAGACGTCCGGGCAGTGCGTGAAGCCGACGAAGAGAACATTCCAATTACCCCGCAGCTCAACGTTCGTGAAGTCGCGGCCGTGCTGGTCGCTCATGTGGAACGGGGCTACGGCGCGCGGTTCGTCGAACATGGTGGCGTGCAATAGCTTTGTAGGCGGCTCGCCGCTCCCGGAACAGCCACCGACCAGCAGGCAAGCCGCGGCAAGGTAGAGCAGGGCGCGTTGAGTTTTCACGGCGATACCTTGGCGCAGTTGTGACTGCGTAGATTGTACGTGTTTTGACGCTCTGTCCGCCTCGGCGTAGCGCATTTGTCGTGCTCGGCATGCTGAAGTCCGGATTGACTCCCGTCAACGAGTTGTCGTTCTCCGGGCGCATACTGAAGTTGCTATTGATTCATCATGGGAGGGTGACATGAACTACACCACGCGGGCCGATGAAACCTCGCACCACCGCGCCATCGGTGAAGCGGCCAGAGACGATAAGACGCTCATCGGCTATGCAACGCTTGCGGCATCCAGTCACAACACGCAGCCGTGGCTGTTCAAGCGAGAGGAAGACGCCATCTGCATTCTTCCGGATCTGAACCGGCGCTGCCCCGCGGTCGATCCTGACGATCACCACCTCTATGCCAGCCTCGGCTGTGCCGCCGAGAATCTTTTGATCGCGGGGCGGGCTGCGGGACTGTCGGGGCGGTGCAGCTACGATGCGGCTTCATCGGGCGTCAGACTCGAGTTCGAAGCAACCGCACCCCTGCGATCCGATTTGTTTGCGGCGATTCCGGAACGTCAGTGTAGCCGCACCGGGTACGACGGATCGGCACTGAGCGACGACGAGCTGAGCAAGCTCGTCGAGGCCGGGCAGGGCGAGGGTGTGTCAGTCATGCTGATTACCGATCGCGATCGAATGGAGACAATCGCGGAATTTGTCGCCCGGGGTAACAAGACGCAGTTCGACGATTCCGAATGGAAGCGGGAGCTCGTGACCTGGATTCGCTTCAACAGCCGCGAGGCCGCCAGCTCGGGGGACGGTCTGTACGGGCCGGTGATGGGCAGCCCGAGCGTGCCCCGATGGCTGGGCCGGATTGCGATGCACTTCGGTTTTTCCGCCGACAAGCAGAACGCCAAGGATCACAAGCACATCATGAGTTCGTCTGCCATAGCCGTGATTCACTCCGAGTCGAACGACAAGAAACACTGGATCGAAGCGGGCCGCTGCTACCAGCGCCTGGCACTGCAGGCGACGGCGCTCGGCCTGCGCAACGCCTTCATCAACCAGCCGGTCGAAGTCGCGGCCTTGCGATCGGAGTTTGCGCAGTTCCTGGGTCTCGGCGAGCGCCGGCCCGACCTGGTCGTCCGTATCGGCCGTGGTCCGGAAATGCCAAGATCCCCGAGACGGCCGGTTGATGACGTCATTGTTCGAGGGGGCGATAGCCGGTGATCCAGTACCTTCTTTGCTGGTTCCTGCTCGCCGCGGTGGGCGTTGCAAACGGGATGCTTCGGCAGTACACCTATGGCCGCCGCTTGCCCGAACTCGTTGCCCATCAGGTCTCGACGGTCACGGCCATCATCTTCACCGGCCTGCTCGTGTGGGGCGTGAGTCGGCTGTGGCCCCTGGAATCGCTGGCGCAGGCTTGGTGGGTGGGTGTGGTCTGGTTGACCGCGACCGTCGCCTTCGAGTTCGGCTTCGGGCACTACGCGGTCGGCCATTCCTGGAACAAGCTCCTCCGCGACTACAACGTTTTCAAAGGGCGTTTGTGGCTGCTGGTCCTGGTCTGGATTCTGGTCATGCCAGCCATTTTTCATGTCTGGATGTGATTTCTGAATCCACTCGAGCATGTCGCAGCCCGAATGGTCTACCAGGCACTTAAAATCTCAGAAAGTTGCCAACGTCCTGCGACTTTGTAGCCCTTACGAGTGGGGCGTGCGCGAAAGCGTAATAGCGTCATCGGGCCATGTGTTTTATTGCCTATCGCGCGATCAGCGCAAATCCGGTAGCTACCAGCAGCATGTACACCAACTGCCGAAACCGTCGTTCGTCCAGGCGGTGGTGCAGGAAGTCCCCCAGTAAGTAGCCGACGCCGAGGACGGGCAGGTAGATCGCCACTCGGGGCAACACGGGAATCAGCGTGCCGTCCAACAAGAACACCAGCGTCAGTCCGGCATTCAGACTGAACCACACGGTCACCAGCGTAGCCCGGAGGCTGCCCTTGTCGAGCTTCGTCCCAGCCATTGCATAAACCAGCAGCGGGCCGCCGGACGCGAACAAACCGTGGGTGATGCCGGCGGCGAAGGTGAGAACGCGGCTGAGCCATTTCGAATGGGGATGGCTGGCGACGTGGCGCCACAGACGCCAGAGTTCTCGCAGGGCGAACCACACGATCAGGCTGCCGAGCAGCATTTTTAGCAGGTTCTCACCCAGCCAGGGGCGCAGCAGGTAGCCGGCGACGGTGCCGGCGGCCATCAGGGGCAGGACGAGTTTCAGCAGTAATGTCTTGTCGATGTGGTGGCGGTTCTTCCAGGCGATGGTGCCGGTCATGAAGATATTGAGTGGCACCAGGATCGGCAACATGGCCGAGATCGGCAGCAGGAGGGCGCCCAGGGCCAGGGCGATGACGATTGAACCGAAGCCGGTGATGGCCTCGATAGTCGACGAAACCAGAATGCAGATACCCAGCCAGATCACCGGCAGCATCAGCGACGGTCTCTCCCGAGGTGCCGGGCGAAGTAGTCGAAGGCCTCGGCCGAGGTCTTCTGCGGGGTGTAACCGAACTCTTCCTTTAGGCGGCGGTTGGACAGCACTGGACGGTAGCGCAGGAAGTCGATTTGCTCCGGTCCGGTTGGCTTGCCCAGCCACTTGGCGATTCGCAGCCCGGTCTTGACGACGCCGACGGGCAGGGTGAGCGCGGGCTTTCGCAGGCGGCGGGCGATTTCGCGCATGTCCAGCGCGCCGTCGCCGGCCAGGTTGTAGATGCCTTCGGCATTTTCGCGGATGCCTTTCTCCAGGATGTTCAGCACGTCTTCGTCCCAGATAAAGACGAAGGGCGAGTCATGACCTTTCAAGACCAGGATACGGCGGGCGGTGAACAGGGCGGTGATCTGGTTACGGGTGTCATTGCCCAGTACGGTGCCTGGGCGCAAGACGAGCTGCTTGAGTTCGGGATGGAGCTTGCGGTAGCGCGCCAGCGTTTCCTCGATGCGACGCTTGTGGTCGGCGTAGGCGAATGTTTCGTTGCCCCTCAAGGGATCGTCCTCGTCGATCCAGTCGGGATTGTCGGCGTGGTAGCCATAGGCCGCGCCCGAGCTGGTGACGGTCAGGTGCACTACGCCCGTCTGAATGCAAGCCTGGACTACGTTGCGTGTACCGCCGACGTCGATGTCGAAATCGTGCTGACGGTCGTTGGAGCCCTGCAACACGGAAGCCAGGTGGACGACGTGCGTTATGGCGTGGGTGTGCATGACTTCGGCCAGGCTACGTGAGCGGATATCAAGTACTTGCAGCGGAAAGCTCAAGTCCTCGCGCTTCCGTATATCGGTCCCAAAAACCTCGAAGTCGTGGGCCAGGCGATTGCCGAGCTGGTGTCCGATGTAGCCGGCGGCACCGGTGATGAGAATGCGCTTGCTCATGACATGCCGACAACCGGTTGTGGCGTTTCGTCCGGCGGGCGTCGGGCCCAGAACTGCGACAGGGCGATGCCCGCTATGAGGTGCCAGACACCCCAGAACCCCGCGATCAGAAGCATGCCGCCGGCCGTAGGGAAGAAAGTAAACAGGATGACCAGGCCCAGGCCAGAGTTCTGGATGCCGACTTCCATGGTCACCGCGCGCCGGTCCGCGTCGGGGAGCTTGAACAGGCTGGCCATGCCGAAGCCGAGGAAGAAGGCGAGCAGGTTATGGCCGATCACCAGCCAGACAAAAGTCTGAAATTCCTCCAGGAACGTATTGAAATTCATACCGAAAGCGATTCCGGCGAAAGCCAGCAGAACCACAAGTGAGAACACCCGCAGTGGCTTCTCGCTCTTGTCGGCGAGCTTTGGCCAGTGTTGGCCGGTGAGTATCCCCAGCACCAGTGGAATACCCAGCACCAGAACGACCAGTAGCAGGATATTGCCGGGATCGATGCTGATTTGGGTGAGGTACTCGCGGGTGTAGGGATTGAGCCAGCCGTAGAAGGCAAAATTGAGCGGTGTCAGCACGATGGCGGCGACACTTGAAACCGCCGTCATCGACACCGACACGGCCACCGAGCCGCGCGCCATGAAGGTCATGATGTTGGAGAAATTGCCGCCCGGGCAGGCCGCGATCAGGATCATGCCCAGGGCGATCTCGGGTTCGAGTCGCAATAGCCAGGTGACCGCACAGGTCGCCGCGGGCAGCAGCAGGAACTGCGCGACCAGGCCGGCAGCCGGCGCGACCGGTGTACGGATCACACGGCTAAAGTCTGCTGGGCGCAGGCTCAGCGCCACGCCAAACATCATCAGTGCGAGGATGGCGTTGAGCAGGATCAGGCTGTCAGGATCGAAGCGCACCGAGTTCTGGTCCCCTTTTACCTAGCCTTTCGGTTCTTCGTGCATCTTCTTGAAGTGCATCAGTCCCGGCGCCCACATGTGCTTGACGGGGTCGACATCGACGTGGACAACGGCGCAGCCGTCGCACTCGATCGCCCGGAGTAGTGCGCCTTTCAGATCGGCCGGGTCGGCCACCCGTTCGCCGTGGGCGCCCATCGCCTCGGCCACCTTGTCGAAAGCGATCTCGCCCAGGTCGGCCTTGATGGTTTCTTCCGGCTTGAGTGACTTGAACATGAGGGTTTTCAGCGGCTTGAGTGCAAATTGCTGATTCATTTTCACCATGCCCCACTGCTTGTCGCAGAGCACGACGTAGACCACTTTCAGCTTGTTGCGCACCGCGGTTTCGATTTCCTGCGGATGAAAGCCGAAGGCGCCATCGCCGATAATGCAGCAAACCGGTTTGTCGGTTAGGGCAACAGCCGCACCGAGGGCTTGTGCGACGCCGGCGCCGAGCATGCCGAACTTGAAGGTCGACAGCACGCGATTGGGTATCCGGGCACGGTGATAGAACATCGCCCAGATGGCGGTGTTGCCGCCGTCGGCGACGATGGGTGAGTCAGCATCGAAAACTTCGTTGCAGGTGGCGGCCACGTGCGCCGGGTGCATCGGCACCGAGTCGTCATCCAGCGCCTTATTCCAGTCGGCCCGGTCGGATTCGAGTGATTTGCCGTAGCCGGCGACCCGCTTGCGACGGGCTTCCATGTTCGCGGACTTGCGATCGGTCAGTGCCCGTGCCAGGGCATCCAGGAACTTGCCAATATCGGCCTGGATGGCCAGGTCAGTGGGCTTGTTGAGGCCCAGCATGCGGGCATCCAGGTCAACCTGGATGGTGGTCTGCTCGGCCGGCTTGCGCCAGTAGGGCGGCTTGCCCCACCAATCAGTCTCGCCCACGCGCGAGCCCAGGATCAGTACGGTATCGGCTTCGTTGCGCACCTGGTGGTTGAGCTTGACGTGCGGCATGGGCATGGCCAGTGGTGAGTCTTCGCCGATGACGCCACGTGCGGCCCAGCTGGTGGTCACTGGCGCGTGAAGCTGCTCGGCCACGCGCTCGAGTGCGTCGAAGGCTTGCGCATGGATCACGCCGCTGCCGGCGTGAATCATTGGCGCTTCGGCGCGGGTCAGGAGCTCGGCGGCTTGTTCGACCTGCTCGGGCGTGGGTGCGGTCGGCTCGGAGTTGCGGTACTGGCGGGGTTCCCACAGGGCAGGCAGGGACTTGAACTTGCCGTTCATGATCGTTTCGGGCACGTCGACGTGGACCACGCCAGGCCTTCCGTCCCAGCAGGCGCGGAAGGCCTTCCGCATCTGTTCCGGAACGCGCTCCCAGGAAGAGACCGCCTGTGAGAACTTGCCGATCTCGCCGATCACGCCGGCCTGGTTGAAGCACTGGTAGGCGCCGCCACGGTCGGGATACATGATCTCGGGCCGGCGCGCGCTGGTGATGGCCAGCACGCGGTTGCCCTCGGCCTGCTCCACGACCAGGCCCGGCAGCAGGTTAGCGACACCCGGTCCGTTGGAAGCCATGCACACGCCCAGCCGCCCGGTCAGGCGCGCATAGGCTCCGGCCATGTGCGCCGCGCAGGTTTCGTGGCGTGGCGTGACGATTTCGATGCCGAGCCGGTCGAGCGCCGCGTAGAACCCGAAGTAAGTGCCGTCGATGATGCCGAAGACCTTTTCGACGCCTTCGGCCTGGAGCATGCGTGCGATCAATTCGCCGCCGTGGTGTTCGGCCATGCCTGTCCTTTTCGTCAGCGAGTGGCGCCACCGGCGCGCAAGTTTACGATGATTCCAGTGTAGGCGATATCCGGTGCCATGCGGGTAAGTGCTTTGCGAACAAGGGCTTGAAGCAATTCTTAAGCGCCTTTTTGGAATCATTCCGAATGCTTCGGGATGGTTTCAGGACTTGATGGGCCGCGATGCGCAGGATGGAACCCACATTCATCACGCCCATCACGGAATCGCGCCATGAACCTTTTCAAGCTCTCTCATGCCAACCCGGTCGCCACGGTCGTCATCTTTCTGATCGTCGCCATCATGGGCCTTGCCGCACTGATCAGTCTGCCGGTGCAACTCACGCCCAACCTTGAGCAGCCCAAGATCACCATCCTCAATTTCTGGCGCGCGGCGGCGCCGGCCGAAATGGAAGCCGAGCTGGTGGAGCCGCAGGAAGAGGTGCTCGAAACGATCGTGGGCGTGGAGAGCATCAGCTCCTCGGTACGCGCCGGAATGAGCATTACCACGCTGAACTTCCAGGTGGGCACTGACATGCAGGCCAAGCTCATGGACGTGATCAACGCCATGAATCAGGCGCCGCCCCGGCCGCGTGACGCCGAGGAGCCGAGGATCAGCCTGGGTGGTCTCGAGCAGCCACTCTCGACCTTGCTGATCCGCAAGACCGTCGAAGGGGCCGACGGTGATTTCACCGACGACCAGGAGTTGATTCGACAGACCGTGGCGCCGGCGCTTCGCACCATCGAGGGCGTCACCAAGGTCAGGCTCAACAGCTTTCGCGACCCGCAGCTCGAGATCGTTTTCGACCCCTACCGCATGGCCGCGCTGGACCTGCAGCTCGACACATTGCTGCAGCGCATTCGAAGCGCCGGCAACGTCTCGGGTGGTTTCGCCTCTGTCGGACGGCGCGAGTACACGGTGCGTTTTGCCGGACAGTACGTGGCCGATGAATGGGCGCAGATGATCGTTGCCTACAACGACGGCCGACCGGTGCGACTGGGCGAGATTGCAGAGGTGCGGCCGGGTCACGAGCCGCTGCGCGGCTTTGCCTACCGCGACGGCGACCCTGCCTTCTACATTCAGTTGTTCGCGGCCAGCAATGCCAATACGGTGGAGATCATGACCGCGCTGAAAGAGCGCGTGGCCACGGTCAACGCCGAGCATCTGTCGGATGCAGACCTCGAGCTGATTCTCAGTTTCGATGCCTCCGAGCACATCAAGCGCGCCATCGCCCTGGTGCAGGGCAATCTCGGCCTGGGCATCGCGCTGGCGATGGGGCTGCTCTACCTGATGCTGCGCGGCTGGCGCGCGACCGCGCTGATCGCCATCACCATCCCGTTTTCACTGCTGGCCGCGTTGCTGGTGCTCGATCTGCTCGGACGCAGCCTCAACATCATCTCGCTGGCCGGGTTGGCCTTCGCCGTGGGACTGGTGCTCGATGCGGCCATCGTGGTGCAGGAGAACATTGTGCGCCTGCTGCAACACGGCAAGCCGCTGAAGAAGGCGGTGGTGCAGGGCACTGTCGAAGTGGCGCCGGCCTTGTTCGCCTCCACGCTAACCACGGTAGCGATCTTCACGCCCATCGTGTTCATGCAGGGCGTGGAAGGGCAGCTGTTCTTCGACCTGGCTGTGAGCATGGCCGTGGCCGTGTGCGCTTCCATGCTGGGAGCCTTCTTCCTGGTGCCGGTTGTCGCCGGAATTTTCCTGCGGGGTGGAGCCGACGCCGGCCAGCCGCCGCGCTTCTGGCATCGCCTGGCCAAGCACTACCTGTGCTTGGCTAACACCGACTCGCGCGCGTTGCTCTGGCTGTTGCTGCTCGGCCCCGGAGCAGCGGCCGTGATCTGGGCACTCACCCCCGAAACGGACTTCCTGCCCGAGGCCAAGTGGGAGGGGATCATGACGGTGTTTACCGTGCCACCGGGCGCCAGCTACGAAACACTGGAGGACGAGATCGGCCGCACACTCATTCGCCGGCTCGAACCCCACCGCACCGGCGAGAAGTCGCCGGGCATTCGCGCCTACAACCTGGCCATGAGCGAAGGCGGCAAGGTGCTGTTCGTCTACCCGGAGAATCCACGCGAAGTGCATGACGTGCTTGATCTCCTGCGCACCGAGATTCTCGCGGACCTGCCCGATACACGCGCGTTTTCCTTCCAGTCGTCGTTGCTGAGCATCAACGTGGGCGGCAGCCGCTCGGTCTATATGAATTTCGCCGGCGAACTCGACGATGCCTCGCGCCAAGTGGCGGCGCAGACCATGCAGCGTATCCAGGCCGAGATTCCCGGCGCCGGTCTCCGCCCACTGCCCGGCCTGAACGACGCGCAGCCGCAACTGGTGCTCGCACCCGACGACCATGCCGTCGCCCGGGCTGGCCTGAACCGCAACCAGGTGGCCGACATGGTGCGTGCGACGACCAGCGGTCTCTACGTCGGTGAGCAGTTCGACGGCAGCCGGCGACAGAACATCATCCTCAAGGCGCCGCCCTGGGCGAACCCCGAGCAACTGCAGGCGGTGCCCATGGCCACGCCCCTGAGCGGCGTACAGACGCTCGGGCAGCTTACACGGGCCGAACGCCGTGCTGGCCCCACCCAGCTTCGCCGCTACAACGGCGAGCGCACCTTCACCCTGGCCATCACGCCGCCGGCCGATATGTCGCTGGAAGCCACTTTGGAGAAACTGGCGCCGATCATGGCCGATGCACAGGCGCAGGTCAGCCCCGGCATTCACCTGATGCTCTCGGGCGGTTCCGACGACCTGGCCGACACGATTGCCACCATGACCTGGAACTTCGCCTTTGCCGTCCTGGTGCTGTTCCTGCTGATGACCGCGCTGTTCCGTTCCACCCTGGACAGCCTGGTGGTGCTCGCCTCCATGCCGATGGCGCTGGCCGGCGGCGTGCTGGGACTGTGCGCGCTCAACCTGTTCGCCTTTCAGTCGCTGGACCTGCTGACGATGATCGGGTTCGTGATTCTCATGGGCCTGGTGGTCAACAACGCCATCCTGCTGATCGACCGTGCCCGGCGCGGGCGAGCTGAAGGGCTTTCCGACGAAGAATCCATCCGCATGGCCGTCGAGACCCGCGTGCGCCCGATCTGGATGAGCACGCTCACTTCGGTGGTCGGCATGCTGCCGCTGGTGCTCGTGCCCGGCGTCGGCAGTGAAATCTACCGCGGCCTGGCCGTGGTCATTGTCGGCGGCATGCTCACCAGCACCTTGTTCACCGTCGTGTTCATGGCATCCGCCCTGCGCTTGCTGGCGCGGCTTCGCGCCCGCCGGGCCGAAGCGGCCATTGATTCAGCGATCCAAGCGTCATAAAAACAGGAGTTTATGAAATGAATATCACACAACGCTTTATCCATGTCATTTTCTTCGTGCCGGCCGTCCTGGCCCTGGCCGGGGCTGCTCTGGCCGCCGAACGGCCCGTGGTTTCGGTCGTGTCAGTCGAGTCCGACGAAGTCAGTCCCACCCTGATGGTCACGGGCACCGTGCAGAGTCGCCACGACTCGGCGGTCTCGGCCGGTATCGCCGGTGCGCTGACCTGGGTGGCCGAGCCCGGCACGCGGGTCGCGAAAGGCGAAGCGGTCGCGCGCCTCGACGATCGGCCCTTCGAACTGGCCGTGCGAGAGCTGGAAGCACGGCTGAACAAAAAGCACATCGAGATTCGCCGCCTGGACCAGGATCTCGACCGCTATCGCCGGCTGCAGGAACAGCAGTCGATCTCCGCGCGCGAAGTCGATTCGCTCGAGGCCGACCTGGGCATGGCGCGTTCGGATGCCGAACTGCTCGAGGTGGAGATTGATCGGGTCCGCCAGGATCTGGCCAGGACCCGTATCGTCGCGCCCTTCGATGGCATGGTCACCAAGCGTTTTCAGCAACAGGGCGAGAGCGTGTCGGCCACGCAGCCGGTGGCGAAAGTGGTCAGCACCGAAGCGCTCGACATCCACTTCCACGGGCCGCTGGCCCACAGCGCGCTGCCGGCGGCATTGGGCACGCTGCGCGTGCACTGGGGCTCGGGCAGCGCCGAGATGACCGTGCGGGCCACGGTGCCGGTCAGCGATGAGCAGTCGCAGAGCTTCCTGGGCTACCTCAGCGTGCCCGAGTCAATGGCCTCGCAGTTCCGCATCGGCCAGTTGATCAGCGTGGCCGTGCCCACGGCGCTGCCGTCGCAGCAGTACATCGTGCCGCGCGATGCGCTGGTGCTGGGGGAAAAGCAGATCCGGGTGTTCGTGCTCGACGATGAGGGCCGGGCGCGGGCCATTCCGGTCGAGGTCGGCGCCGATCACGGCGACTACGTCGGCGTGGCAGGTTCTCTCGCCGCCGGCCAGCAGGTGATCGTGCGCGGCGCGGAGTCGATTCGCAGCGGTGATCTCGTAACCGTCTTGTCGCCGGAGGAGTTTCCGGTAACGACTCTGAACAGCTAGGCAGGCTGCCTGTCGTTCCGGAAGCCGCGCAGCTATTGTCTGGGGCCTCGCACTTAACGGCGGGCACTCAGCCAGGCAGTGCAGGGCGCTGGCGTGTGAGATCCCGGCTCTTCGCATCGCTCCGGCCGGGACGACAAGGGTTGGGGGGGCTTAATCAACCGTGGTCCCGGAAACCGCGTGAGCGGCTATCCGGGATCTCGTAACTCAGTCGGAAGACTTCGAGTCGCCTGCCCGCTGCGGCAGGCGATCAAGCAATTCGGCGAAGCGCGGATCGTTGCGCAGGGGCAGGTAGTGGGGATCGACGTTGACCAGCAATACCTGCGGTTGGCGTTCATCGACCGCCTGATTCAGCCATCGGAAGGCTTCGTCGTGGCGTTCGGCAACGACGGCATAACGGGCCCATGCCATCGGTGGCTGGTAGTGGCCTATGTTGGATTCGACTCGGTCTTCGAGCAGGCGACTGAAGAGCGCGCGCAGGCCGCTCTGCCGATAAAGCTCGGTGTATTCGGCAATCTGTTTCTCGGCGATGTCCTTCTCGCGCATGAGCGCAATGAATTGTTCGAAAGCGAGTTCCTCGTCGCCCAGGAGCAGGGCGAGACGATGCAGCATCTTTCTGTAAGAGTCGGATTCCGATTCGCTGTTCATCAGCCGACGCGTTTCGGCCAGCGCCCGTTCGAGTTCGCCTCGCATTGTGTAGACGAAAGACATATTGAGATAGCGATAGGCGGCGGGATCGGCCTCGCGCAATTGCTGCAGCATTTCTTCGGACCGTTCGAACTCGCCCAGCGTCAGCAGGAATTCGCTGTAGGGCAGGTAATTCGTCGGGTCGTTCGGGTCGAGTTCGATCGCACGCAGATAGGCATGCTCGGCGGCCTGGAAGTCCCAGTCAGCCAGCCAGTGTAGTTCCGCCTTGCGCAGCCAGGCGCGGGCATTGTCGGGATCAAGTTCGATCACGCGGTCGAGCAGGGCGTGGGTTTCGTCCGCGTAGAGCTCGATATCGAGATGGCCATTGCGCGCACTCAATTCGAGCTTGGCTTCGGCGATACCCAGATAGGCCTTGGCAGAGTCCGGATCTTGTTCCAGCGCTTCCCGGAACTCGGCAATGGCTTGCCGCAGTATTTCTGGCTGCTCGCTGTCGAGCCGCTCGCCGGCTTCTTCGAGCAACCTGCCCACTTCGGCGTCTGGCGCTTCGATGGGTGGTGTTTCGGGAGCGGGCGCCCGATCACGGCTGATCCACCAGCCGCCCACGCCGGCCACCAGGAGGCCGACGCCGACCAGACCGGAAGACAACCACCTCTTCGTTCCCGAACCAGCCGTTGAGCTGAGATGCTCCGGTGTGACAACAACACGCCGGGTTTCGGGTAACCAGATGTAACCCGTGCCGGTCACGGTACGAATGTACTTCGGCGCGGCGGCGCGATCGCCGAGCACGCGGCGCAGCTTGCTGACGGCCACCGAAAGACTGTCTTCGTTGACCACGCGCCCCGGCCAGATTTCTTCCATTAGCCAGGTCTTGGTCAACACCTGGCCTGGTCTGCGGCAGAAGGCATGGAGCAGATTGGCGACCTTTTGCTCCAGGATTACGTCATCGTCACCCAGGTGCAGGCGGCCCTCGCGCGGTGCGAATGAGGCGGAGTTGAAGTTAAAGTGAACGGAATGATCCATGGGGTGATGCGCCGCGTGGCGCTCGATCCGGTCAATCGGCAGCAGAGGGCGCAATGATAGTCCACCCGGTCCCCGGATGGCGCCGAATCACTTCACGCGTCGCCGGCGACCGGAGTAGCATTACCACCTTTGCCGGCCGCAGCTGGCAAATTCAGGATTCAACCGACGGGCAATGCAGAATGCGCAGATTGATTGATCTAAGCCATACCGTCGAAGACGGCCTGATCACCTACCGTGGCTTGCCGGCACCGATCGTGTGCGATTTCCTGTCGCGTGAGGATTCGAAGGAACACTACGACACGGACACGAGCTTCCATATCGGTCGTATCGATATGGTGGCGAACACCGGCACTTACGTCGATTCGCCGTTCCATCGCTTTGCCGACGGCAAGGACCTGTCGGAACTGGAACTCGAGAGTCTGGCCGAACTGCCCGGGCTCTGCATTCATCTTGAAGCAGTCCCGTCGTCCCGGACCCCGAACCGGGAGCTGCCCGAATTGCTCAAGGACACCAATCGGAGTTCTCGCGCCATCGGCCCCGAAGCCTTCAAGGGCCTGGACGTCACCGGCAAGGCCGTACTTGTCCACACCGGCTGGGCCCGTCACTGGAACACCGATGCCTACTTCGAAGGCCATCCATTCCTGACTCGTGAGGCGGCCCAATGGCTGCGTGACGGCGGCGCGGCTCTGGTCGGCATCGACTCACTCAATATCGACGATATCGAAGACGGCGAGCGGCCTGTCCACACTACGCTGCTCGGCGCCGATATCCCCATCGCCGAGCACTTGCGCGGACTGGAGCAATTACCCGAAAGCGGATTCGTCTTTCACGCCGCGCCGGTAAAGGTTCGTGGCATGGGTACGTTTCCGGTGCGCGCCTATGCAGTAATCGAGCATGACTGATTCGAGCTGGCCCACTACGCCTTCCCGGTGGGCCTGATCGAAGGTGATGTGCCCTGGACGTTCAGCGAGCAGATATTCATTGACGAAAAGCCGTCTTGGTACGAGTTTGCCAACGAAACGAACAATATGACGGCCGCTGAGGTCTTCGAAAAGTACGGCGAACCCTGAGGCGGAATCACATCAAGATCTGCCGGGTCGAAGTCGAGCGCAGCAAGGCCAACTGGGTTGAACTGCCGGAGGGTGGGAACGAGCACCCTTTCGACGATTATCCCGACGAAAACCCGGCCGGCATGGCGGGAGCACCACTGCCTGGTGCGCTGATCACCAGCCCCGACATCGTTCCAGTGGTTCCGTCGTTTCGTCATCCGAATCGATCAACCACATCGCCTCGAATTGCCCCGCGGTTGCGCAGGCGTGGTTGGGCAGAATACGGAGTCGACTCCCGATGGGGAAGGCTCTGGCATCCAGCGCTTCCCCGTCGCGCCGGGCGAGGATGCCGTGTTCCTGGTTCGTGGCCCGGACGATGACTTCGGGTGACAGGACACTGCCGGCCTCGTCGCAGACCAAACCGTAGCCCTGGTCGATGGCCTGGTCGGCGGTGCCGCGGTCGCGCGAGAGCGACATCCAGCCAGCATCGACGATCACCTGCCCGTGCTCGCTGCGGTGGCCGATCACCTCGGTCAGCACTGATATGGCGACATCGTCGATCTGGCACACGCCCAACCCCGCCATGACCAGGTCCATGAAGGCAAACACGCCGGCGCGTACTTCGGTGACGCCAGTGAGATCTTCGGCAAACATCGCCGTCGGCGTGGAACCTACGCTGACCACCGGCGCATCAAAGCCGGCTTCGCGCAGCTTCCGTGCTGCAGCGACCGCGGCATCGCGTTCCTGTCGGGCCATTCGCACCAGACAGTCGCGATCGCGGCAGGCGTAGGAGCCGCCGGCGTGCACCATCACACCCACCGGTGTCGCGCCGCCGCGGGTGAGGGTGCCGGCGGCCTCGACAAGCGCCGGGTCATCGGGATGGAAGCCCGCCCGGTGCCCGTCTGCATCGACTTCCAGCAGCACACGAAATGCGGTGTCGCGCGCGGTGGCCGCCTCGGCCAGGGCTTGCGCCGCGTCGGGATGATCCAGGATCAGGGTCAGCCGCATGCCGCCGGCGATCCGGCGGGCGGCTTCTGCGAGCTTGCCCGGCGCGATGCCGACCGCGTAGAGCAGGTCATGGATGCCGGCAGCGAAGAAATAGTCCGCCTCCGCCAGGGTGGAAACCGCTGCGCCGCCGGGATGCCCCGCCAGCATGCGCCGGGCCAGCTCGATGTTCTTGACGGTCTTGAGGTGCGGACGCAGGGGAACGCCGAGGTGCTCCAGTTGCCGATCCATCCGCGCCACGTTGTGCTCGAAGCGTGCGTTGTCGATCAACAGGGCTGGAGTCGTCAGTTCATTTAGGTCCGGCAAGGCACTCTCCCGATTCATTCTGCCCGATACTCCATTGTCCCCAATCCAGGCGCCCAGCGCGACCGAATACTGCCGCGATGAGCAATCGGAGTCCTTGAATGCGCCATGGCCGCAGGGCATTATCACGCCGGCCGGACCGGTGGGCACCGGCTCACCGGGGCGTCTGGACGCCAATCGGTCCAGGGGACTCGATCGGGTCACCGGCTCGTGAATCTTGTCCGGGTTCGTGATGACGTGAAATTGCTGTTTGCTGCAGAGCAGATGGAGAAAGTGGTCGTGGAGAACTTCGAATGAAGGGTAATGCCCTTTTTGTGGGCCTGTTTGTTGGACTGCTGGCGCTCCAGGCTGGCGCTCAATCCGATTCGTCGACTGCTTCCGCGGGCGCTGCAATGGAGCGGCAGCGCGCAGTCGAGAAAGAGCTGCTGCCGGCTGTCGATTTTCCTGACCGGGACAAGCAGGGCTGGAGCCTTGCAAGGCGCATGACGCGATACAAGGTGCCCGGTATCGGTATGGCGGTGGTTCGTGACGGCAGGATTGACTGGGTAGCCGGCTACGGCACGCATGGAGTGGTTTCCCCGGAACCTGTTACGGCCTCGACGATTTTCCAGGCAGCGTCGATCAGCAAGATGGTTGCTGCCGCCGGTATGCTTAGCCTGGTCAAGAAGGGCGTACTGGAGCTCGATGGCGATGTGAATGCCCGGCTCTCCTCCTGGAAGGTGCCGAATAACGAGTTCACGAGTGGTTCGCCGGTTACGCTCCGAAGATTGCTGTCACATTCCGCCGGTGTGACCGTTCACGGTTTCCCGGGATACGCCCATACAGAAGCGCTGCCGAGCCTGGTGCAACTGCTGACTGGTACGGAGCCGGCGAATTCGCCCGTGGTCACGGTCGACCAGGTACCCGGCGCCGGCTACCGTTATTCGGGCGGAGGCTATGAGATTGCCGAACTGCTTGTCGAGGATGTGACGCAACGTCCTTTCGAGCAGGTTCTGGATGAAACCGTTTTGGCACCGCTCGGTATGCTGCACAGTACGTTTGTCCAGCCATTGCCCGCTGAGAAGGCGGATAGCGCTGCCCGGGGCCATCGATTTGACGGCTCACAGGTTGCGGGGGGATGGTACGTCTATCCCGAGCAGGCCGCGGCCGGTCTCTGGAGCACGCCAACTGACCTTGCGCGGTTTGTCGTCGAGTTGATCGCTGCCTTTCACGGTGAATCGGAACGCTTGATCGATCGGTCCATGGCCCGCGCGATGCTCACCCGCCAAGTCGGCAACATGGGGCTTGGCGCGGGAGTCCACGGGGAGGGAGATGGCCTGCATTTCGATCACGCCGGCTGGTCCCAGGGGTTCCGGACCTATCTGGTGGCCTATCCGCATTCCCGTGACGGTGTGGTGGTCATGACCAACTCGGATGGCGGCCATGAATTGATCCGGGAGATCCTCCGTAGTGTTGCCGCCGTCTATGACTGGCCCGATTTCAGAATGGAAGAGGTTTCCATCGCCCGCCTGGCCGCCGACCGACTTGATCGCTTTTCGGGTAGCTACGAATTCAGCGGAGCGGGATTCTCCGTTGCTCTCCGAAGGGAGCGGGACCACCTGGTTCTGGATACACCGCGAGGTTCGCGCTACACGTTCTACCCGGAGTCAGAGACGCGGTTCGTTGCCCTCGAGAACGGTTCGAGGATGACCCTGGTGCAGGCGCCTGACGGCTCGATGTCGATGCAACTGTGGGGGATGTCGGGACATCGGCCTGAACTTTGAGGGGTGCTGCTCGCCGCTCTTGCAACGGAATGTTCGGTGATTTGCTGAATCGTCGGTCGTTTGCAACAGACATTGTTTACCATTGGGTTCTCTCCCTCCGAGCTCCCGCCGCATGAAACGTCAGGACATCGATTTCCCCTCCGAACACCAGCCCCTGCGCGACGATGTCAGTCTGCTGGGCGCGATGATCGGCGAATTGTTACGCGAGCAGTGCGGTGACGCGCTGTTCGAGCGCGTCGAGACGGCAAGGGCGGCGGCCATTGCGCGCCGGGTGGGTGAAGACGACGGTTCGGAACTCCTGGCGCAGTGCCGGATTGACGACTCCGGTGAGGCCAGCGCGTTCGTGCGCGCCTTCGCGGCCTGGTTCCGAATGGTCAACCTGGCTGAGCAGGTGCACCGCATCCGGCGCCGGCGAGAATACATGGCCGCCGGAGAGGGTGTGCAACCCGAGTCCCTGGCCGATGTGTTTGAAAAGCTGGCCACGGACGGGCAGGACTGGGAGACGGTTCGTACCATGCTGGCCGGCTTGCTGGTCGAACCGGTATTTACCGCGCATCCGACGGAGGCGACGCGCCGCTCGATCCTGGAGAAGGAACAGCGCATGGCGCGCTACCTGGTCGAGCGATTGGATCCGGGTCTGTCGGAGAATGCCGCCAACCGGCTGGTCGATCGCGTGCGTATGGAACAGACGATTGCCTGGCAGACGGCCGAACAGTCGCGCTCGCGCCCGAGTGTTGCCGACGAGGCCGAGCACGCACACTATTACCTGGCCAACGTGCTCTACAGCGTCGCCCCCGTATTGCATGAGAACCTGGCTGAGGCGGCCACACGAGCCTGGGGCGAGAACGTGTGGCCGGGGGACCTGCCGTCGGTGCTGCAATTTGGCTCCTGGGTGGGCGGTGACATGGACGGCAACCCGAATGTGACCGGCGAGACGGTGATGGAAACGCTCAATGAGCAACGCCGGCAGGTGATCGGCAACTATCTCAAGGAAATCCGTAGGCTCAATCGATTGCTGAGCCAGACCGATGGGCGCGCTTCCATCAGCGGGGCAGTCCGAGAGCGTATCGCCGACTACCGAAAGCTGTTGCCACAAGAGGCCGAAGCCATTCCGACTCGGCACGCCGACATGCCGTATCGCGGGCTGCTGTACCTGGTGGAAGCGCGCCTGAAAGCCACGTTGTCTGACGGCGAGGGTGGCTACGGACATGTCGACGAATTCGCCGATGACCTGAAGCGAATTGCCGACAGCCTCAAGGCCAATCGCGGCCGCCGCGCCGGTCTGTTCCCGGTAGAGCGCTTGCTGCGCCGGGTCGATATCTTCGGGTTTCATCTGGCTGCACTGGACTTGCGGATTGACTCGGGCGACTTGCATGAGGCTGTCGCCCAATTGATCGATGATCCTGACTGGCCCGAGCGCGACCCGGAAGCACGAACTCGCTATCTCACGGACGCCGTAGGTGGCGGGAACATCCCAAACGGACGAAATGCCGGCGCGACCCATGCGGTCTACAAACTCCTCACCGCCGCCGCCCGCGCCCACGAAAAATTTGGCGCCCGCGCCATCACCACTCTCATCATCTCCATGAGCCGTAACGCCGATGACATTTTGGCCGCCTGGTTCATGGCACGAGCCGCCGGCGTCGAGCGCCACCGGCTCGACATCGTGCCGCTGTTCGAGACGGTCGACGACCTGATCGCGGCCGAAGGGGTCATGAAGGAGTTGCTCGGACTGGATGTGTGGCGTGAACTGCTGGCCGAGCGCGGCAATCGCCAGACGGTAATGATCGGTTACTCGGATTCCAACAAGGACGGCGGCATGGCCGCCTCACGCTGGTCGCTGCAGGATGCGCAGCGCAAGCTGTTGGCGTTGTTCGCCGAGCAGGACGTAAAGATCACTTTCTTCCACGGCCGTGGCGGCACGGTAGGCCGGGGCGGTGGCAAGACCCCGCGAGCCGTGCTGGCAGCCCCGGTCGGTTCGGTAGGCGGGCGCCTTCGCATGACCGAACAGGGTGAAGTGATCCACCGCAAGTACGGACTGCGTACGATCGCGGTGCGTAACCTCGAGCAGGCCACGGGGGCGGTGATCATGTCCGGTTTTCTGGATCGCGATCCGGATACGGAGGAAGGCCCCTGGCGGCGTGCAATGGCCCGCCTGGCAGAATTTTCCCGCGGCGCTTACCGCGACCTGGTCTACGGCGACGAGACATTCAGCGACTACTTCCGCCTGGCCACGCCCATAGACGTGATCGAACGCATGCGGATCGGTTCGCGCCCGGCATCGCGCGCCAGGAAGACCGGCATTTCCGGCCTGCGTGCGATTCCCTGGGTGTTTGCCTGGGGTCAATCGCGACAGGGCCTGCCGGGTTGGTACGGTCTGGGAACTGGGCTTGAAGCTCTGGTCGAGGAATGCGGTTTCGAGCAGGTCGAGGAAAT
This sequence comes from Wenzhouxiangella sp. XN201, assembly GCF_011008905.1. NCBI lineage: Bacteria > Pseudomonadati > Pseudomonadota > Gammaproteobacteria > Chromatiales > Wenzhouxiangellaceae > Wenzhouxiangella > Wenzhouxiangella sp. XN201. Next base: position 1,103,861 of record NZ_JAAIVI010000017.1, read on the forward strand.
GGCGCGCGAGTGGCTGTTCTTTTCCAACCTGCTCTCCGATGCCGAAATGGCAATGGCCAAGGCAGATATCGGCATCGGCCGCCACTACGCCGGTTTGGCCGGCGAGCTGGGCGAGCGCTACTTTCCGACCATCGAGGCCGAGTTTGACCGAACCCGGCAGATGATCTGCCGTATCAAGGGTCAGGACGGGCTGCTCGACCAGGACCTCACGCTCAAGCGCTCGATCCTGCTGCGCAATCCCTATGTCGACCCGATGAGTTTTACCCAGGTGGAACTGCTCGAGCGCTGGCGCGCTGGGGGCTGCCAGGACGCAGCACTGGAACTGGCCCTGATCGACAGCGTCCACGGCATCGCCCAGGGGCTTCAGAATACCGGGTAAGAGGAATCAGTGTGCTGTGCGCCCGGGGAAGTCATTGCCGGGCACAAGCTTTTCAAGCTCGGGGAATAAAAAAGGCGGGACCGAAGTCCCGCCTTTTCAGGGGCGCTTGCGTATCAGGGGATCAGATCACAGCGTGTTGCGACGCTGCAAGTTCACCCCGGCCAGAAGGGCCATCAGCATGATCAGCAGTGCCATACCCAGGGGATGATTGACCGGTATCGGTATGGACGGATTCTGTGGCTCACCGCCGGAATCCTGACAGATGGCGATAATGGCCGAGCTGGCGGAGTCGCTGTCGGACAATTCACCTTCCGGAGATGTGCCGGTAATCTCCGCGGTATTGTTCACGCGCGGGTTTTCCGGCTGCGGCGGGCACTCTTCGGTTTCCGGATCGGGCTCCCAAACCATGTCGGCGGTCAGCGGGAATCTGATTTCGCCGGAGCCGCCTGACGGCAGGTTGCCGATTTCATAAGTGCAGATACGGTTCTCGCAACTCCAGGAGTTGGCGTCTGGACCTGAATGATTGAAAGTGCTGTTTTCGGGAACGGTTTCCGAGATGACGACATCGGTCAGGTCGACTTCACCATTGTTGGAATAGGTCAGAATAAAGTACAGGTCATTTCCCTGGCCGACACTGCTGGTGCTTGCGTTCTTCTGGATGGAGATGCCCGGATCGAGTTCCCGGTTGGTGAAAGTGCAGGTCACGCTTTCGCCATCGCTCAGTTCGATGTTCTCTATGGTGTTGCCGCCAGTGCAGGTAGCCGATTCGAGATCCCAGCCTTCCGGTAAGTTTTCGCTGACCGAGTAGGTGCCAACCGGCAGTCCGAAACTGCGGGATTCGTCGTGGGAAAGGCTGAACGAGTTGAAACCGTCGTCAGAGGACGATCCGGAGAACTGGAAGCTCTCATTCGTATCGCCTCCGGAAACGAGCTTCTCGATGGTCAGCACCCCTTCCAGGTGTTCGCAGGAGATCGAGATCGGCGTGAAGTCGGAATCGTTGTCGCTGGCCTGGCCATTGTCGGAGTCGCCGACGATGCTGGCGGTGTTATCCACCTGCGGGTTGCTCGGCTGCTCGTCGCATTGCCCGGTTTCCGGATCGGGCTCCCACAGCAGGTCGACGGTCACGCCGAAGTCCACCGAGCCATTACCGCCAGTCGCCAGATTGCCGACATTGAACTCGCAGGTCGTGCCGGGGCCGGCACCGTCTGCACAACTCCAGCCTGACGTCGAGCCGGCGGCATCAAAGGTGGTGTCATCGGGCACCGTCTCGGTGATGATCACACCAGTCAGGTCAAGTTCACCGGTATTGGAGTAGCTCAAGCTATAAGCAAAGCTCGCTTCCTGACTGACGATCTGACCGCCATCGGTCTTGGTGATCTCGATACCGGGGGACAGCTCGCGGTTGGTGAACGTGCACAGCACGCTTTCTCCGTCGGCCAGTTCGATGTTCTCGATGGTGTTCCCGCCTGTGCAGGTGGCCGATTCGAGTTCCCAGCCTTCCGGCACGGTTTCACTGACCGAGTAGGTGCCGATCGGCAGTGCAAATGTCTGGGACTGACCATGGGAGAGGTTGAATGAGTCAAAGCCATCGTCCGAAACCGAGCCGGTGAACTCAAATGCCTGGCTGGTATCACCGTCAGAGACGATCTTTTCGATCGTCAGGCCGGCTTCCAGGTCCTCGCAGGAGACCGAGATCGGCGTGAAGTCGGAATCGTTGTCGCTGGCCTGGCCATTGTCGGAGTTGCCGACGATGCTGGCGGTATTGTCCACCTGCGGGTTGCTCGGCTGCTCGTCACATTGTCCGGTTTCCGGATCGGGGCTCCAGAGCAGATCGACGGTCAGGCCGAAGTCCACTGAGCCGCTGCCGTCGATTGCGAGATTGCCGACATCGAATTCGCAGGTCGTGCCGGGGCCGGCACCGTCTGCACAACTCCAGCCCGGCGTCGAGCCAGCGGCGTTGAAGGTGGTGTCGTCGGGTACCGTTTCGGTGATGACGACATCGGTCAGATTAAGCTCGCCGGTATTGGTATAGCTCAGGGCGTAGGCGAAGCTGGATTGCTGGCTGACGATCTGGCCGCCGTCGGTCTTGGTGATCTCGATGGCGGGTTCGAGCAGGGTGTTGGTGAATGTGCAGGTCACGTCGCCGCCGCTGCCCAGGTCGATGGTTGCCGAGGGTGCGCTGACGCTGGTGCTCGAGCCCGAATCACTCACGCAAGAAATCGAGGTCAGGCTCCAGCCCGCGGGCACGGTTTCGGTGACTGTGTAGGATCCCGGAGAAAGATTGGTGGACAGGTCGCTGCCGCTGCCACCGGACGTTGCAATGGTGAAGTTGCCGAGATCGCCGGAGAAGTCGAAGCTGCCATTGCCACCGACCGTGTTCTTGATGATCTCGATCTGGCCGGGCTCAATGGACTGGCAGTCGACGATATCCACGTCCACGACGTTTGACTGGTCTGCTGGATAGATGGTCGTTACGGGATCGAAACTGGAGACATCGGCAGAATTTTGCACGCTGCCGCAGAAGCCTTCACTGGTGCCCCCCGATACCATCGTGATGGTGATCGTTTCGGATGCGCCTTCAGCCAGTTGGGCGAAGACGCAGTCGAGTGTCGTGCCGGACAACTCGCAGGTCGGCGAGTCAGGCGTAACGGAATCGACGCTGAGCGCACCGCCAAGCAGGTCCAGCTCGTCGACTACGTTGACGTCTTCGAGCGTACCGTCGCCGGTGTTACTGACCACCAGTTCATACGTGAACGATCCGCCTGCCGTAACGGTGGCTGAGGTGCTGTTGTCGACGCTCTTTTCGATGCTCACGTCGGGAAAGTCATAATCTTCCGCTTCGCAATCTCCACCGCCGCCGGTCCCGGACCGATCGATCTTGAAGTCGATGATGGTGACTTCCTGACCGTCGCTCCAGTTGGCCGGCGGAAAGGTAAGCGGGGGGGTATCGCTCTGGGTGCCACGGTTTACTTTGGCTTTGGTGCCGAGCAGGGTCGCGGAGCAGGACACGTGAAATTCGGGTCCCTCGTTGCTTCCGTCACCCTGCCAGTCGTAGCCGGGCACGCTGATGTTGTTGCCGCCCAGGTTACCCAGGTCCGCATAGTGCAACTCATGAACGGTGCCGGCGAAATCACTGAATGTGAAATAGCCACTGAAGGTGGCGTCATTCTCCAGCGTCTGCGAAACCGCAGGTGCGCAGATTGCGAGCAGTGTCACTGCCAGCAGCCAGTGCAACACGTCGGGAGCTAGGCGACGCCGTGCTCGGTCACATGAATTGGCCGATTGAATTGGGCGAGCCGCGATGCTAGCTGCCGACTCGAAAGCGGGAAAGTTTGCGTTCACGATAGTACCCCTCGTTCAGAAATTTCGAGAGTCGATTGCGGGCGTTCCCGGTATCGACTCTGTGATGACCCAGACCGGAGTGCAGATCCTTAAACCTTGGCCGCAGTGCCTGTAACAGGCTTTGGCGTTGACGACGGAACCCTCTGTCTGACGATTTGTGCTGCAATTCATATCGCAGCTCAAAAAGAGTGACACGAATCAATGTGGAGAAAAATACTGTGACACACATCACATGTCAAGAGTTTTTTTGACTACTGGGCAGGGTATTGGCGCCGTCGAGGGGCTTTCCTGGCCCCGCGTATGCAGGTACACGAATTCCGGTCAACGGCGGGACCGACCGGACCCATCCGGTTCGAAATCGGTCGCCGACTTTTCAAAAATGGAATTCGGTACCCCAATCCCCGGGGGTAATGTGACGCGTTAGACGCAGGTTTTGCTTCCGAGGTTGTCGGCCGATAACTACAATAGATTTAAGAACTTATGAAGCCGTATTCGGCATGTATCGAAGGGCTTCGGGTTCCGGTTTTATTGGCCAACTCCTCACCGGTTACTAAATGTTCAATCTGCGTTTCCTAATCGTCGCGATCGCGTTGTTTCTGGCATGCGCCCAGCCTGCAAAAGCCGAGGAGAACTCGGATGGGGACGCGTTTATCGAGTACGTGCGCATCCACTCAATGGTGGCGGGCAACGACGGCCGCTACGTCATGCGGTGGCTGACCGATGGGCGAGTCGAAGTAGAGGTTCCGCCGTATGCCCGTAATGGCGGACGGCATGTCCTGGAACCCGGGGAATATGACATCGATACGCTCGAAAACGTGATTTCCCGGACTGAGCGCGCCCAGCAGGAACTGCAGAACATCGATATTCGCCGCAACCTGTCCCGCAGCGGGGAAATTCACCAGGTTCATGACGCCGACATCGTGTTGATCAAGACCCACCCTCATAGCCGGTCCCCCGTCGATCTTCGGATTGAGTCCCCGGACCACTGGGCCGAGGTCATGTCCAGCGATCAGGCTCTGGCCGTGGCGGCGGATATCGACCGCATTCTCATGGACTGGATTCAGGCTCACGCCTCCGCAAGGTAGTCCTCCCTCACTTTCCCGGCGCTTTCATCAATTGCGCCTCGGTTGCCAATCTGGGTGTCTCGAATTTGCAGATTTGTGACGGATTTGCTCAAAAATCCGTTGCTGTGTGACCGCTTCGAGCATGGTTTTCCTTCTGTTCCCAGAGCCCGTCCAATAAAATAGTAAGCCTGTAATTTCAGTTAGTTATGTCTGGTGCCTCCAATGGTGATTGCCTTCAACCGCAAGCTTGTCTTGCTGCTCCTGATGTCGGGGATTTACACCCCGGTATTTGCAGGGGCGTTCAGCTTCGCTGATCTGCTGAAGGAGCCGGCCACCATCACCCATTCGAGTGGCTACAACGGCGAAGGCGGAAAAACGACCGTGTCGGTCTGCATTGCTTCCGACAGCGAGAGCAAGACCGAGATGGCGATCGCCATCCAGAACAGCATCGATCACTGGAATCGGCTCGAACCGATGCATGGCAACAGCGAAATGTCGCCACAATCCGGTGTCCCGTCCGATAGCGTCGACGCCGAATCGGTTCTGCTGCACGAAATCGGCCATTGCATCGGCCTGGCTCACCCGAACCTGGCCTCGGAATCCGGTTTGGAGGGTGAGCAGCGACGCTACGCCAGGGCGCTCCCGGGCGGCGGCAGGGACGACGGCTACACCCTGGATGCCGGAAGCGACGGGGTGATTGCCACTGCCAATGATAAGCGCGGTACTGACGTCAATCTCCACTGGTTTCGAAAGAGTGACAATGATCCGTTCGCGCTTGGTGAGATCGTCGACGCATCGACCTACAGTGTTGACCTGAATGATTTGCCGAGTGGCCATGACTTTCCGGCGGTGGCCGGAGCGCAGGTATCGAGTAGCCGAAACCTCGAACGGACCGAAGCGGTCATGCACCAGGGTATCTACTATGGTGAAAAGCGTGTCGGCCTGGGTCACGATGATGTTGCGATGCTCCGTCTGGCCATGGCCGGCACCGACCAGGTACAGGGCAGCGAAAGCAGCTATGAGGTGGAACTGGTCTACGAGGGTGTTTCGGACGACTGCGACATTACTGTCAAGATGGGTGGTACCAGCTTTGCCATGTGCAGTGCTTCGGGAACCCAGGTTGCGCCCAATCACATGAAAGTGACCCAAGGCACGATCAAGATGGCGTCCGCCTCGAACATCAACTGGCATTTCAACGATACGCTCAACAATGACAGTCCCCCGGAGGACGACAACGACCGTATTTTCGGCAGCGGTTTCTCGGGTTCGGACTGAATCCGGCCGTTCCCGGTCCCTCCAGCCGCAGACTCTGTAGACATTTCAGAATTTCTTGAGGATTCCTGCATGACTCGGGCAATGCCCCGGGTCAGACTTTCAGCATGTTCAAGCCTGGGAGTCCTCAAATGAAGCTGTCATTCGATCGTGCTCACCTGATCGCCGGTCTGGTCTATGCCGCCCTGGGCATGGGGCTAGGCATCTACATGGCCGCCGGCCAGAACCATGTTCAGCATGTGACTCATGCGCACCTGTTGCTGGTCGGGTTCCTGCTTTCGGTCATCTACGCCACCATCCACCGCCTCTGGCTGCGCGAATCCGGATCCGTGCTGGCCCGATTGCAGTTCGGCTTCCACCATGTCGGCGTCGTGCTGATGGTCGCGGGACTGTTCCTGCTCTACGGTGGTCATTTCAGTCATGGCCAGCTCGAGCCGGTGCTGGCCGGTTCATCCATTCTGGTGCTATTGGCCCTGCTGAAGATGCTGGCGCTGGTCGTGATCGTGGGACGGAAAGCTGCACCGGTGCCGGAGGCGAAGGAATTCGCCGGCTGATTTCGATGCATCGCCCGGGCAGAATCGGTATAATTCCCCGCCTGCCCCGGCCGGTGTAGCTCAGTTGGTAGAGCAACGCATTCGTAATGCGTGGGTCGGCGGTTCGACTCCGTCCACCGGCACCAGAATCAGCGATTGAGCCCCGTCACTCGACGGGGCTTTTTCGTTTTTGCAGTTCCTCGTTTGCCATTCCGGCGCAGCGCCCGTAGTCTATGGCGTGCCTGCCAGCCAGAACAGACTGTCGATGCCACCTGCAGCCCATTATCGAATGATGCAGTTCCGCTGTGAGCCCGGCCAAGCGGGGGTGATGCGTGCCTGAACCAATTGCCGCAGCCGGCTCGCTCGGCTACCGTCTGCGCCTCGGCCTGATCTGGCTCGCGGCCAGCGGGTTGGCGCCGGCGCGCTGGTTTCAGTCGCCGCCGCCGCCGCCTGAAAGGCGGTCGGCACAGACCGGCCGACTGCGAATCGAGATCGTCAGCCATTGCTGGCGGTATGCGCATCTTTTGTCCTACCAGTTGAGCTCCCTCGTCAATCATCCGCCACAGGATGTGGACGTGACGATGACGGTGTTTCACTCGCCCGACGATGCGGAAACCGTCGAGTTGCTCAAGCGGTTCGGTCGTTTTGAGGTGCCCGGCGTCACCTGGAACTGGCAGGCGCGCGACAAGACACAACTGTTTCGCCGCTCGATCGGTCGCAACGAGGCGGCAGTGGCCAGCCAGGCCGACTGGGTCTGGTTCACGGACTGCGATGTGGTGTTTCACCAGGGCTGTCTCGATGGGCTCGGGAAATCGCTGCAGGGGCGCCGTGATGCCCTGGTTTTCCCGGACCATGAGTTCTGCTCACCAGTCTATGAGCCGGGAGATGAGGTTCTGGAGGCGGCCCGTCACGCTGACCTGGTGGAGATCGATCCGAGCGTGTTCGTATGCCAGGAACGTGATCGCGCGACCGGTCCTCTGCAGATCACCCACGGGGACGTCGCGCGCGCCTGTGGCTACTGCAGCGAGATCGCCGTCTATCAGCAACCGACCGATCGCTGGGCCAAGGCACAGGAAGATCGCGCTTTCCGTTGGTTGCTCGGCACCGTTGGCGTGCCCGTGGATGTGCCGGCCGTTTACCGCATTCGCCATCAGGCCAAGGGACGGTATCGCAAGCGGGGCATGCACAGCCGCCTGCGCACGCGCGTGCGACAGGCCCAGCTTCGGATGCGTGAGGGCAGCCAGAATTCCGGTGACGATGATTGAGACAAGGTCGGTCCGACCCGCATGACCCGCATTCGTTTTCATATCGGTGCGCACAAGACCGCCACCACGCATCTGCAGTTGACCCTGGCCGGCTGCCGGCTGGCGCCCGGAACGCGTTACGTGCCCTTGAAGCGCCTTCGGCGCTGGCTGATCTCTCCGATTCGCAAGGGCCGGCCGCATTTGCCCTGGCACCGTTGGCATACAGGAACCTGGCTATTCTCCGACGAGAATATCCTGGGCACCACGGCCAACGCCCTGCGCATGTACCCGGACCCAGCGGCGGCCCTTAAATACTTTGTCGACTGCGATCTGAGTCTTTTCCTGTGCGTGCGAAGCTACGAGAGTTTTCTGCCCTCGGCCTGGGGTGAGCGGTTGTGGCACCACGAATTCCAGCCGTTCGAAGCGAAACTGCCGGTGCGCCGATGGACCGATGTGGTTGCCGATTTACGATCGGACCTGCCTGGTGTACCGATACACGTCTGGCGTTACGAGCATTACCGCGAGCACGCCGAGGCCATTGCCCGTTACTACGCCGATAATGCCATCGAACGCTTTCCGACCGGATTGGTGGCCCGGCCCAAGTCCGGATTTTCGGCCCGGGCGGTGGCGGAGCTCGGCCAGTGCTCAGGCTCCAGGGTCGGCAAACGGCGGCTGGAACGGGTTCGCGCACGGTTCCCCGTGGGCAAGAAGTATCCCCGTTTTGATCCCTGGACCGAAGCACAGAAAAGTGAACTGCGGGACATGTACCGTTGCGACCTCGAACAGATCGCGGCCATGGCTCGTGTCTGGCAGCCCTGAGCTTGTGCTAGTCTGGATTCGGGCAGTCGGGAGACAACGAATGCGCGTGATTCTGTCATTGGCAGTGGGGCTATTGCTGACGGCGTCCGTCCAGGCCGGCTGCGATCTATCCTCGGCCCGCCTGGGTAATCAGGTGCTCAAGGTCGGCGATGCCGAACGCAAGGTGCTCAGGCACGATCCTGATCGAACGGTACAGCTCGAGAATCGTCGGGGCGGTGCTGCGGGCATTCGCTATGACTTCTACCTGCATGGCAAGACGATCCAGGTCTACGTACGCGCTGGCCGCATCTCGCGCATCTGCCACTTCAACGACTGAAAGCCGCCGTTCAATCCGCCTGCGCTGGCGACCGGGCACCGTAGCGCGTCTCGATGACATCCATGCCCGTATCACCGGGCAGCAGCAGGAACAGGCGATCGTATTCCGATTCGTCGATGGGCGATACCACATGGCCGGCCAGGGCTTCGACGATCAGCCCCACGGTATTGGAATGTCCGGCGATGACCAGCAGGCCGTCGGTATCCGCTTCCCGCGCTTTTCTTGCAATGGCCTCGATGTGAGCCTCGACTTCACCTGACTCGGCGTGCACGACCGCTATTTCCAGATCGTGCCGATCGGCCAGCACCGACAAGGTTTGTTGCGTCCGCTGGTATTGCGTGGCGATCAGTGCACCGATCTCGGATCGTGCGAGGGCCTCGGCCAGGGCCCCGGCCCGGGCCTGCCCGGCCTCGGTCAGGTCGGGATCCTGCGTGCCGTTGTCGGCCTTCTCGGCGTGGCGGACCACGACGATGCCACCGGGTTCGGCCAACGCGGCCGGTGAGAGTCCGAAACTCAACAGAAGTACGAAAGTCGTGACAATGCGCATGGGGGCAATCCAATCCCGATGATCCAGGCAGAGAGTATACGAGGTGCTGGCTTGCGTCCGGCAGTGTCCGGTTCCGCCGGCATTCCGACGCTGCCATAATAAGAGAGGCACTCACACGACAACGGATCAGCCATGCAACTGGATCAGGCCACCGCCACCATCGACAAGCTCTGGCAGGAGAGCATCACCGACGAACTGGTCGAGTATGTCCGCATTCCGGCCAAGTCTCCGCATTTCGATTCGGACTGGGAGAAGAACGGTTACATCGACGATGCGGTCGAACATATTGCCCGGTGGTGCCGCGAACAGCCGATCGAGGGTCTGGAGGTTGAAATCGTGCGCCTCGAGGGCCGGACGCCGCTGATCTTCATGGAGGTGCCCGGCACGGTCGATGACACCGTGCTGCTCTACGGCCATCTCGACAAGCAGCCGGAAATGACCGGCTGGTCCGAGGGCCTGGGGCCCTGGAAGCCGGTCATTGAGGACGGGAAGCTCTACGGCCGCGGCGGCGCCGACGACGGTTATGCCGCCTATGCCTCGCTGGCCGCGATTCGGGCGCTGCAGGAGCAGGGCGCGGCGCATGCGCGCTTTGTACTGGTTATCGAGGGCTGCGAGGAGTCCGGCAGCTACGACCTGCCAGCCTATATCGACCATCTCTCCGACCGCATCGGTTCACCCTCGCTGGTGGTCTGCCTGGACTCGGGCGCCGGTAACTACGAGCAATTGTGGATCACGACTTCGCTCCGGGGCATGGCCGCCGGCACCCTGCACGTCGACATTCTCACCGAAGGCGTGCATTCGGGCATGGCCTCGGGCATCGTGCCTTCGAGCTTTCGCATCGCCCGACAGCTGATTTCCCGCCTCGAGGACGAGGCGACGGGTCGGATCCTGCCCGAGGAACTGCAGGTCGAGATTCCCGAACAACGCCAGCAGCAGCTCTCGGCCGTGGCCGAGGAACTGGGCGAGGGCGTCCACAGCGCCTTCCCCTGGGTCGATGGGGCACAGCCGATGGGCGAGACAGCACTTGATCGCCTGCTCACGCGCAACTGGGCTGCGGCGCTGTCGGTGACCGGGGCCGGCAGGCTGCCGGACATCGGCTCGGCCGGCAACGTGCTGCGACCGGGAACCTCGCTGAAGCTTTCGATGCGCCTGCCGCCGACACTTGACGGTGACGAGGCCAGCCGGCGCGTCAAGCAGATCCTCGAAGCCGACCCGCCCTACGGGGCGACGGTGCGATTCGAGTCGGATCAGTCGGCCACCGGCTGGAATGCCCCTGAAGTCGCCCCGTGGCTGGACGAGGCCTGCCAGAATGCCTCGCAGGCGGTGTTTGGCAAGCCGGCAATGTATATGGGCGAGGGCGGCACGATTCCGTTCATGGCGATGCTCGGCGAGTCCTTCCCGCAGGCCCAGTTCCTGATCACCGGCGTGCTGGGACCGAAATCCAACGCCCACGGGCCGAACGAATTTCTGCACCTTTCTTACGCCAGCCAGCTCACCACGGTCGTGGCCAGCGTACTGGCCAACCACGCCGGCCGGGAAAGCTGAGTCGTGGAGCACGATTTCAGACATCTGATTCGAGACGTTGCCGACTGGCCTGAACCGGGCATCGTGTTCAAGGACATCACGCCGCTGCTGGCCCACCCGAAGGGCCTGGCCTGGGCGGTGGACCGGCTCTACGAGCCCTTCGTCGGCAAGGGCATCGACCTGGTTGCAGGAATCGAGTCGCGGGGCTTCATCTTCGCAGTCGGCGTGGCTCGCGCTCTAGGCGCCGGCTTCATTCCCGTACGCAAGCCGGGAAAGCTGCCGCGGGCCACTGTGCGGCGTGAGTACCAACTGGAATACGGCAGCGACGCGGTTGAAATGCACGCCGATGCCGCGCGCGAGGGGCAGCGAGTGTTGGTGGTCGATGACGTGCTGGCGACCGGCGGCACGATGGCAGCCACTTGTGAGCTTTTCGCCAAGACGGGTGCCGATGTCGCTGGCGCTGCGGTGCTGGTGGAGCTGGGTTTTCTCGATGGTGCCGGACGCGTCAACGTACCGCTGCACTCGGTGGTGATTTACTGAATGCTTCCGGCCTGGGCTGGAATGTCGTCTTCCCCCCAATGAAAACGCCCCGAAAGTCCGGGGCGTTTTCGTTTCGTTCGAATGAGTTTCGAACTTACGGCGTATCCAGCCACAGATCGTAGCTGCCGCTGCCCGAATAGGACAGGACTCGCCAGTAGTAGTAGCCGGCTGAGCCGTTGTAGCTGATCTGTTCCTCGCTGTCGGCGCTGGCCGAATTGGCCACGCGACTCCAGCTAGAACCGTTCCAGCGGTAGAGCTCGAGGTCGAAGTCGGCATCGGTGGGGCCGACCAGCCAGCCGTTGTGCGTGCCGGAGCCGGCGTAGTAGTAGGTACCGTCCGGTTGCACGTCGGCGTCGCCGCTGCCGGACAGCGAGCCGGTGTACTGGGTGCAGTTGGAGCACGGCGCACCACCGTCACCTCCGTCGCCACCTTCTTCAAAGCTGGCAACCAGGCTCACACCCGAATAGCTCTCGTAGCCGCGGATCATGATGTGCCAGGTGCCGGCCTGCGGATCGTCGAAGCTGCAGGATTCGTTGTTGCCGGAACGATACGGACGGCAGTCGTAATCCGAGGTCGTCGGCTCTGAGCCGAACTTCACGTACAGATCGGCATCGCCCGAGCCGCCGCTCATGTCGACATCGAGGCTGATGGCATCGGACGGGACGCTGATCGTGAAGAACGTTTCCGAGCCCTGGCTTCCCGACAGGTTGTCGACGGGGACGCCGTTGGTCAGCTCGGAATCTCCACCACCACCGCCATCGGAAGTTTCAAAGCTCCCGACCAGGCTGACGCCCGAGTAGCTGTTGTAGCCATGGATCATGATGTGCCAGGTGCCGGCCTGTGGATCGTCGAAGCTGCAGTTTTCGTCGTTACCAGATTGGTACGGGCGGCAATCGTAGTCCGAGGTGGTCGGCTCCGATCCGAACTTCACGTACAGATCGGCATCTCCCGAGCCGCCGCTCATGTCGATATCGAGGCTGGTAGCGTCGGACGGCACGTCGATCGTGAAGAAGGTCTCCGAGCCCTGGCTGCCCGACAGGTTGTCGACGGACTCACCATTGGTCAGCTCGGTGGTGCCGCCACCGCCGTCACCACCATCACCGCCGTCGCCACCGTCCCCGTCGAGCAGGGAGTAGGTCAGCAGGTTGGGTGAGCCCGAGCCGATGCTGCTCAGTCGACCGCTGGTGGCGCTGTCATAAATCGCGTTTTCGACCTGGGAAGGCGAGGCACCCGGGTTGTCGGCCAGGTAGAGCGCGGCAACACCGGCCACGTGCGGCGAGGCCATCGAGGTGCCGCTGATGGTGTTGGTGGCGGAGTTGCTCGTGTGCCAGGCCGAGGTAATGTCCGATCCCGGCGCAAAGATATCGACGCAGCTGCCGTAGTTCGAAAAGCTCGAACGCGCATCGGAGCTGGTCGTCGAGCCGACCGTAATCGCGCTGGCCGAGCGGGCCGGAGAGGAATTGCAGGCATCCTGGCTTTCATTGCCCGCGGCTACCACGACGGTGACCCCGGCGTTGCGCATGTTGGTCACGGCATCGTCGATGGTCGATGAAGCACCGCCACCGAGGCTCATGTTGGCTACGGCGGGGAACTGCGCGTTTTCGGCCACCCAGTCCATGCCGGCGATGACTCCGGAGTTGGTGCCGGAACCGTTACAGTCGAGTACGCGAACGCCATGCACGGTCGCGCCCTTGGCCACCCCGTAGGTGGTGCCGGCCACGGTACCGGCGACATGCGTGCCGTGTCCGTTGCAGTCGTCGCTGCCGTTGCCGTCGTTGATGGCGGAATAGCCGTTGCCCATGCGACCACTGAACTCGTCATGCGAGGAAAGCACGCCGGTGTCGATGATGTAGGCGTGCACATTGCCGGCCGAAGTGTTGTAGGTGTAGTCGCCGTCGAGCGGCAGGTCGCGCTGGTCGACCCGGTCCAGACCCCAGGTTGCGTTGTTCTGGGTGGCGTTGATCTGAACCACACCGTCTTCCTCGATGTAAGCGATGCGATCATCATCGAGCAAAGCGAGCAGGGCGTCCTCGTCGGCCTTGATCACGAAGCCGGGCAGGACATGCGAGAACGAGCCTTTGAGCTGGGCGCCGTAGTCCCGCGCCATGGCGCGTGCGGTCGCTGCGACGTTCAGGCCCTGACCCTGGCCGCGGCCATTGCCCGGTAGTTCGGCGTCATCGAGAACCACGATGTACTGCCCCGGGACGGGGTTCTTTGTGGTGCGGAAGTCCGCAGCGTGGGTGGTTGAAATGAAGGTGGCGGCCAGAATGAACATGCCGGCCAGCCAGGTTAAGGATCTAAATCTAGACATTCAGTTTTTCTCCCGTTCGATCAATTGGTGAGTCCCCTTGATCGCCTTTTTCAAGCCCTCGCCTCCCGAGCCAGTCACGGGGTATACACGATCGGCTCCACCAATTGCCACCCGATCCGGGCATGAATCCCTGATTTTGTGACACCCATCACGTCGAAAGTTTGCATTTGCTCACAATCTGCGCAAGATTCTGCGTGCATGAATCAATTGAGCGGGTGACGTGATCGAGGCCAGCGGCTATCATCCCGGCTGACCCGAATTCGTGAGTGAATCCGACCATGCCCGAACAGTTCAGGACGGTGATCGAGCCGTTTCGCATCAAGTCCGTCGAGCCGATCGCGATGACCACCCGGGAAGAGCGGGAAAAATATCTGAAATCAGCGCACTACAACCCATTCAAGCTCAAGTCCGAGCAGGTCATCATCGACCTTCTGACTGACAGCGGCACATCGGCAATGAGTGCCGAGCAATGGGCCGGAATGATGCGCGGCGATGAGTCCTACGCCGGCTCGGTCAGCTGGCAGCGCCTCGAGCGGGTGATTCGCGACTTGACCGGTTATCCGCATATCCTGCCGACCCATCAGGGTCGCGCGGCCGAGCGGATTCTCTACAGCCATCTAGGCGGCGAAGGCAAGATTTTCCTGAGTAATACGCATTTCGACACGACCCGGGCCAACATCGAGTACAGCGGCGCCGAGGCGATCGACTGCGTCACGCCCGAGTCCGGCAAGGCCGACAGCGATTTCCCCTTCAAGGGCAATGCCGATGTCGCGCGCATGGCCGAGATCGTGGAAGAGCGAGGGGCGGAGAACTTCGGCGCGATCATCCTGACCGTGACCAATAACTCCGGCGGCGGCCAGGCTGTGAGCATGGCCAACGCGCGCGAGGTACGCGATCTTTGCCGAAAACACGGCATCCTGTTCATTCTGGATGCCTGCCGCATTGCCGAGAACGCCTGGTTCATCAAGCAGGACGAGGACGGCTACAGCGACAGGTCCTGCCGCGAGATCGCCACGGAGATGTTCGGCCTGGCCGACGGCTGCGTGATGAGCGCCAAGAAGGACGCGCTGGTCAACATGGGCGGGTTCCTCGCCCTGAACGACGCCGAGCTGGCCGAGCACTGCACCAGCGTGCTGATCATTACCGAGGGCTACACCACCTACGGCGGCCTGTCGGGCCGGGACATGGAGGCGATTGCCATTGGTCTGGTCGAGATCTTCAACGAGGACTACCTGCGTTATCGCACGCGTTCGACCGCCTACCTGGGTGAGCATCTCGACAAACTGGGCATTCCGGTGATCAAGCCGATTGGCGGTCACGCCGTCTATGTCGATGCCGGTCAGCTCTACGACCATCTTCCGGTCGATCAGTATCCTGGTCAGTCGCTGGTGTGCGAGCTCTACAAGATGGCCGGCATCCGTTCGGTCGAGATCGGTTCGGTGATGTTCGGCAAGTACGATGAAGACGGCAAGCTGGTGCCCGCACCGCGTGAGCTGGTGCGTCTGGCCATCCCCCGGCGGGTCTACACGCAAAGTCACGTCGACTACCTGATCGAGGCCTTTGAGATTGTGCGCGATCAGCGCCACTCGGCGCCGGGTTACCGGATTACCAAGGAGCCGCGGTTCCTGCGGCATTTCACCAGCGAATTCGAGCCGATCGGGTAGAAAGGGACCAGGGACGAGGGACCAGGTTTTCGATGTTCGGTTTCAGAGGTATGCTGGTCCCTAGTCCCTAGCCCATAAGTTTCCATGCCCACTGATACCTCCCAGTACTCGAACATGCTTGCCGAGCTCCGCGCACACTTCAATGGCGGCCTCACCCGTCCTCTGGGCTGGCGACGCGAGCAACTGGCTGCCCTGTCGCGCCTGCTCGAGGAGAACGAAGGGCGGCTCAACGAAGCGCTGGCCGAAGATCTGGGCAAGCCGCCCCAGGAAGTACTGCTGGGAGAGACAGCGCTGCTGTTCAGCGAGATTGACCATGCCCGCAGGCATCTCAAGTCCTGGACGAAGCGCCGGCGTGTGCGCACGCCCATGGTGGGCAAGCCGGGTCGCAGTTGGGTGCAGCCCGAACCGTACGGGGTGGTGCTGATCATCGGTGCCTGGAACTATCCCGTCCAGCTTTTGCTCAGCCCGTTGATTCCGGCGCTCGCGGCCGGCAATTGTGCCGTGCTCAAGCCCTCGGAGATTGCCGCCGCCACGTCACGCTTGCTGGCCGAACTGATCCCGAAGTACCTGGACGAGCGGGCTGTTCGGGTGGTCGAGGGTGCGGTGGAAGAAACCACGGAACTGCTCAAGCAGCACTTCGACCATATCTTCTACACCGGCGGTGCCGCAGTGGGCCGGATCATCATGCGGGCCGCGGCCGAACACCTCACGCCGGTGACCCTGGAGCTGGGCGGAAAAAGTCCCTGCGTGATCGATGCCGGGGCGGACATCGAGTCGGCGGCCCGGCGGCTGACCTGGGGCAAGTGCCTCAACGCCGGGCAGACCTGCATCGCGCCTGACTACGTGCTCGTCACGCCATCCGAGCGCGACAAGCTGATCGGCGCCATCGAGCACGAATTGTTCGAAATGTACGGCTCCAACCGATTGGAAAGTTCGGACTACTGCAAGATCATCAACCGGCGGCACTTCGATCGCCTGCGAAATCTGCTCGACAGCGGCCGGGTCGTGATCGGCGGCAAGGTCGACGAGGAAAACTGCCGGATCGAACCGACCGTGATGACCGAGGTGGCGCCCGATTCTGCAGTGATGCAGGAGGAAATTTTCGGGCCGATTCTTCCAATCCTCGAAGTCGAGAACCTCGACGAGGCGATCGCTTTCATTCGCCAGCGTGACAAGCCGCTGTCGTCCTACCTGTTCACCCGTTCGGGCGAGTCCGAGCAGCGCTTCGCCGAGTTGGTCTCGACCGGTAACCTGTGCATCAATGACACGCTGATGTTCATGTCGGTGCCGGACCTGCCCTTCGGCGGCGTGGGCATGAGCGGTATGGGGCAGTACCACGGCAAGGCCGGCTTCGATCGCCTGTCGCATCTCAAGGCGGTGATGAAGCGCGGAAGATTCCCGGAGATTCCGGTCCGCTTCCCGCCGTACAGCCGGTTCAAGATGCGCCTTCTCAAGTGGTTCAGCTGACACTTTTCTGACTGTTTGTTCGTTAGGGGGATCGATGAACGAACAAAGATCTCAAGGCATGGCGGGTTCGGTCGGCCGTCGCTGGCAGCGACTGCGACTGGTTCCCGAGTGGCTGTGGTTACCGATCAACGCGCTACAACTGATCGTGACCCTGCTGTGGTCGGCCGGTGGCATCAGTCTGGCGCTGCTGGTCCGCCTGGTCACCGGCAGCGAACGCATTCCCCTGCGCATGGCCGCATGGTTTTGGGCGCCGGGTCTGTTGCTGGGTGCTGGAGCCCGGCTGGAAATCGCCGGGTCGGAGAAAGTCGATTTTTCACGCCCGCATTTGTTCGTGGCCAACCATCAGTCGATGATCGACATCTGTGCACTGTTCATGGCCGTTCCCGTCCCGCTTCGCTTCATGCTCAAGGCCTCGCTCGGCAAGGTGCCATTTCTGGGCGGGTATACGAAGGCGATGGGCATGATCCTGCTCCGGCGGGGTGATTCGGTCAGTGTGACCAGGCAGCTCGAACGGGCTGCCGAGCTGCTGCAAGAAGGTCACAGCCTGGTCGCCTTTCCGGAGGGTACGCGTGGTCACGACGGCCGTGTGCGTCCCTTCAAGGCTGGCGCCTTGCGCGCCGCGATCAGGGCCGGCGTGCCGGTCGTTCCGGTCGCCATCGAGGGCAGTGGTCAGGTCATGCCGCCGGGCGGATTTGCCATTCGCCCCGGCCGAATTCGCCTGATCTTCGGACAGCCAATCCCGACCGAGGGAGTCACGCTGTCGGATCGGCATCAGTTGGCCCGCAACGCGTTCGCTGCGGTCAGCGCACTCAAAAGCCGCCTCGGCTGAGACCGGGCGGATCAATCCCGGGTTCGGCGTTATCATCGCCGTTGATTCGCCATATTCCCGAGACCACCATGTCTACTGACGCGCTTGGCCAACTCGACCTCGATCACCTGTTTCACCCTTCCACCGATCTGAAGACCCACGGACGGACCGGTCCGCTGGTCTGGCAGCGCGGCGAGGGCGTGCATGTCCATGACAGCGAAGGGCGGCGTTATCTGGAAGGCATGGCCGGCCTGTGGTGCACCGCGCTGGGCTATGGCGAGCCCGAGCTCGTCGAGGCGGCCCGCAAGCAAATGGAAACGTTCAGCTATGGGCCGCTGTTTGCCGGCAAGGCCAACGAACCGAGCATCCGACTTGCCGCCAAGCTGGCCGAATGGGTGCCGATCGAAGGTGCCCGCTTTCTATTCGGCTGCTCGGGCTCGGATGCCAACGACACCCAGGTCAAGTTGATCCGCTATTACTTCAACGCTATCGGCAAGCCCAACAAGAAGAAGATTCTCTCCAGGGGCAACGCCTATCACGGCGTGACGCTGGCCTCGGCGGCGCTGACCGGCCTGCCGGCCTTCCACAAGCACTTCGATCTGCCCGGCGACGATGTCATTCATCTGACCGCTCCGTATCACTACCGTCAGGCGCTACCCGGCGAGAGCGAGGAGGATTTTTCCCAACGCCTGGCCGATGAGCTGGCCGAGGTCATCGAGCGCGAGGGTGCCGATCACATCGCGGCCATGATTGCCGAGCCGCTGATGGCTGCCGGCGGTGTGATCCCGCCACCGAAAGGCTACTTCGAGAAGATCCAGCCGATCCTGCGCGATAACGACATCCTGCTGATCGATGACGAAGTGGTATGCGGGTTTGGTCGTACCGGCAATGATTTTGGCTGCCAGACCTGGAACATCGAGCCGGCCACCATGACCCTGGCCAAGGCCCTGTCATCGGCCTATCAGCCGATTTCGGCCGTGGCTGTGCCGCCGTTCATGTACGAGGCCATTACCGAGGCCTCGGGCGAGATAGGCCTGTTCGCGCACGGCCTGACTTATGCGGGACACCCTGTGGCGGCGGCCGTGGCGCTGCGTAACCTGGAGCTGATGGAAGAACGCGGCATCATGGCGCATGCGGCCAGAATGGGCGAGCTGCTGGAGGCCGGGCTGGCGCGCGTGCGGGAACACCCTCTGGTCGGTGACGTGCGCGGTAAAAGCCTGATCGCCGGTGTGGAACTGGTGGCCGATCGAGAATCCCACGAGCGATTCCCGGCCGAAGCAAAGATCGCCTTCAAGGCTGCAGCGGCCTGCCTGGAAGAAGGGTTGATCGTCAGGGCGCTACCGGGCGACACCCTCGCCATCTGCCCGCCACTGATCATCAACGAGGCGCAGGTGGACGAGTTGGTGGAGAAGTTGGTGCGGGGATTGAATCGGGTGGAAAAAAGTGTGAAGTGTTAAGTGTGAAGGGCCCGCGTCGCCTGGTGAAATCCTTGCGCACGACGCGGGCCTGCCTTCTTGTCGGATGCCGAACCAGCTAACCAGCCAACCAGCGAACGCTCTATGTAGCCCAGGCGTTTCGTGGCTTCGACTCGTCTGGACGAAGCCTGTAGCGGTTCAGTCGCCCACTTCCTGCTCGCCCATCTGCGATTGCAGATAGCGTTCCTCGCCGATGCGGTCGATCAGGCCGAGCTGGGTCTCGAGGAAGTCGGCATGGCCTTCCTCGTCCCGGATCAGATCCTCGAACAGATCGCGTGTGGCGTAATCGCCGACGGCTTCGCATTCCTTGACCGCAGCCTTGTACATGTCGAGCGCTTCATACTCGAGCTTGAGATCATTCTGCAGGCATTCGACCGGATTCTCGCCGATCAGCAGGTGGCCGAGATCCTGGAGATTCGGCAGGCCTTCGAGGAACAGGATGCGCTTGATGATGTGATCGGCGTGCTTCATCTCGTCGATCGATTCCTCGTATTCCATTTCGGAGAGCCGGTTCAGCCCCCAGTCTTCGTACATCCGCGAGTGAAGGAAATACTGGTTGATGGCGGTCAGTTCGGCCTTGAGTGCCTGGTTGAGGATATCGATAATCTTGCGGTCGCCTTTCATGTCCGGGATCCAGTGTTGAGCTGAACCCCTAGGATAACGCCGGTGAGTGAAGCTGGCCAGAGTGGGTTTCGATGGACATTACGGGCAGGGCGGGTGCGGCAAGCGCCGAGGCGATGACCGCTTCGGCGTGATCATGGCAACTGCCGCAGGTATCGGCGCAGCCGGTCAGCAGCTGGATTTCGTCGAGCGATCGGTAGCCGGCGGCAACCAGCTCCCGAATCCGTCGCTCCGTGACCGCATTGCAGAGACAGACATACATGGCACAATGATTTCATGAATGCGAATGATTGTCAAATACATTGCGGTTTAGCGTATCCGCCGCTTGCGCCACAATGGTGTTGCACCGATACTGGCCGGCAAGAAATCGCGCCGGGGACCCGATGACGCAGCGCTTTTATCTCGAAAGCTCGGGCAAGGATTCCAATCTACCTCGCCATGTGAGTCTGGACGAGTTCCCCGCCACGATTGGCCGGCATCCCGACTGCGCGGTCCAGCTTTCGGTCGACCGGCTTTCGCGCCTGCACGCGCAGCTCGATCGGGATGGCAAGGCCCTGATTGTCCAGGATCTGGGCAGTACCAACGGCACCTTCGTCAATCACCGGCGCGTGATTGAACCGACGCGGCTGCACGTCGGTGATGTCCTTCACCTGGCCGACCATGAGTTCAGGCTGATGGCCGATGACCAGATATCGGACCAGCGCGGCATCAGGACCGGCGAGGAGACCGTGGTTGGTATGGCGGCATTGCCGCGCGACTTTCCGCTGCACATGCCGGCTTTTTTCGACCTGCTTGAGAACGAGCGCGTGACTGGTTTCGGACAGGCGATCGTCACCGCGGAAGGAGATCCCTTCGCCATCGAACTGCTCGGGCGCAGCCAGCATCCCCAGCTCGATCAGGGACCGGGCCAGCTATTTGCCCTGGCTGCTGCGCTCAACACCGAGGTGCGCCTGAGCCGACTGCTGCGGCGTTCCAGTTTTGCCGAAGCTGCCCGGGTGGGCTTGACTCAGCCGTTGTTTTTCAACAACCACCCGGCCGAATGTGAGGACATGCCGGCCTTGATGGATGAACTGCAGGATCTGCGACAGGAATATCCCGATCTGGAGCTGGTGTTCGAGGTCCACGAATCGGCGGTCACCGACCTGGGTGCCATGGCGGAGGTCAAGCAGGAGCTGGAACGCCTGAATATTCGCCTGGCTTACGATGATTTTGGCGCCGGTCAAGCCCGGCTGCTGGAGCTGGTCGAAGTGCCGCCGGACTTTCTCAAGTTCGACATGAGCCTGATCCGCGACTTGAGTGGTCGCGAATCGCCGCGCTATCGACTGCTTGATGATCTCAACCGGATGATATCCGGTATGGGCGTTTCCACCTTGATCGAAGGGGTGGAAGAAGAACAAACGGCTGAACTATGCCGCGAAATCGGCATCGATCTGATGCAGGGTTTTTTCTACGGCCGACCCAGGCCCCTGACAGACTTCTGATTCCAGCTACCACCACAGCGAAAAAGACAGCGCTCCGTAGCTGGTGCTCTCTTTCTGACGAATGAACTCGCGTGAGCGCCAGACGTGGGTGTATGCCATTCGGAATGGTCCGCTGGTATAGACGAATCCGCTGAATATCTCCCCCACTTCGCGTTCCCGCGACACGCCTTCGGTACCCCCGAAAGTATTGCCTTCAAGGAATAAATTGCGGAAAACTCGCCGCCCTTCGATGCCGGTATAGAAGTACCAGGAAGTCGAACGGCTGGGCGTGAAGTAGCTGCCACCGGACACGGCTGGCGTAATGCGCGGCGGACCGTAGCCGGGCGTGAGATTGTAACCGGCACGTAAGAACGCCCCCATTGACGCGTGCGTGTGCGCATTGCCCAGAGCCACGCCTCCGAGCCAGGTGGCATCGATGCCCGGACCTTCTTCACTATTGGTACTGAAGATTCTCCGGAATCGATCGTAGCCGAGCTGCAAAGTGGCCTCGTTGCGGATCTGGTGCTCCCAGCCGACCGGTTCCGGAGAGTCGATTGCGGAATGGATGACCTTCTGGACGCCTTCACCCTGCGCCCAGGGCCCGACCAGCCCCAGCCCGACGTGCACCCGGTCGGAACCATGCTTGCTCAGCGTTCCGGTGGCGAACTGGACGTTGAGCCAACCTGCATAGGGGCGATCATCGGGCGGCAGGGCCGGGTTTTCGATATCGGCCGGCGTGTAGAGATTATGGTTGATTGACAGGCGATAGGGCAGGGCGTCGGCGTCGTCAATACCCGGAAACCGCCGCGCAACCCGGGCCAGCCAGCTCGGTGGTGTACGAACCTGACCCACGCGTGAGAGGCGGATGCCGTTGGTGTAGTAGCGGTCTTCTCCCACGAACAGGTCGTTTTCATACTCGATCACCCAGATGGCGTGATCTTCGAGATTGTTGTTGTCTTCATTGAAGGGCTCGCCTGCTGCGGACGCCGAGGCCGAGGCGGTGAGAACAACAGCCACTAGCGCCCAGGACTTAAAGCACCTGGTCAATGTGCACCTCCGCCTGCATGTTGTCGCGGATTGGCAGGATAGCCGAACGGCCTTCCAGATCGCCGTCGGCCGCTCTGGCGTCCCCGCTGAACGAAACCCGGGCGGTAACGATGACGGCCTCGACAGAACCGATGCCCCTTCCGGCCATCATGGCATCGCTCTCGTCGATCGTGACCGTCACGGGCAGGTCGCCCGCCTGCAATCGCCGAACAGCCAGCGGCACGTTCGGGCCGTTGGCCTCGCGCACAACGACGTAAAGCACTTCACTGCCGTCGAGGCGCTGTGCCAGTGCCTCGTCAATGCTGATTTCAAGTTGCAGGAGTGGTCCTTCGAGCGCATCAGCTGGCTCACTGACCAGGCCGGAATGTGATTTTGCCCGGGCCAGATAGTCGTCGACCGTAGCGCGCACGCTGCTGCCCGGCTCGAGCGTGCTTGCCAGGGTATCCAGTCGCTCGATGGCGATCGGCCAGTCCCCACGCTGGAAGGCATCCAGACCCAGAAGCCACAGAGCCTTCTGGTTCGGCTCGTCCTCCACGGCGGTCAGCAGCAACTGCCGGGCTTCATCGGGTAGCTCAGGCTGGCCGGAGGCGAACAGCAGGGTCTCGGCCAGTTCGGCGCGGAGGAAATTGCTGTTCTCGTCGATATAGAGCGCGCGCCGGAAGGCGTGTTCGGCCGAGTCAAATTCCTCCAGACGTTTGTAGGCCAGGCCGAGCCGGGTCCAGTGCTCGGCCTGATCGGGCTCTTCGAGGGCCCGACCGGCCAGATCACCCAACGCGGATCGAATCTGGCCCGCTTCTCCCGTATCGGGATCAATGGCCGACGGCGTGCCGATTGAGAGGTACAGGCCCAGCGCGGCCAGGGGAACGGCCAGCACGAGGCCTATTAGCAGGGCGCGCGATTGGCGCCCTCGCAGTGGCAGCACGATGAAGCCGAGCGCCAGCAGCACCGCGCCGAGAGCGGTGAACAAAAAGACCGGTTGACTCAAAGCGCCTGTCTCCGTTTGCGAATGACGATCAGGGCGGCGATCAGGCCGATGACCAGAAGCACGATTGGCCCGCCCCACAACAGCAGGGTGTGGCCGGCCAGGGGTGGCCGGTAGAGGACATAGTTGCCATAGCGCTCGACCATGAAGTTGCGGATTTCCTGGTCGCTGCGGTTGTCCTGGAGCATGCGAAACAGCTCTTCACGCAGATCACGGGCGAGCGGGGCATCGGAGTCGGCCAGCGACTGATTCTGGCAGACGGTGCAGCGCAGCTCTTCGGCCAGGGCCTTGAAGCGCTGTTCCTGCAATTCCGACTCGAACGGATAGGGCTCGATCGCCGACCCCAGCGCCAGCAGCGGCACAAGGACCAGCACCACCGCCCACTTACAACTTGCAACTGGCAACTGACAACTCACTCTGCCTCCGCCTGCATTTCCATGATCCGCCGCAGCAGCTCGTCGAATACCGTCGCATCGATCGGCCCGATGTGCTTGTGGCGAATGATGCCACGGTGATCGATCAGGAAGGTCTCGGGGGCACCGTAGACACCCAGGTCGATAGCGACGCGGCCCTCGTAGTCGACCAGATGAAAGTCCCAGGCATCGCCAAAGCGCTCGATCCACTCGAGTGCGTCGGCGCGCTCGTCCTTCCAATTGAAGCCAACCAGTGGAATCCCGGCCTCCTGTCCAAGACGCTCGACGAAGGGGTGCTCGACCCGGCAGGCCCAGCACCAGCTGCCCCAGACGTTGAGGATGAAGGGCTCGCCGAGCAGTTCGTCGCGCGTTCGCACAGTATCCGGGTCGTGCAGGCCGGGCAGACTGAAGTCCGGTACCGGCTTGCCGATCAGCGGCGACTGAACCAGCTTGCGTTCGTCGCCGGTCTGCAGTCCGGCAATCAGCAACGCAACCAGTCCGGCGAATACGATCAGCGGGATGAGCAGTCGGATCATGCGCCGGCCTCTACCGTTCGGGCCGGGCTCGTTTGCCTGCTCTCGCGCCGAGCCAGTTGGCGGTAGCGGCGATCACTGGCCGCCAGCAGGCCGCCCAGGCCGATAAGCACGGCGCCGCCCCAGATCCAGCGCACGAAGGGCTTGACGTGTACCCGCACGCTCCAGGCGCCGCTCTGGCCGAGCGGCTCGCCCAGGGCGATATAAAGATCGCGGAACACGCCCGGTTTTAGCGCCACCTGGGTCATGACCTGGCCGCCGCGATGGTAGCGTCGTTTCTGCGGATTCATCTCGGCCACTTCGCGCTCGCCGCGCCAGATCGTGAATCGGGCTTCGTCGGCACGCCAGTTGGGTCCCTTGACCTGCACCACTTCATGGAGCTCGAACCGGTAGCCCGATGCTTCCACGCTCTCGCCCGGAGCGATGCGAATGTCGCGCTCGAAGGTGGTCGACTCGACCATGGCCGCGCCGATCAGGAATACACCGGCGCCGGCATGAGCAAGCATCATCCCGAGTTGGCTACGCGCCAGGCCGGAGCGGCCAGCCCGCCCGGTTCGCAAGCCCCAGGCGAGGGCGCCGGCAATCAGCCAGAAACCGCCGATCCAGCCGGTGACCGCGCGCAGGTTCCAGGCGCCGAGCAAGGCACTCACAGCCAGCCCGGCGGCGACTGCGCCCAGCGCGGTCCAGACCAGGGGTCGGACGATGCGCTTGAACTCGTCGCGTTTCCAGCGCGTGAAGGGCCCCAGGGGCAGCAGCAGCACGACTGGTGTCATCAGCATGACGAACATGGCGCCGAAATAAGGCGGCCCGACGGAGATCTGGCCCCAGCCCATGAAGTCGATGATGAGCGGATAGAGCGTACCCAGCAGCACCATGGCGGCAGACACCGTGAAGAACACGTTGTTGAGCAGGAGGGCCGATTCGCGACTGATCCAGTCGAATCCCTCGCCGGTCATGATGCGCGGCGCGCGCAGGGCGTAGAGCAGCAGGGCACCGCCGGTGACCACGCCCATGAAGGCGAGAATGAACAGGCCGCGTTCGGGGTCGTTGGCGAATGCGTGTACCGATGTGAGTACGCCGGAACGGACCAGGAAGGTGCCCAGCAAAGACATCGAGAAAGCGGCGATCGACAGCAGCACCGTCCAGGCCGGGAAGGCGCCGCGCTTTTCAGTGACGGCCTGGGTGTGAATCAGGGCCGTGCCGATCAGCCAGGGGATGAAGGAGGCGTTCTCGACCGGATCCCAGAACCACCAGCCGCCCCAGCCGAGTTCGTAGTAGGCCCACCAGGAGCCCAGCGCGATGCCGAAGGTCAAAAAGGCCCAGGCCGCCAGTGTCCAGGGACGGGCCCAGCGCACCCAGTCGCGCTCGACCTTGCCGCCGATCAGCCCGGCAATGGCAAAGGCGAACGCCACCGCGAAACCGACATAGCCCATGTAGAGCAGGGGCGGGTGGAAAATCATGCCCGGGTCCTGCAGCAACGGGTTGAGGTCGCGGCCGTCGATGGGACCCGGAAGGATACGCTCGAAGGGATTGGAGGTGAGCAGGATGAACAACAGGAAGCCGACCGACACGAACCCCATCACGGCCAGCACGCGCGCAACGAAGTGTTTCGGCAGCGAGCGCGAGAAAACTGCCACCGCCAGGGTCCAGCCGCCGAGCAGCAGCATCCAGAGCAGGAGGGAGCCCTCGTGGCTGCCCCATACCGCGGTCAGGCGGTAGTACCAGGGCAGCAGCAGGTTGGAATGCATGGCCACGTAGGTGACCGTGAAATCGTGCTGCATGAAGGCGGTGGCCAGCGCGGCGAAGGCGCCGGCCAGGAACACGAATTGCCCGGTCGCCAGCGACGGCGCCAGCTTCATCAGGGCGTCGTTACCGCGCCAGGCGCCCACCATCGGCAGGCTGGCCAGCAGCGCGGCCAGAATCAGGGCCAGGATCAGGAACAGTTGGCCGAGTTCGGCGATCATCGTCCGGAAGCCTCCGCCGGATGGCCGGCCTCTTCGAGTGAGCGCATCACCTCCGGGGGCATATAGGTCTCGTCGTGGCGCGCGAGAACCTCATGGGCATGGAAGTGGCCCGATTCGTCGAGACTGCCGTGGGCGATCACGCCCTGGCCTTCGCGGAACAAGTCGGGCAGGATGCCTTCGAAGCTCACGGGAACATCGTGGCGACCATCGGTGACCGTGAAGTACACCGCCAGGCTGTCCTGATCGCGTTCGACGGAACCAGCCGCGACCAGGCCGCCGAGGCGGATCTGCTTGTCCGGTGGGGCCATGTTGGCATGCACGTCAGTGGGGCTGACAAAGTAGAGCATGTTGTCGTTGAGCGCGGTGAAGGCCACCGCGGCGGCGGTACCGACGCCGACCAGGATGAGGGCCACCACGGCCAGTCGCTTCTTACGCGTTGGGGTCATCGTATTTTCCGGTTTTCAGGGCGAGTTCTTCACGCAGTTCGGCCAGGATGCGCCGCCGCCTGAGCAGGGGCTGCAGGAACTGCCAGCCGATGACCACGGCGAACAAGGCATAACTGCTCCAGACATAAAAGGCATAGTCGAGTTCGGGAATCATGAGCGCGCTCCGATGACGTCGTGAATCCAGTGCTTGCGTCGATCCTGATCGAGCAGATCATTGCGGGCGCGGTCGAGCAGGGCGGCGCCGAACATCAGCTTGACGCCGACGGTCATCCAGACCAGTGGCGGCAACATGCTCGGGTGCATGCGCGACTCGCCGATCAGGCGGATGGTCGCACCCTGGTGCAGCGTGGTCCACCATTCCACCGAGAAGTGAATCAGGGGAATGTTGACCAGGCCCACCAATATCAGGATGCAGGCGACGCGCGCACCTTTGCGGCGATCGTCGAAAGCCGCGTACAGGCCCATGATGCCCAGGTAGATGAACAGCAGCACCAGCATCGAGGTCAGGCGCGCGTCCCAGGCCCACCAGGTGCCCCACATCGGCTTGCCCCAGAGCGAGCCGGTGGCCAGGCACAGCGCGGTGAAGGCCGCACCGATCGGAGCGGCGGCCATCGCCATGATTTCGACCGTGCGGATGCGCCAGACCAGCGCGATCACCGCGAGCATTGACATGATCAGGTAGCCGGCCATGGCTTGCCAGGCCGCCGGCACATGAATGTAGAGGATGCGGAAGCTGTCTCCCTGCTGGTAGTCCGGCGGTACCACGTACAGCGCCTGGTAGAGCCCAACCGCTGCGCACACGGCAAAGCCTGCCCACAGCCAGGGCGCGAGCACTCGACATACCGTGTGGAAGAACGGCGGCGAACCGAGTCTGTGGAATCCGACCTTGAGGCGTTGGAATATCATTCGATGTTCAGTCTCAATGCAGCGGTGATGGCCAGCGGAGCCAGCGTAGCAGCCAGGATTAACAATGCGGTCAGCAGCCCGAGATGCGCCGCGGCCGAGTAGCCCTCGGCGGCCGCCGCGACCGCGCCAGTGGCGAAAATCAACACCGGCACGACCATCGGGAACACCAGAATGGACAGCAGCACGCTCCCACGGTTCGTTCCCAGGGTCAGAGCCGCGGCCAGGCCGCCCACCAGGCTGAGAATCGGCGTGCCGATGAGCAGGCTGAGCATGAGTGTGGGCAGGCCCGCGACTGGAAGATACAGCATTTGGGCTGCCAGCGGCGCGAACAGGATCACTGGCACGCCGGTCACCAGCCAGTGACCAAGCAGGCGCGTAAGCACCAGCAGAGTCGGTGCACAGGGCGCCAGCCACCATTGCTCGAGCGTGCCGTCCTCGAGATCGGGCCGGAACAACTGCTCCAGGGCGAGCAAACTGGCAAGCAACGCCGCCACCCAGATCATGCCCGGCGCGATGCTGGCCAGCAGGTTGGGGCCGGGACCGACGCCCAGCGGAATCAGAATCACGACTGCGAACAGGAAGATCAGCGGCATCAGCGATTCGCCGCCATGGCGCAGTGCCAGGCGCAGATCGCGTCGCAGCAGGGCCGGAACCGGTGCCAGGTTCATGCTGACACCTCGGGCGACTCGACCGTGAGCGACGCCGGTCTGGAATTCAGTTCGGGCAGGCGTTGATGCGTTGAGAGCACCACTGCGCCGTCGCGTCCGATGTGCTCGGCGAGCAGTTCGTCGACCAGGGCGCAGCCGGCATCGTCCAGGCTGGCATAAGGCTCGTCGAGCAGCCAGATTGCGGCTGGCGCCACCAACAGGCCGGCAAGACCCAGGCGCCGTTTCTGGCCGGCCGAGAGCGTGCGGGACGGGCGTAGCCCGAGTCCGGCCAGGCCGACGCGCGCCAGCGCCCGGTTGTTGTCGAGTCCGCTGCTGGTGGCGCGAAAGCGGCGCCAGAAATCGAGATTCTCGCGGCAGCTCAAGTCACTCTTGAATGCGGACAGATGGCCGAGAAAAGCCACCGACGCATGCCGGGCGACGGTGCCCGAAGACGGTCTCAGAATGCCGGCCAGCAGGCGCAGCAGGGTCGTCTTGCCGGAGCCGTTGGTGCCGCGTACGAGTTGCGCCTGGCCGCCGGTGAGATCGAGATCGACGGGCCGGAAGACCGGCTCCCCGGACCGGGCGAACGTGGCCTGGTGGGCTTCCAGCAGGGTTCGCATCAGCTGCAGGGCCTCAATTCGGCGCTCGCGCCCGGCCGCCCGGTGACGATGGCCACCTGGCTGAAGCGTGCAGCCAGGCGCATGAGTGCTTCGACATCGGCGTCGACGATCAACAGCGAGGGCTCCTCGGGCCACGCGTTCTGCGGATCGAGATTCCGACCCCGCCAATACGGCCAGCCGAATTCTTCAATCGCTTGCTCGAGTGCCAACTGCCGGCGCTGGTTGTCATCTTCGTCGGCCAGCCGGCCACCCGGATTGCAGGCTGTCACGATGGCCCAGGCTCGATGGCCCAGCGCCCGGTCGAGTTCGGGATGCGTGCGGCCAATGCGGATCGACAGCTCGTGGCCGGCCATCGCGACGCGATAGTCGGCCGCGGTAAAGGCCTGTAGTAAACCCTCCTGCAAGTGGCTGGCTGAGTGATCTTCCATGTCGGGCTCGGGTTGTCAGCGATGGTTCAGGCTGGTGCGGTACCATTCTACCGCCTGGCTCGGCGCGGGCATGATCTGAATCAATTCCACTCGATGCAACAGGAGAAAAGGCTGACCCATGCCCCGCTTCGATTTTGACCTCTTCGTGATCGGTGCCGGCTCGGGCGGCGTTCGAGCCTCGCGCATTGCCGCCGGCCATGGCGCCCGCGTTGCGATCTGCGAGGAATCGCGAGTCGGAGGCACCTGTGTGATCCGCGGCTGCGTACCGAAAAAGCTGCTGGTTTATGCCTCGCAGTTTTCCGAACACTTCGCCGATTCCGCCGGCTATGGCTGGAAAGTCGGCGAGCCCGCCTTTTCCTGGCCGGCGCTGATTGCGGCCAAGGATCGCGAGATCGATCGCCTTGAGGGTATCTATCACCGGCTGCTCCACAGCGCCGGCGTCGAGTTGTACCAGGGACGCGGCCAGCTGCTGGATGAACATACCGTTGCGGTCGGCGAGGATCGGGTTACGGCTGAAAAGATCCTGATTGCCACCGGCGGCCGGCCGTGGTTGCCCGACATCCCCGGCCGGGAACTGGCCATTACATCCGATGAGGCCTTTCACCTCGAGAAATTGCCGGAACGCGTGCTGATTGCCGGAGCCGGCTACATCGCGGTGGAGTTTGCCGGCATCTTCAACGGCCTGGGCAGCGAAGTGACGCTCGCCTATCGGCGCGATCTGATTCTGCGCGGCTTCGATGACGATGTGCGGGGGACGGTCGAGGCGGGTATGCGCAGCCGCGGCATCGACATCCAGTATCACTGCGTCCCGGCGCGGCTCGAGCAGGCCAATGATGGTATCGAAGTGACCTTTTCCGACGACCGCCGACAGGTTTTTGACTGCGTGATGTTCGCCACCGGACGATCTCCCTATACCTGGGGCCTCGGGCTGGAGGATGCGGGCGTGCGTATGGGCGCGGAGAATCGCATCGAGGTGGACGCCTACAGCCGAACCAGCGCCGACAACATCTTTGCTGTCGGCGACGTGACCGATCGCATCAACTTGACGCCAGTGGCTTTGATGGAAGGTCATGCTTTTGCCGACACGCAGTTCGGCGGCATGGATCGCCCCGTCGATCACGCCAACACGCCGGCGGCGGTGTTCAGCCAGCCTCCGGTGGGAACGGTTGGTCTGACCGAGGTCGAGGCCCGCGAACACCTTTCCGCCGTGCGCGTCTACAGGTCAAGTTTTACTCCAATGAAATATACTCTCGGGCAACGCGACGAGAAGGGGCTGATGAAACTCCTTGTCGACGATGCCAGCGACCGGGTAGTCGGCTGTCACGTGGTCGGACCCGACGCCCCGGAGATCGTGCAAGGTTTTGCGGTGGCGGTCCGGGCCGGTCTGAGCAAGGCCGAGTTTGACCGCACCCTGGGAATACATCCCACTAGCGCCGAGGAACTGGTGACCATGCGGCAGCCCGTTGATAATTGAACCTGACAAGGAACAGGCGAGGATAATTCAGTGATGGTAAAAATCAGGATTTCTGCACTATTCGGTCTTCTGCTGCTTGGTGTTGGTGGATTTGCGTCGGCCAAGCCAACGACGGTCGTGCCGGACAAGTGGTTTGTTGAACTCGCCGACCCGCCGGCACTCGCTTTCGAAGGCGGGCCCGTGCATTCGCTACAAGCAGAATCGGGCCCGCGTGCAGTGGGCAAGTCGATGCAGGCGACGGCGCCCCATCTTAACGGGCGACCGGGTTATGACCCGCGCGCCCCGGAAGTGCAAGCCTATGTCGCCCACCTGGCTCAGGAGAGGAATCGAGTTCTCGATCGGGCGAGCGTTGAACTGGGTCGAACCGTCGAAGCCGCCAGCACCTACCATCACGTGTTCAATGGTTTCGTCGCTGTAATGAGCAAAAAGGAAGTCGGGCAATTGGCGAAGCTGCCCGGCGTGCGTGCCATCAGACCCGTGCTGGCTCACAAACTGGAGTTGGATGCCGGGCCGGAAGTCATCGGTGCCCGCAATGTCCATGCAGGCGTGGGTGGCTTGCCCGCCAACGGCGGTGAGGGAACCGTCATCGGCATCATCGACAGTGGGATCAATTGGGATCACCAGTATTTCTCCGATGATGACCTCGCTTCCGGGCATGTTTTTTCCAACCCGTACGAATCGCAACTTGGTGAGTGCTCGAAGGCCACGGTTGCATGTAATAACAAGCTGGTTGGTGTCTACGATTTCACTGTCGAGGAAACGAAGGGCAAGGACCCGGACGGTCATGGAACGCATGTTGCATCCACCGCAGCCGGTGTTCCGATTGAATACACCCTCTCCAGTACGGGTCCTTACGTCTTCGATACGACCGGTGTGGCGCCGCATGCCAACATTATTTCCTACAAGGTCTGCTACAAGGACCATCCCACCGATGATGACCTGGACGATCAGTGCGAAGGCAGTGCCATTGTGGATGCCTGGGAGCAGGCCATCACTGACGGCGTCGACGTCATCAATTACTCGATTGGCGGTTCCCCCTCCGATCCATGGAGCAGCAGCAGCTGGCTGTTGAACATCTGGTCGGCAGGCATCGCTTTCGTGACATCGGCGGGCAATGAAGGGCCGGCTCCGGGAACGGTTGGATCACCGGCCGATGCGCCGTGGACCTTCGCGGTTGGCAGTTCGACACACGGCCGCCTGGTGGGTGATCGGGCGACAGTAGCCGACCTGGAAGATCGATTTGTCATTCACGGCAATGGTCCGGAGGTTTCCGGAATGATTTCCGCCCCGGTCGTGTCGGTCGATGACGTTAGTGGTGATCTGTTCGCCTGCTCTTCATTCCAGGCTGATGCACTGGACGGCGCCATCGCATTTCTGCAGCGTGGTCATTGTACCTTCGAGACCAAGGTGAGCAACGCGGCGCAGGCGGGTGCAGTCGCGGTGTTGGTCTTCAATGACGTCGAAGGTCCGCCGATCGTCATGGGCGGGTTGTCGCAGTCCGCGATTCCTGCGGCAATGATGAGCCTGGAAGACGGTACCGCGTCGATTGCGGCAATTGCCGCCGCGAATGAACCAACGGCAACGCTGTTCGCAGACGGTTACGCAATACGAAATGCCGACTGGCAGGATCTCGTGAGCGGCTTCTCGGCACGCGGCCCGGTGGAATATCCGGGAGTGATGAAGCCCAACGTCGTGGCGCCAGGCTCAAATATTGCGGCCGGCTGGCATGACGGTCCTGAATCGCTGGCGTTCAGCAGCGGTACCTCGATGGCGAGTCCACACGTAGCCGGGGCGGTTGCATTGCTGAAATCGATTCATCCGGAGTGGACTCTCGATATCATTCAGTCCGCTCTCGAGACCACGTCCGAGACCGATCCCCTGAGATATGGTGATGGTGCGGCAACATTTTTCGACCGCGGAGCAGGTCGTGTGCGCGTCGATCGCGCCGCTGACGCGGGTCTGTTCCTGCCCATCACCCGCAATGATTTCTCGTCGGCCAATCCCGCGACGGGCGGCGACCCGCGCAAGCTCAATCTTTCGGGGCTCTGGGATCAGGAATGCGCGGGCTCATGCACCTTCGAGCGGACCGTTGAGGCACTGGGCGGCGGGTCCTGGGACGTGTCCGTCCAGGGCGATATTTCAGTCACGGTCTCACCCCAGAGTTTCACGCTGGCCGAGGGTGAGCGCCAGCAATTGTCGATCGAAGTCAATGCCGAAGCGCTGCCCACGGGTGCTCTGGGTGAAGCGTCGATTCTGCTGACTCCTTCCAGTGGCGCGTTTTCTGTTCAGAAGCTGACGCTTGGAGTGCAGTCTGCTGCAATTGAATTGCCTGACGAGTTGCAATTGGAAGTCTCGGACAATAGAGGTCAGGAGAATGTCTCCGTTTCAGCAGGCGTGCTGACGGAGCCTGTATTCCGAACCAGTGCGCTGGTCAAGCCCGAGCGTGAATCTTTCTCTCTGCCGCAGGATGATTCTCGTGACGATCCCTATCAGGACAGTGATGGTCTGCGTACATTCCTGGCGGATGTCCCGGATGACACGCTGATGCTGATCGCCGAAGTAGTGTCTTCCGATGCGACCGATATCGATCTGTTTGTCGGCCGTGACGACAACGGAAACGGCGAGGCGGATGAATCCGAAGAGCAATGCAGATCCACCAGTCCTGAAGAACTTGAAGAATGCCTGATCGAGTCTCCAGCTTCCGGTCAATGGTGGATCCTGGTACAGAACTGGAGCGCATCGGGACCATCCGACGACGTCGAGCTCGATTGGGCGGTGCTACCGGCAAGTAATAATCCCAGCCTGGTGGTATCCGGCCCCGGGGCTCACGAAGCGGGAACGCTTGAGCTGGATCTTTACTGGGATGAGCCCAGAATGCGGCGCAACGAGCGCTGGTTCGGTGCGCTTGGTGTGCGCGGCACGCCGGATGATTCCAGTTATCTCGGGGTCGTTCCGGTCTTCATGACGAGAACGGCCCAGCTCGGGACACCAACGACGGCAATGTTTGCCGAGGAAACCATGCCGGTGGTGGTGCCGGGCAATACCAGCCACCGCCGTTTGTACATTGACGTGCCCGACACCGCCGAAGACCTGAGCATTTCGGTCCAGGGACAGGAAGGCGTCGATGTGGCCATTCAACGACTCGACTTCGACGAGTTGGCCGAGTCGGAGCCTGATACGCCGGACGCTCCGGACAGTACCGCTCTGGCATCGGGGGCTTCTTCCGCTGATGGGGTCGAGTTCGACCTGCCGGCCGTCGGACAGCCGCTCTTCCCGGGCCGCTATTTCGTGGTTCTGGACAATACCACTACCACCGAGAAGCGGGTCAGGGTGACCGCCAGTTTCAGTGAAAGCAGCGGAATGCCGCCGCGCTTTTCGGTCTGGAGCCCGAAATTCCGTGAGACCAACCAGGGCATAGACTGGAATGCCGGGGCGACCGGCACCGCTATCTGGTACACCTACGACGACGCGGGTGTCCCGACCTTTTACAACGCCGTGGGCAGTGTTGCCGATGACCGTTCATCCTGGACCGCCGGCCTGTTGCGCACCACCAGCCTGGGAAATCGCAACAATATCGATACCGTGGGGCGGGTCAGCCTGACGCGTATCGGGGCGGACGACATGATGGTGTCCTGGCGTGTCAATGGCCGGCACGGATCCGAGCGTATGTCGCCGGTCATCGGTCAGACCTGTCCGGAAGTCAATGCTGAGCCCGTCAGCTACACCGGCACCTGGTCGCCGCCCGACATGGCTGTCGGAGGCACGACCATGATGGTGACCGCAGAGGCTCAGGCGCACATTCGATATTACTTCGACGAGGTGGGTGTTGGCCGCTGGGTGATCACGTCCGGTCGCGGCGACGGGCCGCTGGCCGAGGATCTCGACCTGCTCGAGCTGCGCGGTTTCTGTCCGGGCTGTGAAGAATCCGAGATCAGTATTGAAACAGTCGGCGCGTATTCGCGGGTTTACGACAGCGAAGACTCGGCAACGGAGATCTTCGAGTTCCAGTCCCTGCCGCCGCTGAACCAGGAGTATTCGGCCGAGGTCACCACCAGCAAGCTGACATCGCGCGTGACCTGCCAGTAGATGAGTTCGGGCGGTTCGGCCGGCCCGCGCGGCCGGCCGAACCGTCATTGGTTCCGTTAACCGCAACCAGAAGGTCGCGAAATCGATGATCAGGCAGCACAGGGTGGTCGTCGTCATGCCTGCCTACAATGCAGTCAGGACGCTGGAGAAAACGCTGTCGGAGGTGCCGCGCGACGTCGTCGACGAGATCGTGCTGGTCGATGACGCCAGCCAGGACGACACGGCTGGTCTGGCGCGCTCGCTCGGCATCGAGCACGTGATCCAGCACGATCGTAATCGCGGCTACGGTGGCAATCAGAAGACCTGTTACCGCAAGGCGCTGGAACTGGACGCCGACATCGTCGTCATGCTGCACCCCGACTACCAGTACAGTCCGCGCTTGATTCCGGCCATGGTTGAACTGGTCGCCAGTGGCCTGTTCCCGGTCGTGCTCGGTTCACGCATCCTCGGCGGCGGTGCGATACGTGGCGGCATGCCGGTTTACAAGTATGTTGCCAACCGCGTGCTCACGGCATTCCAGAACCTGTGCACCGGGGCGAAACTGTCGGAGTACCACACCGGTTACCGCGCCTTTTCCGCCCAAGTGCTGCGTGCGATCGATCTGGATGCCAATTCCGACGACTTCGTCTTCGACAACGAGATGCTGGCGCAGGTGCTCGGGCAGGGATACCGCATCGGCGAGGTGACTTGCCCGGCCCATTACTTCGGCGAGGCTTCGTCGATCGATTTTCGCCGTTCGATAACCTACGGTGTGGGCGTTTTGCGCGTTTCGTGCCGCTTTCTCGGCCAGCGCCTCGGCTTGATCAGCCGTGCCCCGGCGGGATGATCGCCGAGCGATTCGACCGGGAACCCTTTCGCGCTCTGGCATGGCTGTTGGTGCTGGGCTTCGGTCTCTGGCTGCGATTCTGGCAGCTTCATCTGCAAATCCTGATCGACGACGAATGGCACGCGCTGCACCGGCTGATGACAGCCGACTACCGCCAGATCTTCCTGTCGCTGGGCCATGCCGACCACAGCATTCCGCTGACCCTGCTGTTCAAGGCCTTGGCGCAGACGGTCGGGCTGCAGGAGTGGCACATGCGTGCTCTACCGCTGGCGGCCGGCTGTGCATCGATTGTCGTCATCCCGCGGCTGCTCGCCGCCTGGCTGGGCAAATACGAACGCCTGCTGCTCGGCGCCTTGATCGCGATCTCCCCATTGCTGGTGCATTTTTCGCGCTATGTTCGGCCATACGCGTTGACAGTCCTGCTCGGCCTGGTAGCGGTGATCGTGCTGTGGCATTGGTGGCACGAAGGTGGGCGGGGCCGGGCGGTCGTCTTCGCGGTGTGCGCGGTACTGGCTGCCTGGCTGCACCCACTCAGCGCGTTGTTCACCGGTGCAGCACTGACCTGGTTCGGACTGGCCGGTCTGAAGCACGGACTGGTCGAGCGGCGGTGGTGGCCGCTGGGACGATTGCTGCTGCTCGGCGGAGCCACCACGGTCGCCTGCTGTGCGCTGCTGCTGCCGCCGATACTTTCCGATCCGTGGTCGATTGCCGCCAAGGCGGGCATGGATCGACCCGACTGGATCACCCTGGTCCGTGCCTGGGAGTTGACACTGGGCACGGCGGGCAATCCCGTGGCCCTGATCGGGCTGGCGCTGGCCGGTATCGGGGCCTGGCAACTCTGGCGGCGGGACCGGTATTTCCTGCTTTACTGGGCCTGGATGGTGGCAGCGGTGTTGGTGGTGATCGTTCTGCTGGAGCCGGCCTGGATTCACAATGCGCTGGTGCTGGTGCGCTACAGCGCCATTGCCCAGCCACTGGTGCTGGCGCTGGTTGCCGTCGGTGCGGCCTGGATTCCTTCAGCCGTCGGATCCAATTGGGGGTCGATGGCGCGATCAGCTGCTTTCGCGATCGCGGCGGCACTTGTCTGGGCGCATTACCTGGCCGGTCCGTTTCCGCAGCTCTACCGTGGTTTAAACCAGTTCACCAACGCGGCCCGCTACCAGGTCGACTACGACTTCGAGCGTAGCGTCTACCACGACTTGATGAGCTCGGTCCGGTTGCCGGAGATCTATGCGGACATGGCCGCCGAGCCCGGCAATTGGGAAATCATCGAGGCACCGTGGTACTTCGAGTCCAACAACACCGCGATCTCGCAGTTCCAGCGATTCCATCAGCTGCCGGTCCGGATCGGTATGATCAGCGGACTGTGCAGCGACTGGACCTGGGGCGAGCTCGATCCCGAGGGTGACCACGATATCGAACTCGCACGTTTCGTGTTCCTGTCCGACTTGCTCGAACAGGGGCCATCGGGGGATCGCTTCGTGGTCTTTCATCGTCGGCGGCCCTTCGAGCACAGTCGAGAACTTCCGGACATTGAGCCATGCATCCGGTCGTTTGAGGAGCGATTCGGTCAGCCCTGGCACGAGAGCGACGACCAAGTCGTATTCAGGCTTCCGGGCTCAGCCCCGGCAGATGACGCCTGAGCAGCCAGGAAGCCACGACCAGCACGACGACGCCCAGCAACGGCAAGCCGATCCTGGGTTCGAGTAGCAGCGTCGGTGACAACACCCGGCGTGCCTCGAGTATGGTTTCCAGGCCGGCCCCGAGACCGCCGTAGACGATGGCCGAAGGCGTCAGTCCGACCAGGGACGCGATCGTGAAGCGTGGAAAATCGATGCGGGTAATGGCGGCGCCGGCATTGACGGCAAAACAGGGCGCCACCGGCACGATACGCAGCAGAGTGACGTAGAACACGGCATTTCGATCCATCAGTTCGAACAGGGCCTGCGCCCGGCCGTGGCGCAGGACGGTGCTGTCCTCGCGCACCTTGAGCAGCCGCATGATGCTGAAAGTGAGCATGGCGCCCAGGGTCATGCCGGCCAGAGCGGCGGCGGAACCGATACTCGCGCCGAACAGGAAGCCCCCGGTGACGGTGAACAGCGTGGCCATGGGCAGCGTCAGAGTGATCAGAATGGCGAAGGCCAATACATAGCCCAGCACACCGGGCCAGAAGTACAGGTCCACCCAGCCCTCCAGTCGTTCGATCAGGGCAAATGCGGCACCCTGACCGGCGTCGGTCAGGCCGATGGCGAAGGCCATCACCACCGAGAGTGTCAGTGTCGCCAGGGCGAACTTGATGCGCTTGTGCTGCATGGATTCAGTGCTTGTCGGCGGCGAGCAGGCGGTCGCTCAGTTCGACGAAATGCTCGACGTCCTCGTACGTGTTGTACAGCGGGGCCGGAGCCACCCGGATGATATCCGGCCCGCGCCAGTCACAGACCACGCCGCGCGCCTCGAGGCGTTCGAGCAGGCGGCGGCCGGCCGATTCGCCGGCGCGCACCCGCAGGCTGAGCTGGCAGCCCCGACGCTGGGGTTCGAGCGGCGTGATGATCTCGATTTGATCGTCCAATTCCTCGTGGATGCGCCTCGCCAGGTGACCACTCAGGTCGAGCGAAGCGCGGCGCAAGGGATCGATGCCGCCTGCTTCGTCGTAAAGCTGCAGCGAGGCGAGCAGCGGCGCCGTGGCCAGGATTGGCAGGGTGGAAAGTTGCCAGCCGGGCGCACCCCGCTCGGGGCGAAATTCCCGCGCCATGCGAAATCGCGTCGGCACATCCTGCCCCCACCAGCCGGCCAGACGCGGGCCTTCGAAGTGGGCGTGGCGTTCATGCACGAACAACCCGGCGATGGCGCCGGGCCCGGCATTGAGATATTTGTAGCTGCACCAGACGGCGAAATCCGGGCCGTCGTCGTGCAGATTCAGTGGCACGTTGCCGATGGCGTGGGCCAGGTCCAGACCGATCGTGGCTCCGGCACGGCGGGTCGCGCGGCAGACGCGTCCCAGATCGAACACCTGTCCGGTGGCGTACTGCACGCCGGGCCAGAGCACCAGAGCCACTTGCTCGCCGTAGCGTTCTAGGTAGTCCTCCAGGTCTTCCTCGTGCAGCAGGCCGTCGCGGCGTGGTGCCAGTTCGACCACGTCGTGGGCCGGATCGAGGCCGTGCAGCGCGGCCTGGGATGCGACTGCGTAGCGGTCGGACGGAAACGCGCCTTTCTCGATCACGATGCGGCGGCGCTGGTCCTGTGGGCGATAGAAGCTGATCAACAGTTGGTGCAGATTGGCCGTCAGGGTGCCGGTAGCGACCACCTCGACCGGCCGGGCGCCGCACAACCCGGCCAGGGAAGCAGTGAGCAGCTGGTGGTACTCGGTCCAGGCCGTCGGTCCATCGAAATGTCCGGCCACCCCCAGGCGTGCCCAGCGCTCCAGCTCGGCGTCGACTGCGTCTGCGGCTGCCCGCGGCTGGGCGCCGAGCGAGTTGCCGCACAGGTAGACCGCCTGGCCGTCGCCGCGACCTTCGGGCAGGCGAAAGCGGTCGCGGAACTGACCGGGGTTGAATGCTGGACGGGTGGTCTGGCTGGTCATGCGTGGTCAGGCGTTTGCTCAAGTCCGCAGGATAGCCGGATTCGATGGCCGCGAAAAGCATCGTCGGCCGGGGCTACAATGGCCGGCCGGCCCGATCCCCCATTGGCATGAAGCTATCCGACTTCCACTACGAATTGCCCGAGCGGCTGATTGCGCAGTATCCGCTGTCCGAACGCTCGGCCAGTCGCCTATTGCAGCTTGGGCGCGAGTCCGGGCGCTGGGCCGACCGTCAGTTCTCCGATCTGCCCGACCTGCTCGATTCGGCAGACCTGCTGGTGTTCAACAACACGCGGGTCATTCCCGCCCGATTATGGGCGCGCAAGCAAAGCGGCGGGCGCGTCGAGATTCTGATCGAGCGTGTTGTCGATGAAGGGGAGGCGGTGGCGCAGCTGCGGGCCAACCGCAAGCCAACGGCGGGGAGTCGACTGCGGGTCGATGAGCGTTTCGAACTGGAAGTGCTGGGCCGGGAAGGCGATTTCTGGCGACTGGCTGTTGCCGAGGGCCCGGCCTGGTCGGACCTGCTCGAAGCCGCGGGGCATATGCCGTTGCCGCCGTATATCGAGCGTGGCGACGAGGCGATGGACAGTGAGCGTTACCAGACGGTGTACGCACGGGTGCCGGGTGCAGTGGCCGCGCCGACCGCCGGACTGCATTTCGACCAGGCGATCTTCGATCGGCTCGACGAAAAGGGTGTGACCCGGGCCGAATGTACCTTGCACGTCGGCGCTGGCACGTTCCAGCCGGTGCGGGTCGAAGACGTGGCCGAGCACCGCATGCATGCCGAATGGCTGTCTGTGTCGCCGGAGCTGGTCGAGTCTGTCGAGGCGGCCCGCAGGCGCGGTGGTCGGGTCGTGGCGGTCGGCACCACGGCTGTGCGCGCCCTGGAAACGGCTGCTGCCGGGGGCGAGCTGGCACCGTTCGAGGGCAACAGCCGCCTGTTCATTTATCCCGGTTACGAATTTCGGGCGGTCGATGCGATGATCACCAACTTCCATCTGCCGGGGTCGACCTTGTTGATGCTGGTCAGTGCCTTTGCCGGCCGCGAAAATGTGCTGGCGGCCTATCGGCATGCGGTCGAGGCGGAGTACCGGTTTTTCAGTTATGGCGATGCGATGTTTATTGGTTAAAAGACGGTTTCAGGGTTCAGGGTTCAGGAAAAGACTAGTGAGCGAGTGCGAATGAAGTTCGAACTGCTGGATAAGGATGGCGATGCCCGGCGCGGGCGATTGACTTTCGAGCGGGGGACTGTGGAAACGCCGGCGTTCATGCCGGTCGGGACCTACGGGACGGTCAAGGCGATGACCCCTGAGGAACTGCGTGGGATCGGTGCGGAGATCATTCTCGGTAACACCTTTCACCTGATGCTGCGGCCGGGTACCGGGGTGATCGAGGCACATGGCGACCTGCATGATTTCATGGGCTGGGAGGGGCCGATCCTGACCGATTCGGGCGGCTTCCAGGTGTTCAGCCTGGCCGGGTTGAGAAAGATGGACGAGCAGGGCGTGACCTTTGCCTCGCCGGTGGACGGCTCGAAGGTTTTTCTCGGGCCGGAGGAGTCAATGGCGGTCCAGCGGGCGCTGGGCTCGGATATCGTGATGATCTTCGATGAGTGCACCCCGTACCCGGCCAGCGAGGCACAAGCAGGTGATTCGATGGAGCGCTCCCTTCGCTGGGCCGAGCGTTCGAAGCAGGCTCATGGCGACAATCCCGCCGCGTTGTTCGGCATCGTGCAGGGCGGCATGTACCCGCAATTGCGCCGCAGATCGGCCGAGAGCCTGATCGAGATCGGCTTCGACGGTTATGCCATCGGGGGGGTGAGCGTGGGCGAGCCCGAGGCCGAGCGCGAAGCCATCCTTGAGTCGACTTGCCCGCTGCTGCCGCAGCGGCATCCGCGCTACCTGATGGGCGTGGGCCGACCGGAGGATCTGCTTGCGGCCGTGGCCCGCGGCGTGGATATGTTCGATTGCGTGATGCCCACACGCAATGCCCGTAATGGCCACCTGTTCACCAGCCGGGGCGTGGTGAAGATTCGCAACGCTCGCCACCAAAGCGATACCGGCCCGGTCGATCCCGACTGCGACTGCTACACCTGCACGCATTTCTCGCGCGCCTATCTCAAGCATCTCAACAAGTGCAATGAAATCCTGGGCCACCGCCTGGCCACCATTCACAACCTGTATTACTACCAGCAGCTGATGCGCCGGATGCGTGAAGCGATCGAGGCCGGCGCCCTGGGTGAATTGGCGCGTCGGCTGCGCGAGGGCTGGCGGCGCGGGGACTGAGATTCTGGCCGCTTCGGCGCTACTGCGGCAATCGCGTGTGGTTGTCCCGGGTCCACTGTGCGATAATTCGTCGTTTGGATCGGCCCACGGTCGACCCCACATAGATTTTCCGAACCCGAACCAAGCCGAGGTCCTAGAAACATGGATTTTCTGATTGCGAGCGCCATGGCGCAAGATGCGGCGGCCGACGCGCCCTCGATGCTGGGCAGCCTGCTGCCGTTGATCCTGATTGTCGTCATCTTCTGGTTCCTGCTGATCCGGCCGCAGATGAAGCGCAACAAGCAGCACCGCGAACTGGTCGCCGGACTGTCGGTGGGAGACGAGGTGGTCACTGCCGGGGGCATGCTCGGCAAGATCACCGAAGTGGGCGAGAGTTTTGTCTCACTGCAGTTGTCCGATCAGGTGACGATCAAGGTGCAGAAACACTCGATCGGCCAGGTCGTGCCCAAGGGCACCTTCGATTCCGCCAACTGATCGTGCCGATCTCGCCAACCGATACCAACAACTGAAGTCGACCCATGAATCGATTCGCACCCTGGAAGTACGCCCTGCTGGTCATTGCACTCGGCCTGGGAATCCTCTATGCACTGCCCAACCTCTTTGGTGACGACCCTGCGGTGCAGGTGTCTTCCTCGCGCGGTTTCGACCTGCAGCAGGAGCTGGTGGGTGAGGTCGAGCGAGTGCTGGAGTCCGAGGGCGCTGCCCACGGGCCCACCGAGTTCTCCCCGCAGCGATTGCTGATTCGTTTCGAGGACACCGATCGGCAGCTGCGGGCAGCTGATGCGCTGCGGGAATCGCTGGGTGAGGAATACGTGGTCGCGCTCAACCTGGCGCCAGCCACGCCGGCATGGCTGGATGTGCTGGGCGCGGAACCGATGGTGCTCGGCCTCGATCTGCAGGGTGGTGTGCACTTCCTGATGCAGGTCGACATGGAAGCCGCGCGTACCCAGCAGTTGGAAAGCTACGTCAGCGATGTGCGCAACATCCTGCGCGATGGCGGCATTCGCTATCGCTCGGTGCGGGTTGATCGCAACCACGTGGTGGCCGAACTGCGTACGGCCGAAGATCGCGACGAGGGGCGCCAGTTGATCGAGCGCGAGATCGAAGAACTGGAGCTCGAGTCGGTCGACGGTTCGAACACCTTCAACCTGCGCGCGAGCATCGACGAGCAGTACCTGCAGGAAATCCAGCAGAACGCGCTCAGGCAGAACATCACCACCCTGCGCAACCGCGTCAACGAGCTGGGCGTGGCCGAGCCGGTAATCCAGCAGCAGGGCGCCGATCGAATCGTCGTGCAGCTGCCGGGCGTTCAGGACACCGCGCAGGCCAAGCGCGTGCTGGGCGCGACCGCCACGGTGGAGTATCGCGCCGTCGACGAGCAGAACGACCCCTACGAGGCCGAGCGCACCGGGCGCATTCCGCCGGGTTCCCGGCTTTACTACGATCGCAGTGAACAGCCGATCCTGCTTTCGCGCGAGGTTATTGCCTCGGGTGACAACCTGATCGGCGCCGCGGCCGGCTTCGACCAGCAGTCGGGCCAGCCCAATGTGGTGGTCACGCTCGACGGCGCCGGTGCCCGGCGCATGCTCGACCACACCAGCGAGAATGTCGGCAATCGCATGGCCGTCGTGTTCATCGAGCACCGGCCCGAAACGAAGATGGTCGATGGCGAAGAGGTGCACTCCACCCGCCGGGTCGAAGAAGTGATCTCAGCCGCGGTCACGCGCGAGCCCTTCGGTAAGCGTTTCCAGACCACCGGCCTGGGATCGGCCACCGAGGCGGCCCAGCTGGCCATGCTGCTGCGTGCCGGCGCCTTGGCTGCGCCGATGCAGATCATCGAAGAGCGCACCGTCGGTCCGAGCCTGGGGCAGGACAATATCGACCAGGGCTTCCGTTCGGTCATTATCGGCTTCGCCCTGGTGCTGG
Source organism: Wenzhouxiangella sp. XN201 (assembly GCF_011008905.1). Taxonomy (NCBI): domain Bacteria; kingdom Pseudomonadati; phylum Pseudomonadota; class Gammaproteobacteria; order Chromatiales; family Wenzhouxiangellaceae; genus Wenzhouxiangella; species Wenzhouxiangella sp. XN201. The sequence goes on from NZ_JAAIVI010000017.1 coordinate 1,147,407, forward strand.
TCGTCATGGCGGTCTACTACAAGGTCTTCGGCCTGGTCGCGAACCTGGCCCTGACGGCAAACCTGGTGCTGATCGTGGCGCTGCTGTCGATGCTCGGTGCGACGCTGACCCTGCCCGGCATCGCCGGCATCGTGCTGACGGTCGGCATGGCGGTCGACGCCAACGTGCTCATCTTCGAGCGAATACGCGAGGAATTGCGCAACGGCAATACGCCGCAGGCCTCGATCCGGGCCGGCTACGAGAAAGCCTTCTCGACCATCGCGGACGCCAATGTCACGACCCTGATTGCGGCCATCGTGCTGTTCATGTTCGGTACCGGCCCGATCAAGGGCTTTGCCGTCACGCTCAGTCTGGGTATCGTCACCTCCATGTTTACGGCCATCCTTGGCACGCGCGGCGTTGTCAGCCTGATCTACGGCGGCCGCAAGCGCGTCAAGTCACTGGCTCTTTGAGGAGCGCGGAATCGTCATGGACATCATCAAAAGCGACACCAAGATCAATTTCCTGCGCTACAGCAACCTGGCACTGGTGCTGTCGGCCCTTATCCTGGTTGGCGGCATCGTCTCCCTGTTTGCCCGCGGCCTGAATTTCGGTCTCGATTTCACCGGCGGCACGCTGATCGAGCTGCACTACCCGCAGGCTCCCGAGCTGAGCGAGGTGCGCCAGATTCTGGAAGACACCGGTTTCGATGACTTCGTGGTCCAGACCTTCGGTACAGCGAGTGACATCGTCGTCCGCATTCCGGCCTCCGATGTCGGCGAGTCCGGGGCGGATCTCAGCACCCGGGTACTCGAGGCCCTGTCGGAGAACGTGCCGGATCTCGAGATGCGCCGTGTCGAGTTCGTCGGCCCGCAGATCGGGCAGGAACTGGCCGAGCAGGGCGGACTGGCGCTGCTCTACGTGCTGATCGGCGTGCTGATCTACGTTTCCTTCCGCTTCCAGTGGCGCTTTGCCGTCGGTGCGGTCGGCGCACTGGTCCACGACGTCCTGGTGGTGCTCGGCGTCCTGTCGATCCTGCAGGTCAGCTTTGACCTGACCGTTGTGGCCGCCATCCTGGCCCTGATCGGCTACTCGCTCAATGACACCATTGTCGTCTACGACCGCCTGCGCGAGAATTTCCAGACCCGCCGCAAGGGCAGCCCGAAGGAACTGACCAACCTCGCCATCAACCAGATGTTGGGCCGAACGATCATGACTTCGTTGACCACCCTGCTGGTGCTGACGGCACTATTCTATTTTGGCGGCGAGATCATCCACGCCTTCGCGTTCACGCTGATCATCGGTGTGATCGTCGGTACCTATTCCTCGGTCTATGTCGCCGGGAGCCTGGCGGTCAAGCTGGGCGTGTCCAAGATGGATCTGATGCCGGTGCAGAAAGAAGGTGCCGATCAGCCCGATACTGAAATCCTGCCGGAGCGGTTCCGTAACCGTGAATCTTGAATTGCGCACGACGCTGCTGATCCTGTCACTGCTGGCCCTTGCCGGTAGTGCGTCGGCCTCGGATGTCGAAAAGTACATGCTCGAGATGAAAGTCTGGATCGAGGGAGAGCACCGCGATGACCCGCTATTGGTCGTCGATGCCGGCGAGCCGGCCAGCATCGCATTCGAGGATGCCGATGGACAATCGGGCTGGAAACTCGATGTTCAGGTCGATCCCCCCGGGCCGGGCGAAGGCGCGCCCGAAGGCGCAATCTGGGTCGATTTCTCGATCCATCAACTGGAAAACGGGCAGTGGGAGCATCTGGCTGATTCCATGATCGGTGTCCACGAAGGCCGTACCGGTACCCTGTCGGTTGCCAACGGCGAAGGGGAGTCCACACCGGAGAATAGCCGGGTCTACGTGGAGGTCCGCACTTCTCGAATGCGTTCCGGCGAGAAGTCACGCTGAACCCGGCAGGTCAGGCTGGCGAGTCCTTGCGGCCTGACGTACCCTGTAGCCTTGTTGTGGGATGTCGGCGGGCCCGATGAACACGCAATCCGAGGCAAATCGTTACCGAACGGCCAAGGCCATTGCGCTGGCGGCACTGGAATGTGCGCCGGATGAACGTCAGCAACTGCTCGACCAGCGATGTGGTGATGACGCAGACTTGCGTCGTGAGGTCGACTGGCTGATCGCCGCCGGGGCCGACGATAGCGCCGACGATGTTCCCGAGAGTTTTCAATCGGCCGCTCGGGATGCGCTGAGGAGCGTGTCGCTGGAAGTTCCGTTGCCGCGCAACTATCGCTTGATCCGCCGGGTCGGCTACGGCGGCATGGGCATTGTTTACCTGGCAGAGCGCGTGGACGGCGATCTGCGCCAGCCGGTGGCCTTCAAGCTGCTCAATCTGAGCGAGAGCCGCAACGAGGCGGTCGCACATCGTTTCGCCACCGAGCGCAGCATCCTCTCGCGCCTGAATCACCCCTGGATTGCTCACCTGATCGACGGCGGTGTCACTGCCGAGGGCCGCCCATTTCTGGCGACCGAGTATGTCGAAGGCGAGCCGATCGATCGCTGGTGCGCCCGAGCGGGTCGGACGAGAAATGAATGCATCGCGCTGTTCCTGAAGGTTTGCGAGGCGGTCGACTACGCCCACCGGCACATGGTGATCCATCGCGATCTCAAGCCCTCGAATATCCTGGTGACTGAAGACGGTGAGCCCAAGCTGCTGGATTTTGGTGTGGCGAGCCTGCTCGATGCAAGGCAGGAGCCCGCGGAGGATGATAACGAAACCGATCACGAGATGACCCTGGCGTGGGCCAGTCCGGAACAGATTCGCGGCGAGGATCTGAGTGCGGCAACCGATGTCTACTCGCTCGGTGTGCTGCTGTATGAACTGATCAGCGGGCATCATCCCTTTGCCGGGATCGAGGACGGAGCGACACTGATGGCGGCCGTGCTGTCGGGTCGCTTCCCGCCGGTGAATCAGGTGGCTTCCGATGCCGTTTCCGCCGATCTTGCCACGGTTGTCCACAAAGCCATGCGCACACGGCCCGCCGAGCGTTACGATTCGGTCCGGGCCCTGGCCGACGATCTGCGACGGTGGCAGGTGTTGCGGCCGGTCACCGCCCGGGATGGCGGTCGGGTTCATCGTGCGGGCCTGTTTCTGCGCCGGCATCGGATGGCTGTGGCTGCCGTGGGCGCCGGGCTCATCCTGCTGGCCGTTTATCTGCTTGACCGCGAAGCGCAACTCGAACGCATCGCCAGCGAGCGCGATCGGGCCGAGGCGGTTACCGGTTTCATGAACGATCTCCTGGCCGGGGCCAACTCCCTGCCCGCGCGCGGTGGCGAAGTGACCGTTCGCGAGATCCTCGACCTGGGCCGTCTCAATCTGGCGAAATCGGCTGAGTCCAGTCCGGCCGTACTCGGTTCCATTCATATCGCCCTGGGCGAGGCCTACAACGCGCTCGGCCTGGGAGAGCGTGCCATCCCCCTGCTCGAGCAGGCGCGCACAGCCTTGTTCGGCGAACTCGAGATTGCGGAACAGGCAAGTCTTCTGGCTGCACTTGGTGCCGCCTACGACTCAGCCGGGCGCGCGTTCGAGTCGATCGCAATCGACGAACAGGCGCTGGATGCTTACGCCCTTGCCGGGGGCGAACACGGCCGCGATGTCATACGCGTCCGCATTCGCAAGTTGCGTAACCAGGCCAATCTGATGGACGCCTCACCCCCTCAGGTGATTGCCGAACTCGAGGAAATCATCGAGGCACTGCAGGACAGTTCGGAATCGGATCGCGAGCTGCTGTTCGAGGCGCGGGCCGCCCTGGTTGGTGCCCACGTGGCTGCGGGAAACGCCGCGGCCGCGCAGGACAACGCCCTGGCGGTCCTGGCTTTGTCCGAAGCGCAGTTCGGGCCGGATGACCTGCGTCGGCTGCGCGGGCGCTACGTGCATGCCACGGCTGTGATGCTCGACGATCCGGAAACTGCGGTCGAGCAGTTCGCCACACTGATTGAGGATTATCAGCGGATGGTCGGGCCGAGTCAGCGACTGGCCAATACCATCGGCAATTTCGGCGTAGCGCTGTCGCGCCTGGGTCGTCTCGAGGAGAGCATGGATGCTTTCGATCGAGCGGCCCGCATGATCAAGGATACGTCCGGGCCGGATCATTATCTGTTTCGTTTATCGATGACCAACCTCGCCGCGTTGCAGTTGCGTGCCGGTGATCCGGAGCAGGCTGAGCGCCTGATCGACGAGATCTTGCCGGATCTAGAACGCCGGCATCGGCGCCTTGGCGGCGTGGAAACCCTGTACTTCGCCTCTGCGCTGGAAGTGCAGGGCGGGGCGCGGGTGGTGCAGGGAAAACTTTCCGAGGCTGCAGAAAGCTACCGTCTGGCGCTGGAGTCGCTGGGGGGGCAGGCGGGCGATGAATGGTCGGAACTGCGAGAGCGAATTGCCACGAAATTCGAGGCCGTCGAACCCGAGCTGCGCTGATTCATTCCTCGGAAAGGCGGCGTTTGAGCCAGGCTCGCGCCATCCGCCATTCCCGGGCGACTGTTGAACGCGACACCTCGAGCGTGTTGGCGGTTTCTTCCATGCTCAGGCCGGCAAAGTAGCGAAGCTCGACGATCCTGGCCTGGCGCTCGTCGATGGCACCGAGCTGTTCGAGCACTTCATCGATGGCAATCAGCTCGCTGCCGAATGCCTGGCCCGGGTCGATGTCGTCGATATCGAGTTGCTGTTTCGCCTGCGGGCGCTTCTGGGCCGTGCGCTGGCGCGCGTAGTCGACCAGCACATGCCGCATGACGGTTGCGGCGATCAAGACGAATTCGCGTCGGGATTGCCAGTTTTCGTAGTCCTGGCCGGCCAGGCGCAGGTAGGCCTCGTTGATCAGGGCGGTGGGTTGCAGGGTATGGTCAGGACGTTGCCGTGAAAGCTGGCGGGCGGCCAGTGCCCGCAATTCGTCGTAGACCAGGGGCAGCAGGCTGGCCAGCGATGCCTCGCCGCGATCGGCACATTGCCTGATCAAGGCCTCGAGTTCGGCAGCCTGTTGGTTCGGCCGGGTCATCCTCGGCAATCCATTCGGGAAGTCCTGACTTGACATGCTACTCGATTCGCACCGAAAGGATGGATTTCGCATTATTGCCGACGGTAGATTACAATGCTAACAGTCGACAATTCCGTCGAGCGAACTGAACGCAAAATGAAAGCGGGATTCACCTACGCCACCATGCTGACAGCCCTGGTACTGCTGCCCTTGCGGGTGGTTGCTACTGATGCCTGTGTGCTGGACACGGCGGAGGATACGGTTACTCTGCCCGACGGAGTATTGCTCGCATATCGTGCGCCCGAAACGGCGCGCGTCCCGGGCGCAATCGATATCGAATGCAGGGGCCAGCAGGTCGAGCGTATCAGCGTCGTCCTTCCGGCAGGGTCCGGCCGTGAGCTGGTTTTGCTTGTGGGAAGTCTCTCTGGCGTGGAGATCAAGCCCGGTCTCGACGAGAGCGAGGACTGGGCGAATGTTGTTGTAGAAGCCAGTCGCGACGGTACTGCCGGTCGAGTGTTGATCAGCTTCCGCGCTCCGGGTGATGCCGAGGAAGGCACGGTTCTGGCTGGAGACCTGCAACTGTATGTTCCTGCCACGCGGGAAGATCGGGGGCCGACGTCCATTCCGTTGCAGCTGACTGTTCGCGGTGAAGCGCCCCTGTTTCGTGACCAATTCGATGTCGACCCGGTGATCGGGCAATTCAGTCAGGTGATGTAATCCTTCGATAGCGACGGGTGGGGCCAGAAACACAGCGGTTCAGGGAAGGCGGACTATTCCGGTTCGATCGATCATCGTCTGGATCTCATTGAATGTCCGTGGCGCGGAGAAGAGATAGCCCTGACCTAGCCGGCATCCCATTTCCAGTAACGCGCCGGCGTCATCCTCAAGCTCTATGCCCTCGGCAACAACCTGCACATCGAGACTGCGGCCGATATGGATAACGGCTTCGATGATGCTGCGGTCGACCCTGGATTTCCGCAAGCTGGCAATGAATGAGCGGTCGATCTTTATGGCGTCGAACGGCACCATGCGGAGGCGGTCAAGTGAGGCGTAGCCCGTGCCGAAGTCATCAATTGCGATTGGGTGACCCAGACTGCTGATCTGGTAGAGCGCATCGGGTTGCAGCGTCAGCAGGCTTTCTGTCACTTCAATCTCGATCGATTCGGCGCGGATATTCGATTGCTCGCAAGCATCACGAATGCTGGAAATCGGATCCCCGAAGCGGAACTCGGCATCCGAGACATTGATGGCAATTGTGCCGGGGCAGCGATCACCCAGCGCTAACTGCAGGTGGGCAAAGTCCCGGCAGGCGCGTTGCGCGACCCATTCTCCGATCCGGGCGATGGCACCCGTTTCCTCGCCCAGAGCGATGAACTGGTCGGGAGAGAGCAGGCCCTCGATAGGATGCAACCACCTGACAAGCGCTTCGAGCGACACGATCTTCCGACTTTCGAGATCGACAATGGGCTGGTAGTGGAGTTGCAACTGGTCGCGCTCGGCTGCATACCAAAGGTCGTTTTCGAAATGCAGGTGCTCCTGCTGAAACGAATCCTCTTCAGAATCGTATACATGCAAGTGTGAACTGCCCTTGCCCTTGGCGATATACATTGCGATGTCAGCATGTCTGAGCAATTCGGACGGGTCTTCCTCGCCCTGGCCTGAAAGCGCAATGCCGATGCTGGCACCGACGCGTGCGCTGACCCCATCGATGCTGAATTCTTTGGTCAGTTCATGGATGATTCTATTGGCCGGTACGATTGCTTCGTCCACCGACTTCAAGGGTTCGAGAATGATTCCGAATTCGTCCCCGCCGAATCTTGCGATCGAGTCGCGGTCACGGACGACGGTCTTCAGGCGGGTCGCCGCCTCCTTCAGTAATGTGTCGCCGGCTGCGTGGCCGAGGCCGTCGTTGACGATCTTGAATCGGTCGAGATCGACAAAGAGAACGCCAATGCAGGTGCCGTCGCGGCGGCTACGTTTGAGCGCCATGTCCAGCCGATCCATGAAAAGACGGCGGTTGGGCAGGCCCGTCAGTGGGTCGTGCAGCGCCTGAAACTGGAGTTCGTGTTCCGCCTGCTTGCGAGCCGTGATATCGACACAGGTGCCGACGTGGCCGACGACTGTGTTTCCCACGTGAATGGGTGCCCCGTGAACCAGTGCAATGCGAGATGATCCCCTACGTGGCTTGAGCTCCACCTCGATGGCGGAATTATGGCCCTCGAGGCGGGCCTGCCGGTTCCTGATGACTTTTTCACGATGGTCTCGGGCAATGAACTGTTCGATTTCGCCACCTTCGATCGGTTCCCAATCTTCGATGCCGAGCAATTCGCGCATGGCGGGGTTGAAGTAGAGGATGAAGCCGTCCGGATCGATTTGCCACATGCCGACCTCGGGTTGGTCCACGAGCGCCCGGTAGCGCTGTTCACTTTCCTTCAGCGCTACTTCCCGGCCTTCACTGATCCGGATCAATCGCCAGGCAAGAATGAACCCACCCGCGATCAGCACAAATGCCGTTGCCGCAATGGCCAGTGCGAACCACTGGATCATCACGCGGCTGACGCGCCCCATAGCATTGGAAAATTCATCTTCCTGTCGAGTCAATTGCCCATCCAGCGCCCGGATGGCTTCGAGCTGGTCGAACACAGGCCGGCTTGCCGGGCCGTAACGGCGGACCCGGTCACGAAGTGTCCCGGCTTCACTGCGCAGTTGTGCGATCAATGCATCGGCCTTGCGCCATGCATCGACGGCCTCTTGAAAAGGTGGCAGGGATTGCCCCAGCAAGAACAAACGCACGAGCAGCTCGATGTCTTCCGGTTGATTGCGCCCGTCGAGAAATCCCTGGCGAGCTTCCTCGAGGTCCGGATCGTCTTGCGACAGGGCCAGGCGTGCGCGGCGGTCGCCTTCGTTGACGGCAAGCGCTCGATTGAACGCGAGATACTGTTCCTCGTCGCCCGTGGTTGCGTAGTCGAACAGAGCAATAACGGATTGCTTCTGCGCCTTGGTCCACTGGCTTTCACCATTCACGTAGGCGCGCGCGCCGGAAAGCCCCTGGAAGGCAAAGAGGCTGAAAGTCACAAGCAGCACGATCGCGAGGGAGAATGTCGCTGACAACAGGATAAAGCGACGCCGGAGGTGACCGGCCCAGTGAGCTGCCCCGGTCTCGGGCGGTGTTGCCTGACGTGTTTCCTCACTCAAGGCTGGATAGTCCCCGCCATTTGTCCGAGCTAGTAGTGGCGTTCGTCAATGTTGACGTTCTCCCGGCCTTTCGCTCGAGCTTAACTTATCGGAGGACTTGTAGCCAACGGCCGGACTTGAGCGTGCGCAGGCACGCGTTGGGGCGAAAGTGGTAGAGCCAGTGATTGATGTCGGGGGCATCGATGATGGCCAGGTCGGCGCGGTAGCCGGGCATGAGGCTACCGTGTGAGGTCTCCAGGCCAATGGCTCGGGCGGCATGTGTGGTCACGCCGCGCAGTACCTCGGCCGGGCTCATGCGCTGATGCACGGCCGCCAGGGTCATGGCCAGGTGCAGGTGGTAGCTGGGTGCTGATCCCGGGTTGAAGTCGGTTGCCACGGCGACCCGGACGCCGGCTTCGATCCACTGGCGCGCCGGCAAGTAAGGCTCACGCAGATAAAGCGAGGCGATCGGAAGACTGACGGCCACCGTTCCAGCCCTGGCCATGGCCCGAATATCCTCGTCCGAGGCATATTCCAGGTGTTCGGCTGATACTGCCCCCAGGTCGGCCGCCAGGCCGGCGCCGCCGCCGGATGACAGCTGGTCGGCGTGGATTTTCAGGCCGAGTCCGTGATCCCTTGCGGTTTCGAGGATGCGACGCCCTTCGGCCAGTGTGAAGGCATTGCTCTCGATGAAGACATCGCAGAAGCGAGCCAACTTGCGCTCGGCGATTTCTGGGATCAGCTTGTCGCAAAGCAGCTGGAGGTAATCATCCCGGCGATCCCGGTACTCGGTTGGCACCAGGTGCGCACCGAGAAAGGTCGGAACGATCTCCAGTGGCTGTTCGGATTGCAGCTGCAGATAGACTTCCAGCTGCTTGATTTCGTTATCCCGGTCGAGCCCGTAACCTGATTTGGCCTCGACCGTCGTCACGCCGAGCCGGGCCATATCGGCCAGGGCTTCGCTGGCTTTCAATCGGAGCGCCTCACGGTCGGCCTGGCGAGTGGCGCGCACGGTCGAATTGATTCCACCGCCGGCAGCCTGGATCTCCTGGTAGGTCTTACCTTCAAGACGCGCGGCAAATTCATCGCCGCGCCAGCCGCCGAAACACAGATGGGTGTGACAGTCGATCAGTCCGGGGACGACGCAACGTCCGTCAGCGTCGAATGTTTCTGCCTGTGAAAATTCAGCCGGCAACTCGGCGGTCGGCCCGGCGTAGCGAATGGTGTCGTCCTCCCAGGCGACTGTAGCGTCGCTGACAGCGTCGACCTCGTCGTGCGCAGCATCGGGTGGTACGCGGTACAGCGTCGAGATGTTGGTGAGTAGCTTCATGAAAATCTATTGTCCACAGATGAACACAGATGAGCACAGATAAAAACAGCAAGAAACATTAATTCCTGAAACAGGTCTAGTAGCAACGCCATCGTCGACTGACCCCACACACCCAAGCGTAAGCTTTGATCTTCTTTTTCATCTGTGTTTATCTGTGTTCATCTGTGGACAATCAAAAAGCTGCGCTTATCGAAGCCCACTGACAGCGGACTGAACGGTCTCGACCAGTTCACCCGATTGCAGCAAGCGGGTGCAGGTATCGATGTCGTGGCCCACTTCGTAGTCTTCCTCGGCATGGTTGACGTGCCGGCGAATGTACTCGTGGGCGGCGAGGACACCCTTGCCGGGTTTCAACGGTGCCCGGAAGTCGAGCGCCTGGGCCGCCGTCAGGGCCTCCACTGCCAGTACACGTTCGACGTTGTGCAGCACGCTCAGGAGTTTCAGCGCGCTGATCGAGCCCATTGAGACGTGGTCTTCCTGGCCCAGGCTGGTCGGAATGGAATCGACGCTGGCCGGATGACAAAGCACCTTGTTCTCGCTCACCAGGGCCGCGGCGGTGTATTGCGGGATCATGAAGCCGGAGTTTATGCCCGTGTCGCTCATCAGCAGCTTGGGCAGGCCGTCGTGGCCCTCGAGCAGCAGATAAGTGCGCCGTTCCGAAATGCTGGCCAGTTCGGCCAGGGCCATGGCGGCGTAGTCAAGCGAGAGCGCCAGCGGCTGGCCGTGGAAGTTGCCGGCCGAAATGATGTCACCGTCACTGAAAACCAGGGGGTTGTCGGTAACCGAGTTGAGCTCGCGCTCGACCACTTCGATGGCGTGGCCGAGTGCATCGCGGCTGGCACCGTGCACCTGCGGAATGCAGCGCAGGCAGTAGGGATCCTGAACCTTGCCGCAGTGGCGGTGCGATTCAAGAATCTCGGACTCGAGCAGGAGGTCGCGAACATTGGCCGCCACCGTGATCTGGCCGGGATGCGGCCGTATCCGATGCACACGTTCGTCAAAGGGGCGGGCTGAACCCTGCAGGGCCTCCAGGCTCATGCTGCCGAGAATGTCGGCAGCGCTCATCAGGTGGATCGCCCGGTTGAGTACGAAAGCGCCGTAGGCCGACATCAACTGCGTGCCGTTGATCAGGCCGATGCCGTCCTTGGCGCCGGGTTCTACCGGTTCGATGCCGTGCCGGGCCAGGGTTTCGGTAGCCGGTTCGGAGCCGCTCCGGTCGGCGTTCCAGCAACGGCCCAGGCCGATCAGGGGCAGGCTCATGTGGGCCAGGGGGGCCAGGTCGCCCGATGCCCCGACGCTGCCGCGGCTGGGAATGAAGGGCAGGATGTCGAGATCGCAGAACTTCAGGAGTTGCCGGAAGATCGGCAGTGAAACGCCTGAATTACCGAGCCCCAGGGCATGGATCTTTAGCGCCATCATCAAGCGGGTAATCCGGGGCGGCACTGGATCGCCCGTGCCACAGGCATGTGACAGCAGCAGGTTGCGCTGCAGTTTACCCAACTGATCGTCATCGATTCGTTTGCTTGCGAGGGCACCGAAGCCGGTGTTGACGCCGTAGATGGCGTCACTGCCCTCGAGTGCACGCTCGACCACCTGGCGCGAGCGTTGCACGGTGCCGTCGTCAGAGCGCATGGCATCCAGGCTCCGATCCAGGTCGGCGTAAAGGTTTTCTATGCTAATTGTCTGGTTCATCAGTGCTGGTTGAGCATGGGAATGTCGACACCGCGCTCACGGGCGGTTTCGATGGCGTCTTCGTAGCCGGCATCGGCGTGTCGCATGACGCCCAGGCCGGGGTCGGCGGTCAATACGCGCTCGAGTCGCTCGTATCCCGACCGTGTGCCGTCGGCGAGACTGACCATGCCGGCATGCAGCGAATAGCCGATTCCGACGCCACCGCCGTGATGGAACGAGACCCAGGAGGCGCCGCAGGCGGTATTGGCCAGGGCGTTGAGAATGGGCCAGTCGGCGATGGCATCCGAGCCGTCGGCCATGGCCTCGGTCTCGCGGTTGGGTGAGGCCACCGAGCCGCAGTCGAGGTGGTCGCGGCCGATCACGATCGGCGCGTCGACCTTGCCTTTTTCGACCAGCCAGTTGAATTTTTCGCCGGCTTCGGCACGCTCGCCGTACTCCAGCCAGCAGATGCGCGCCGGCAGGCCCTGGAACTGGATTTTCTCCTGCGCCTTGTGAATCCAGCGCCTGAGCGGTTCTTTTTCGGGAAAGAGCTCGAGTATCGCCTGGTCGGTTGCGGCGATATCGTCCGGGTTGCCCGACAGGGCCGCCCAGCGGAAGGGGCCGGCGCCACGACAGAACAGCGGTCGGATAAAGGCCGGCACGAAGCCGGGAAAATCGAAGGCCTTGCTCATGCCGCGCAGGTCGGCCACCTGGCCTCTGAGATTATTGCCGTAATCGAAGGTGATCGCACCTCCGTCCTGCATCTTCAGCATGGTCTCGACGTGGAGCTCCATCGAGTCGAGCACTTTCTCGTCATAGCCCTTTGGGTCTTTCTCCCGCAGGGCTTCGGCTTCATCCAGCGACAGGCCGGCGGGGATGTACCCGTGGCGGAGATCGTGGGCCGAGGTCTGATCGGTCAGCACGTCTGGAACGATGTCGCGCGAGCGCATTTCGGGCAGGACCTCGGCGATGTTGCCCAGCAGGCCGACCGACACCGGTTCGCTCGCGGCTTCGATGATACCCAGGGCCTCGTCGAGGGATTTCGCCTTACGATCGCAGTAGCCGGTCTCCACGCGCCGGTCGATGCGCGTCTCGTCGACTTCCACTGCGAGGCAGTGACCTTCGTTCATGGTGACTGCCAGCGGTTGCGCGCCGCCCATGCCGCCCAGTCCGGCGGTGACGGTGAGCTTTCCTTTTAGCGAGCCGCCGAAATGCTGGCGGGCCAGTTCAGCAAAAGTTTCGTAAGTGCCCTGGACGATCCCCTGTGAGCCGATGTAGATCCAGGATCCGGCCGTCATCTGGCCGTACATGGTCAGGCCGCGGTCTTCAAGGTCGCGAAACACATCCCAGTTGGCCCAGCGTCCGACCAGATTCGAATTGGCGATCAGCACCCGCGGTGCCTGATCGTGGGTGCGGATGACACCGACCGGCTTGCCGGACTGGACCAGCAGGGTCTCGTCATCGGCCAGGCGTTTGAGCGTGGCAATAATCGCGTGATAGCAGTCCCAGTTGCGAGCGGCACGGCCCGTGCCGCCGTAGACGATCAGCTTGTCGGGGTGCTCGGCTACGGCCGGATCGAGATTGTTCATCAGCATGCGCATGGCCGCTTCCTGGTGCCAGCCACGGCAGCTCAGTGCGGCACCATGCGGGGCCCGGATCGGGGTCGACCGTCCTGACCCCGAGCGTGTCTGCTCGGTCATCATCCATCCTGTTGTGGTGTACAGCTCGGGCAGAGTATAGCAATGGCCCGGCGCGCCGACCGGGCGCTGTTCCCCTTTGTATACTGGGCGCTTCTGAAGCCGCGCGATGCGTGTCGGCTGTCTGAATTCGGGAGTCGATCATGAGGCGATTCGCAATGCTGCGAGGAGGAACAGCGACTGGCTGGTGCTGGCTGGCGCTGGCTGCGGTTGTGCTGGTTCCCGGATGCGCACTGCGCGACCTGCACGATCAGGTCCAGATGATGGAACAGACCTGTATCGTCCTGGGCAGTGTGCAGGCGCCCGACGCAAGGGGCGAACGGGTGGTGGCAGCGCTGCAGGCGCGGCCGGAGTCGACGGCCGAGCCGCCGATCCCCGTCGATTTCACATTCGCCGATGACTCAGGTAACTATAGTTTCGCACTCGCCCCCGGCGACTATCTTCTGCTCGCTTTCCTCGACGACAACGGCAACATGACGCTCGACGATTCCGAGCCGGCGGCTCAGGTTCAGGGGGGCGATCCGATTCACTGCAAACCGGGGGGGCGGCAGACTGCCGAAAATGTCGAACTGGTGGCGTCGGATCGCCTGAGCTCGGACCGGAACCTGTCGGTCGTGCGTGATCGGAGTGTCGTCGAAGCCGCCCTGGAAACCGCCGTCAGCATCGGGCAGTTGACCGCCTTCGGCGAGGTCGTTCCGCTCGACGATGAGCGCTTTGACCTGGTCATCGCACGCGACAGTCTGTGGCGCCCGATGGATTTCGTGCGTGCCGGTTACAGCGGCGTCTACCTCGACGAAGCGCTGGATCCGGATCGTGTGCCGGTGCTGTTCATCCACGGCATCAACGGATCGCCGCGGGTGCTCTCGCCCCTGATCGAGCGACTCGATACCTCGACCTTCCAGCCGATGTATTACTACTACGCTTCGGGACTGGCGATCGGCCAGGTCGCGTCCCACTTGTACCGGATCATGCAGGAACTGGAGGTGCGCAGCGGGATCGATCATTACCACGTCGTGGCGCACAGCATGGGTGGTCTGGTCGCGCGGTCGTGGCTGCTGGAGCGCGCGCGGCGCGGCGAGTCTGCTTCGATCGGTGGGCTGATCACCCTGTCCGCGCCCTGGGGAGGCTACGACTCGGCCCGGCAGGGGGTCAAGTACTCCCCGGTGATCGCGCCGGTCTGGCGTGACCTGGCCACCGGCAGCGATTTCCTCGCTGGTCTGTTCGACAGCCCGACTACGAGTGATATCGAGGACGCCGAATTGCCGGGCCATCACCTGCTGTTCAGTTACCGGCTCGATGGCTGGATGACGGGGACATCGGGAGACGGCGTGGCAACGCTCGAGAGTATGCTGCCGGTGGCGGTGCAGCGCCAGGCCGAAAGTATCTTCGGCGTCAATGCCGGCCATGTCGACATCCTGGAGTCGGAGGCCGCCCAGGCCCGTTTCGCAAAACTGCTCGATGCGCTCGAGGCCCGCCACTCGCCGGCGGACTGATTCCGGACCAGCGCGCGGACCAGAAAAGCAGAACGCCGGCGCGGAAAACGGGTCATACCCGATTCCACAGAGACGACATTGGCTACAATGCAGACCATGAATATGCTGACTCGCGGCCGCGCGCCGTTCGCCTTGATTTTCCTGGCCTGTGCAGGCTTGCTGGCCTATGCCTACTTCGTTCAGTTCGTACTCGAGCTGGAGCCTTGCCCCCTGTGCATCCTGCAGCGACTTGGTTTCATGCTGATGGGTGTTTTTGCACTGGCTGGCGCCATCCACGGTCCGCAAGCCTGGGGTCGCTGGGTCTACGGGGTGCCGATTCTGCTTGGGGCTGGCTGGGGCATCAGCACGGCCGGCCGGCATGTCTGGCTTCAGAGCCTGCCGGCCGACCAGGTTCCGGATTGCGGACCCGGCATGTATTTCATGCTCGAGTACGATTTTCCCATGATGGAAATCCTGCGCGAGGCCTTTACCGGCGCGGGTGAGTGCGCGGAGGTCGACTGGCAGTTTGTGGGCCTGTCGATGCCTGCCTGGACGCTGATCTGGTATGTTGGCCTGGCAGTGTTCCTGTTGTGGGCGCTGCTGGCACGACCCGCTGACAGAGAAGCAAGACCATGAGCGAAAAGTTGAAAACGATCACCCCGGCCAAGGGCTGGCGCCCGGATTCCTGGCAGCAGAAGGAAGCCAGCCAGCAGGCCAGCTATCCCGACGAGCTGGCTTTCCGCAAGGCGCTGCAGCGCCTGTCTGCAATGCCGCCACTGGTCACTTCCTGGGAGATCCTGTCGCTCAAGAACCAGATTGCCGAGGCCCAGGCCGGAAAGCGCTTCGTGCTGCAGGGCGGCGACTGTGCCGAACTGTTCGACGAATGCGAGCCGACCATCATCGCCAATCGTCTCAAGGTCCTGCTGCAGATGTCGCTGGTGCTGCTGCACGGCATGGAAAGGCCGGTGGTGCGCATTGGCCGCTTCGCCGGTCAGTATGCCAAGCCGCGCTCGGCCGATATGGAAACGCGCGACGGCGCGACCCTGCCGAGCTATCGCGGTGATCTGGTCAATGCCCCGGAATTCACCGAAGCCGCCCGCACCCCCGATCCCGATCGCATGCTGCGTGGCCACGCCAGTTCGGCGATGACGATGAACTTCGTCCGTGCGCTGGTCGATGGCGGTTTTGCCGATCTCCATCATCCCGAATACTGGAATCTCGGCTGGTTGGAGCATTCCCCGCTCGAAAAGGAATTCGAGCGCATTGCCGATTCGATCGGCCATTCGGTGCGCTTCATGGAGACCGTCACCGGCATGAAGCCCGGCAGCCTGCGGCGGGTCGATTTCTTTACCTCGCACGAGGCCCTGCACCTGCACTACGAACAGGCTCTGACCCGACGCGTGCCGCGCCAGTGGGGCTGGTTCAATCTCTCCACGCATTTCCCCTGGATCGGTATGCGCACCGCCGATCTCGACGGCGCGCACGTCGAAATGTTCCGCGGCATCCGCAATCCGATGGGGATCAAGATCGGTCCGGGCATGTCGGCGAGCTGGCTCAAGAACCTGATCCGCACCCTCAACCCGGACAACGAAGCGGGGCGGCTGGTGCTGATTCACCGCATGGGCGCAAGCCAGGTGGCCGACAAGCTGCCGCCGCTGATCGAGGCGGTCAGTGCAACCGGCTCACCCGTACTGTGGATCTGCGATCCCATGCACGGCAATACCGAAAAGACCGAAAGCGGTTACAAGACGCGGCGCTTTGCCAACATCGTTTCGGAAGTGGAGCAGGCCTTCGATATCCATGCCACTTGCGGTTCGCGCCTGGGCGGCGTGCATCTCGAGCTGACCGGCGAGAACGTGACCGAGTGCATCGGCGGCGCGCGCGATCTCGACGAGCAGGATCTGGGGCGGGCCTACAAGACCACCGTCGATCCGCGGCTCAATTACGAGCAGGCCCTGGAACTTTCCATGCGCATCGTCGGCAAGCACCGCAGCCTTTCCTGAAGGCCTGGGGTCATTCGACCGTAATGGTGATCCTCTCCGACTTCACCGCCGGATCGTGCGGCACGTGGCGGTGGTCGCCGAGCAGCAGTTGCAGGGTATGTTCCCCCGGCTCGAGCTCGATCTCCACCTCGGTCTGACCGCCGCCGAAGTGCACCACCTGGTCGGTCGTGGGCAGCGGCTGGTCCATGGCCGGCATGGTGTCCGGGCCGGTGTCGATCAGCAGGTGATGGTGTCCGGTCTGATCGTGATCGACGCCGGCCGGTGCCACGCCCATGCCTTCCAGGCCGAAGCGGACTGTCACCGGGCTGGTCACTGTGTCACCGTCGTGCGGGGCGATGAAGTACACCTTGGCTTGTTCGGGCGCCGGGGTGCGTTCAAGTCCCCCGGCCTGCACCAGTGCGGACAACAGGAGCAGCGGCAGAATCAGTAGCTTGAGTGCGCTCATGGCAATCTCCTTGGAATCTTTCAGAGTAGCGACGCCACGGCCTGGCGTTCCTCGCGCAGTTCCTGCTCGGTCGCATCGAGACGCGCCTGCGAGAATTCGTTGATTTCCAGGCCCTGGACGATCTTCCACTGTCCATTTTCGCACGTGCAGGGGAAAGAAAAGATCACGCCCGGTTCGATTCCGTAGCTGCCGTCGGACGGCACGGCCATGGACACCCAGTCATCACCGTCGGTGCCGAGCGCCCAGTCGCGGATGTGGTCGATGGCACTGGAAGCCGCCGAAGCCGCACTCGAGGCACCGCGCGCCTTGATGATGGCCGCGCCGCGTTGCTGCACGGTCGGAATGAAGTCCTGCTCGTACCAGTCGTGGTCGACCAGGTCGATGGCGGTCCGGCCGTCGACATTGACGTGGTGCAGGTCGGGATACTGGGTCGAAGAGTGGTTGCCCCAGATCGTCATCTGCTTGATCCGGGTGTGATGCGTGCCGGTCTTGGCCGCCAGCTGGGCCAGGGCGCGGTTGTGGTCCAGACGAGTCATGGCGGTGAAGTTCTCCGGCGGCAGGTCCGGCGCATTGGCGCTCGCGATCAGGGCGTTGGTATTGGCCGGGTTGCCGACGACCAGTACCTTGACGTCGCGGCTGGCCACGGCATTGAGGCTCTTGCCCTGCGGGCCGAAGATCTTGCCATTCTCGGACAGCAGATCGGCGCGTTCCATGCCCTTGCCGCGCGGCTTGGCACCGACGAGCAGGGCATAGTCGGCGTCCTTGAACCCTTCATCAAGCTCTGTGGTGGTAACGATGCCGTGCAGCAGGGGCAGGGCGGCGTCCTCGAGCTCCATGGCCACGCCCTTGAGTGCATCGATGGCCGGCGGAATCTCGATCAGCTGGAGAATGACGGGCTGGTTCGGGCCCAGCATGTCGCCGGCGGCGATCCGGAAGCAGAGCTGGTAACCGATCTGGCCGGCGGCGCCGGTGATCGCGACGCGAACGGGTTCGTTCATAAGGGGAATCTCCTCACGGTCGTGATTGAGTTCAGGGTAGCCCCACATTCTACCCGATGGCTCGGGTTGGGCGCTGCGTTGATGGGCGTACAAGCCAGCCCGATGATCGCCGATCCGGCGATTCGATCGCTCCCGGAGTGCCGACAGTTCGGGCGCCGGTTACCGGCCAGCCTCAGTTCGTAGAACCGTCGTCTGCCAGCGTTTCACACATCTCATCGGGCGTCAGGCGCTGCAACGGGATGGAGCCTGAAGTTTGCAGATCCGGATCGCCGTCGAAATCGAGATCGTAGGTCAGGGTTGCATCGGTACAACTCTCGAAGCTGAGTTCGGCCATACCGATGGTCTGCGGATCGGTTGCCGGTGGCTCGGCCAGATCGAAGGCCCCGTCGACGACCAGATAGACTTCCATGACGACCGTACTGTCGCCTTCTTCGTATTTCCCGCCGGTTGTTAGCCAGCGGAGCCCGGGCGGGCCGCCGTTGCCATCCAGGTCGAAGGTGAACCAGAAGCCGTGGAGCGAGGGTGGATCGCCGCTGGAGACAACGTCGAGAATGATGCCCTGGCCGTTGGTTTCGGGATTGAACCAGGAGCCGGTCATGCCGAAGTTGATGGGCTGGCCTTCCGGCTCGCCGTTTCCAGCCGCCTCCACGGTAATGGTCCCGAACATTCCGAGGCCGGGTGAACCGTGGACTTCACAGTAATATCCGATTTCACCGGCTTCGTCGAAGGTCAGTTCCGTCGACCAGTCGCTGGAGGAAGGGTCGCCGGGGGCACAGTTGTTGGAGCAACGAAATGCGCCGTCGTCCTCAACCACGTTGTGGGGATTGGCGCCCTGATTGGTCCAGCGCACGCTGTCGCCGGCGGTGATGGTGAGGTGCTTGGGACTGAAGAAGTTGTCCCTGACCGCGACGTCGTGGACTTCCTGGGCAGTTGTCGCGATCGGGAGGCTAAGCAGGATCGTGGCAAGTATGAATCGTCTCATGACCACCTACCTCCATGTTCCGCCTGCATGCTGCCGACGGTCGCGCCTGAAGCGGGCGCACGGCCACGGGCGGAGAGGGTACCGAGGCATTCAGGCGGTTGACGTTGTCACACGAATGCACATCCACCCGTCAACTGAAATTACCACCAATGGTTTACAGGTGCAAATGAGCCGCGCTAGCGAAATCGGCGGCGCAGCATCAGGCGAGCACTGTAGAGATCGTCGCTTTGCCGGGCGCGGTGCGGGGGACGACGGACATGCAACGGCGTCCAGGACAGTGCGGCCAGGACTTCCCAGCGTCTGGCCGGGCGCAGGATCGTTCCCAGGGTGATGGTGTGTGTAGTCAGGTCCGTGGTCAGCAGGGAGCGGTCGAGCACTTCGAATACCCTGGCGCGAACGTGCGTGCGGGGATTCATGCGGGTGGCGGCATACGCCAGGTACGGCTCGAGTCGATCGTTCATGAGCCGGTGCGAAACGGCCATTTCAAGCCCGTACTGCTCGATGACGGAACGATCGTCGGACGGTGCGCGGCAGCCGAAGGGGTTGCCGGGCGAGCCGGGTGGGTTGGCGGCGGTTTCCCGGCTGCAGGTGAAGTCGCCACTGATGCGTGCGTACTGGTAGAACGCCCGGGCGCCTGCCTGCCAGCGGCCGCTTTCCAACAACGGCCGCTCCAGCGCCAGATCCAGGGAACGTCTTGCCTTGACGCCGTTGATTTCCACCGGCGGAGTCCAGCCCAGCTCGAGGGTGAAATCGGCCGGCAGTCCCACGGCCAGGCGAAGGCGCCCGAAGATCGGCAACTTGTTGAGGTCTTCCAGTTTGGTGCCGTTGAAGCCGACGCGCCGGCGTTCGGTGGAAATATGGGGAATATGCGCGGCGCCGGCGCCGAGGTGGATCGCGCCGAATTCGGTGCTGGCGGCCGGCCCGAAGCCGGAAAACAGCGTCGTGCCGCTCAAGTAGGCCATCGCCCACGCCTCGGGTCGGTCAGAGGCGAGGTGCTCTCCCTGATCGACCACCGGCTGTGCCGGCACGGTCCCGGCCAGGAACAACAGCAAGCCGCCGATTATCACTTTCCCGCCGGACTTCAGTATTGCTGGAGTCATTTCGAAATCTCCCGGCAACCTGCTCCAGAGTGTAACGCCGTCCACACTGGCCGGCGAAAAAGCAGGCGTTCGCTCTCAACCGGTACCGTCGACTTCACCCAGCCATCGGTCGGACCATTGAAGATAGGCGCGGATCACCTCGGTGTAGTTCGGCGGCAGGTGGCCGAAGTCGAGGACGACATGGCGTTTGTGCTCCTCGGGCGTCCCGAGCAGCTCGAAAAAAGGCAGTTGCGATTGGCGATGGGGGAAGGTGAAGTCCTCCCTGCCATTGATCAGCAGGAACGGTACGGTTACTCGGGGCAGGTAGTCCTGCAGTTGGACTTCGCGCGGGGCACGGTCGGCCGGGATCACGCCCGCCGATAGCACGATGGCGCTCTGAAAGCGGTCGTCGACCGCAAGCGCGTACGGTGCGCGATAACCGCCATAGCTGACCGCGTGAAGCGTGAGACGCTTGGTGTCGATATCGTCGCGGGTTTCAAGATAGTCGAGCGTGCGGCGCAGGTCGAGAATCTGATCGACGAGCAGCTGACGCCAGGAGTTCGGGCCCGCGGGCGGATCGAGGCGGCGCTCGAAGGTGCCGCGATAGACCGGGTAGACGACGATCTGACCGCTGCGCAGGAAAGGTTCGACGTGGCGCAGGCCCGCCTTGCGGCTGTCGTCGAGCATGAGGGCATCGCCACCCGGAAAATTGACGACGGTCGCAGCCGGCGTGTCGACGTTGCGCGGCAGGTAGATCCAGGCGGAGACACGCTCGCCGGGATATGCGGCGGTGAAACTGACCCGCTCGCGATACCAGTCGCGATGATTGTTATCACCTTCTTCCACCCGAGTTTCGAGCGGCAGTGGATCGTACTCGAACTGGCGTGCGTATATCTCGAAGGTGGCGTCGTCGACTGGTTCGGGGACTTCGAAGTTCCCGGTTCCCAGGGATCGCGCCAGTTCACGTTCGATCGGCGCTTCGGTCCGGACCAGGCGGAAACCGGTTCCGGGGTCCCGGCTCAGTGGGTCGCGCGCGTCCGGGTCGCGGAAGCGGTAGCTGTCCTCCAGCCACGAGCCGCCGGCGATGTGGCGCAGGTTGCCGGCCGGGTTCAGGCACCATTCGGCCACGTTGCCGGCCATGTCGTAAGTACCGTAGGCGCCCAGGCCGTTGCTGTTGCCGACCTCGCTCGTTCCGCGGCTGTTGAAGTTGCTGGCGAGCACGATGTCGGAAAAGTTCTGCGCCTGCCGAGTGCCCAGTCCGGCGGCGCGGCGCCAGTGGAAGACGGTCGGCAGTTGCTTGTCGGCCCAGCGGGCGAAGGCACCGGCTTCGAACCAACTCACACCCTCGACCGGGTGGTCTTCCCGGCCCTCCGGCCAGGTACCCATCGACCAGGTGGACGGACCGGGCTGTCCGGTGGTGTCGACGAAACGCTCGATGTAGGTATCGAACTCAACTGCATTGCCATCGATGCTGATCGTGGCCGGCCAGAACTCCGGGTTCTCGTAGCCGCCGGCATCGATGAACTCGCGAAACTCCTGGTTGCTGATTTCGTATTGGTCGATCCAGAAGCCTGGAAGGGCTTCGCGCTCGCCGTTGTAATCGACCGGGCCTGGTGGGACGTAGACCATGTTTCCGGGCGCTGAATCATCCGGGTGCAGGTGGAAGGGTTCGGCGACCGGCAGCACGCTGGGTGCGGCTTCGATCGCGCGAAAACCAGTGCGTTCGACGCGGTAGCGCATATTGGCGAGCGGCACCGCGACATCAACTAGCGGCGTGCGGCCGAGATGGACCCAGCCGTCGTCGCTTTGGCTATAGCCGCGGACGTAAACGTCGGCTCCCTCGGGTTTGCTGGTCAGGGTCACCGGCAGGCTGATGTCGCGCCAGAGCTGTTCGAGGGTGGGTTCGGTTCCGTGCCTTTGTCGTATCTCGCGGGCTTTTGCCCAGCCGGCGGCGACGTTGGCATCGAGCAATCCGCGAATTTCGGGAAGGTGCTGCGTATACAGGCGATTGCGCTCGCCGGAAGAGTGCCACCACGCAATGATCAGTACGGCGACGCCAGCCAGCGCGGCCAGGACGGCGATCGATCCCACATGCCGGGAAGGCGCCGCCGTGGCCGGTTCCCGGTCAACCGGTATCGCTGCTTGCTCGTCGGGCGAAGTTTTTGCCCCTGTCGGCGCATCACAGGGAACAAGCTCGACGGAACAGGCCATGCGATAGCCCCGGCGATGCAGGGTTTCGATGTAGCGCGGTTCCTTCGCACTGTCGCCCAGTGCCTGCCGCAGTTCGCTGATCGCCTGCGGCAGAACATTGGGTGAAAGCGCGGTACGGCCCCAGGCCCGGTCAAGGAGGGTGTCACGATCGAGCAGTTCGGGCGCATGCTCGAGCAGTACCTCAAGCAGACGGAAGGTCTGGCGACGCAGGGGCAAGGGTCCGTCCGGCCCGTCGACCGATCCGGTGCGCGAGTCGAGGATGAAGCCGCCAAAGCGATAGCGCATGGCTGTCATATATAGCGGACTGCTCGGGATGGGGCAAGCGGTCAATCGATGCGCCGCCCATCGCGGTTCGGCATTCGCTATAGTGCCCTCTGGCCTTGCTCACTGGAATCAATCATGCAGAAGCACTTGCTGATCGCCGCCGTCACCGCATTCCCGCTTGTCGTCCAGGCCGGTCCCGTCGATGAATACTGGTCCAGCCTCAAGGATTTGTGCGGTCAGGCTTACGAAGGCCGCCTGATCGAATCACCCGAGGGCGAGGATGACTTCGCCGGACAGCGCCTGATCATGCATGTGCGCCAGTGTGGTGACGAGGTGATCCGGATTCCCTTCATGGTCGGTGATGATCGGTCACGTACCTGGGTGCTGACCCGCAAGGACGATCGCATCGAGCTCAAGCACGATCATCGCCATGAGGACGGCTCGGAAGACGAGGTAACGATGTATGGCGGCACGTCCAGCAACGCCGGCCGCGCTACCGAGCAGTACTTTCCGGCCGACGAACACACGCGCGAGATCATCGAGGCGGCCTTCTCCAATGTCTGGGTGATGCGGGTTCATCCCGGCGAGACCTTTACCTACGGACTGTGGCGACTGGGAACGCCGCGGGTATTCCGCATTGACTTCGACCTGAGCGAGCCGGTCGAGCCGCCGCCGGCGCCCTGGGGCTGGGAGGACTGAAAGGGCCATGAATGAAGCGCTTTCGGAGGTCATTGGCCTGCTCGATCTCGAGCGGCTGGAAGACAACCTGTTCCGCGGCGAGAGCCGCGACATCGGTGCGCCACAGGTTTTCGGCGGGCAGATTCTGGGTCAGGCGCTGTCGGCGGCGCACTGCACGGTTGAGGAACGCTCGCCGCATTCGCTGCACGCCTACTTTCTCAGGCCCGGGGATTTCAATCAGCCGGTCGTCTACCAGGTCGAGCGCTCGCGCGACGGCGGCAGCTATTCCAATCGCCGCGTTGTGGCCGTCCAGCACGGTCGACCGATCCTCAACCTGGCGGCCTCCTTTCACGCGGCCGAGGCCGGCTACGATCATCAGGTCGAAATGCCGGATGTGCCCGGGCCGGATGGCCTGTCGAAAAGCATCGATATCCACGACTCGATCATCGACAAGGTGCCCGAGAAAATGCGCCGGTTGCTGGCGCACCGGCCGCCGCTGGAGTTTCGCCCGGTCGAAGCGCCCAAGTTCATCGATCCACAGCCACGGCCACCGCGCAAGCATGTATGGATGCGTGCCTGGGAAGCGCTGCCGGACGAGCCGGAACTGCACCGCAACCTGCTCACCTATGTGTCGGATTACGAACTGCTGGGCACGGCCACCTTGCCGCACGACCTGGATTTCAGCACCCGGCCGGTGCAGATGGCCAGTATCGACCACGCGCTATGGTTCCACCGCCCGTTCCGGGTCGACGAGTGGCTGCTTTATGCCTGCGACAGTCCGACCAGCCACGGTGGGCGTGGCTTCACGCGCGGACAGTTCTTTACGCAGTCGGGTGAGCTGGTCGCTTCGACCGCCCAGGAAGGTGTGATCCGGCCCTGGGATCCGGCCAAGCGTCGGAGAGGTGGGTAATTCGGACGTCGAATGAGTTCATGTCCCCCGACATACCGTCATCAGGATGATTCGTCCTCGAATCGATCGTGGAAGAGCAGGTCTTCGAGTTCCTGCAGGAGGCCGGACCAGAAGCCGCCGGTCAGTCGCCACTGGTCACCGCTGAGTTCGCGCGGTTCGGTGGCCTCCCACTGGCCAATGGTGCCCTTCAATGACCAGTCGCCGCCGCTGCTTTCCATGGTGCCGCCGGAGGCGATGGTCCAGCGAGTGATTTCATAGTCCTGCGCCACTGCGGGTGCGGCCAGGACGGCCAGAAGCAGGATCATCGCAAGCTGTTTCATCGTTGAGGCTCCAGAAAAATTCGCTCGTCTCTAAACCATAATACGAAATTGATGCCCGGATGGCGTCATCTCCCGGTATTCAACTCTGTTCGCCGTAGGGAAAATCCTCGGCTTCGAGTGTTTCGGTGTAGTCGCCGACCCGCTCGTGGGCGATGTCGGTGCGATAGAAGCGGGCAATATGGCACAGGGCGTCGCCTTCGTTGACCAGCGGCAGGTTAAGGCGCCCGATGACGATTCCGGACCACGGCGAATACACCTCGATTTCCGCCTCGCCGAAGGGGTCGGAAACCACACCGAGCACCGTTTCATTGCGCGTCACGCGGTCGCCCAGCGCGACATAGGCACGAAAAAGACCGCTCTGCGGGGCGCGCACCCAGCTGCTGGAGCGGGCGATGACCGGCTCCGGCGGCGGCTTCTTGCGTGTTTTCGGGAGCATGCCAAGCTGGCGCATGACCCGCACAACGCCCTCGACACCGCCGCGAATGGCGAATTCGTCGAAGCGCAGCGCTTCACCGGCCTCGTAGAGCAGTATGGGAATGTCGTGGTCCATGGCGGCCATGCGCAGCGAGCCGTCGCGCAGGGCCGAGTTGAGAATGGCCGGCGTGCCGAAGGCGCGGGCCAACTCGAGGGTTTCCTCGTTGTCCAGGTTGGCGCGGATCTGGGGCAGATTGGCGCGGTGCATGGCGCCGGTGTGCAGGTCGATGCCATGCGTGGCCTGGCTGACGATTTCGGTCATGAACAGGTTGGCTACCCGCGCCGCCAGGGAGCCTTTTTCGGAACCGGGAAAACTGCGGTTGAGGTCGCGGCGGTCCGGGAAGTAGCGTGACAGGTTGATGAAGCCGTGCAGGTTGACGATCGGCACAGTAATCAATGTGCCCTTCAGGCGCTTCAGTGCCGGCACCTTCATCAGCCGGCGGATGATCTCCACGCCATTGAGCTCATCGCCGTGAATGGCGGCGGAGACGAACAGTACCGGGCCGGGACGCTTGCCGCGCAGCACCTGCACGGGCATGGTCGTGGGCGAGTGGGTGTAGAGCCGCCCGACTTCCAGATCGATGCTGCGTCGCTCGCCGGGCTGAATGGCTACGCCGCCGATGGTCAGGGTACGGTCATGTGAATTCATCTAATACATCCGTTACTGGTATTGCCAGAAGGCGACCAGCAGAGATAGAAGGGCGCCAGTACCGAGCGGTAGCAGCACGCGCCAGCCCAGCGCCCGGCCGCCGATGGCCAGGGCCATGCCGCCCTTGGTCAGGGAATTGGCACTGGCGGCGATCATGATCCCGATGACAGCGACCTGCAGGGAGATTTCGGATTGACTCATGCGCGACAGCGACA
Organism: Wenzhouxiangella sp. XN201; assembly: GCF_011008905.1. Taxonomy (NCBI): domain Bacteria; kingdom Pseudomonadati; phylum Pseudomonadota; class Gammaproteobacteria; order Chromatiales; family Wenzhouxiangellaceae; genus Wenzhouxiangella; species Wenzhouxiangella sp. XN201. The sequence continues at coordinate 1,172,941 of NZ_JAAIVI010000017.1, forward strand.
GGGTAATGGCGTCAACGTCGGCAATACCCGAGGCAGCGGCCAAAGCCCACAGTCCGAGATCGCCGGCCCAGGCCGACAGCGCCTTGCCCAGCAGCATGACCACCGCGAGCAAGGCGCCGAACAGTAGGGCTGATTTCAGTTCCATCGGGTTGCGCAGCAATGTGGCGTCCCCGTCGCCTTTCTCGCCATGCGGGCGGTGGGCCAGGTAGGCGGCCACCGGCAAAAGCGTGGTGACCAGCAGCACAACTGCGGGCAACCAGATGATTTCCAACAGGGGTGCATGAATGACCGTGGCAACGATCATCATGCGGGCGATCATGGAACCGCAGGCCAACAGGATGCCGGCGGCCAGCACGGAAGACAGGCTGCCCTCGCGTGCCCCGATCCGGGCAAATGCCAGCGTCGTGGCAGTGGATGAGGCCATGCCGCCGAACAGGCCGCCGAAGACAATCCCGCGTCTCGGGCCAGCCACCCGGATCGCAATATAGCCGAAGAAGGAAATGGCGGCGATCAGAACGACCATCCACCAGATCACGAAGGGGTTGAGCGCCTCCCAGGGGCCGAACCCGCGATTGGGCAGGATCGGTAGCAGCACCACCGAAATCAGCAGCAGCTTGAGCCCGGCCGTCAGTTCCTCGCGCCGAAGCGTGTTGAGAAGGCCATGCAGGCTTTCCTTGTAACCGAGAAGCAGCGCCATGACGATCGCCGCCGCCGCGGCCAGGGCAATCTCTCCCACGCCGGCCAGCACGGCTAATAGGTAGGTCGCCAGCGCGGCAGTCTCACTGGTGATACCAAAATCGTGCCCGGCCCGCGTCGTGGCCATGTAGGCCGTCGCGCTGGCGATGGCCAGCCCGACAAAGACCAGTCCGATCAAAAGATAGCCACCGTCCTGGCTCATGATGCCGACCACGCCACCGAGCAGCCCGATCAGACTGTAGGTGCGCAGGCCGGCGACGCGCTGGCCTTCCTCGGTGTCACGCCGCTGCCAGCCGCGCTCGATACCGATCAGCAGGCCAATGGCCAAGGCGACCGCCAAGCGAAAGAATGCTCCCAGCTCAAGGCTCATGCCATCAGTTTACCGCGGCGGCGTCACTTTCAAACAGCCGCCCCAGGCGCAGAGGAGGCGATGCAGGGTATAATGGGCGGTTATCTCAATGAAGCGCGGCCCGTCATGAAGCTCCGAAACATCGCCATTATCGCCCACGTCGACCACGGCAAGACCACGCTGGTCGATCAGCTGTTGCGCCAGTCCGGCGAGTTCGCCGCACACGAGCGCCTGGAAGAGCGGATGATGGATTCCGAGGATCAGGAGCGCGAGCGCGGCATCACGATCCTGTCGAAGAACACCGCCATCGACTGGCAGGGCTGGCGCATCAACATTGTAGACACCCCCGGTCACGCCGATTTTGGCGGCGAAGTCGAGCGGGTGTTGTCCATGGTCGATTCCGTCCTGCTGCTGGTCGACGCCGTTGACGGCCCGATGCCGCAGACGCGCTTCGTGACTCAGAAGGCCTTTGCCATGGGTTTCAGGCCGATCGTGGTGATCAACAAGGTCGACCGGCCCGGTGCGCGGCCGGACTGGGTGCTCAACCAGACCTTCGATCTGTTCGACAAGCTCGGCGCCACCGACGAGCAGCTCGATTTCCCGGTCGTCTATGCCTCCGCCCTGAACGGATACGCCTCTCTGGAAGCTGACGTCACCGAAGGGGATCTCACGCCTTTGTACGAAACGCTGGTCGAGCACGTCCCGGCGCCGGCTGTCGATCCGGACGGTCCTTTCCAGATGCAGATTTCGAGCCTGTCGTATTCGTCCTATGTCGGGCTGATCGGCGTTGGCCGGATCAAGCGCGGCCGTGTCCGGCCCAACCAGGCAGTGGCCGTGGTCGATCGCGAAGGCAACAAGCGCTCGGGCCGTGTCCTGCAGGTGCTGGGCTTCAAGGGTCTCAAGCGCGAGGAGGTCGACCAGGCCTCTGCCGGCGATATCATCGCCGTCTCCGGTATCGACGGCATCAGCATTTCCGACACGCTCTGCGATCCGGCCAATGTCGAGCCGATGCCGGCCCTGACCGTCGACGAGCCGACCATCCACATGACCTTCCAGGTCAATAGTTCACCGTTCGCCGGCCGGGAGGGCAAGTACCTGACCAGCCGCCAGCTGCGCGCGCGTTTGCATCAGGAAGCGACTCACAATGTCGCCCTGCAGGTGGCCGATACCTCCGATCCCGAGCAGTTCGACGTTGCCGGTCGCGGTGAACTCCACCTGGCGGTACTGATCGAGACCATGCGCCGCGAAGGCTACGAACTGGCCGTTTCGCGCCCGCGGGTGCGCAAGCGCGAGGATGAAAACGGTGACATTCTGGAACCCTGGGAGCAGGTCGTTCTCGACATGGAGGAGGCCTATCAGGGCGCGGTCATGCAGGCCATGGGCGAGCGCAAGGGCCAGCTCGAGAATATGCAGCCGGATGGCAGGGGCCGGGTTCGACTCGACTACATGGCGCCGGCCAGGGGCCTGATCGGCTTTCAGAGCGCCTACCGCACGATGACTTCCGGTACCGGCCTGTTCTTCCGTGTCTTCGATCACTGGGGTCCGGCCACCGAGCGCGTTGCCGAACGCGCCAATGGCACCATGATCAGCATGGAAAACGGCACCACCGTCGCTTTCGCCCTGTTCAATCTGCAGGATCGCGGCAAGCTGTTCGTCGGCCCGGGCGAGGACGTCTACGAGGGCCAGATCATCGGCCTGCACGCGCGCGAAAACGACCTGGTCGTCAATCCCATGAAGGGCAAGAAGCTCACCAACATCCGTGCCGCGGGCAAGGACGACGCAGTACAGCTCACCCCACATGTGCGCATGACCCTGGAGCAGGCCATGGAGTTCATCAACGACGACGAGCTCGTCGAAGTCACGCCCGAGCATATCCGTCTGCGCAAGCGTTATCTGAAGGAACACGAGCGCAAGCGGGCGGAGCGAAGCGCCTAGCGACAGTAATCCTTCCGGCCGACCTGGGCTAACATGGGTGCTCCATCAAGCGAGCGACCCCTATGGATTTCACGCCTTCCAAAAAAGCGCAGGCCATCGCCCGCGAACTGGCGCGATTCATCCGCAAGGAGATCGAGCCGGTCGAGGTCGACTACCACCGTGAACTGGCTGCGCTCGACAATCCCTGGCAAGTGCTGCCGGTCATCGAGAAGCTCAAAGGCCAGGCCCGAGAGCAGAAGCTATGGAACCTGTTCTTGCCCGACGACGAGCTTGGGCAAGGACTGAGCAATCTCGATTACGCACCCATGGCCGAGTTGATGGGGGCTTCGCTGATCGCCCCGGAGATTTTCAACTGCAACGCCCCCGATACCGGCAACATGGAGGTCCTCTACCACTACGGCTCCGATGAGCAGAAGGATCAGTGGCTGAAGCCGCTTCTGGCCGGCGAGATCCGCTCGGCGTTCTGCATGACCGAACCTGACGTGGCTTCCTCGGATGCGACCAACATGGAAGCCACGGCCATTGTCGATGGTGATGAGGTCGTACTCAATGGTCGCAAGTGGTGGTCGACCGGCATTGGCCACCCCGACTGCAAGGTCGCAATTTTCATGGGGCTGACCGATCCGGACGCTGATCGTCACTACCGCCACTCGATGGTGCTGGTGCCGCTCGATACGCCCGGTGTGAAAGTCGAGCGCATGCTCAACGCCATGGGCTTCCACGACGCGCCCTACGGTCATGGCGAAGTCAGTTTTACCGACGTACGCTTGCCGAAATCGGCGATCATCGCCGGGCCCGGCAAGGGTTTCGAGATTGCCCAGGGACGGCTCGGGCCAGGGCGAATTCATCACTGCATGCGCCTGATCGGGCTTTCCGAACGGGCCCTGGAGATGGCCTGCAAGCGTTCGCTGGAACGCGAGGCCTTCGGCCGGCCGCTGGCCAAGCTGGGAGGCAACGCCGAGCGCATCGCCGCGGCGCGTATCGCGATCGAACAGGCCCGGCTACTCGTGCTCAAGGCGGCCTGGAGCCTCGACCATCGCGGCATTACCCGCTCCATGAACGAAGTCAGTCAAATCAAGGTGGCGGTACCCTCGATGGCGCAGGGGGTCATCGACATGGCGATGCAGCTCCATGGCGGGGCCGGGATGAGCGACGATTTCCCGCTGGCTGCCGCCTGGACCGGTGCCCGGGCGCTGCGCATTGCCGACGGGCCCGACGAGGTTCACAAGGCGCTGGTGGCGCGATTCGAACTGGCCCGGTACCGTGAGCGCAATGACTGAGGCGTCGAACGATCTGATCGACCGGCCGCGCGCCCTGCGAGCCGAAGACCGCTTTGATGTCGAGGCGGTCGACGCCTGGCTGAAGGAACAGCTTGATGGCCTGGCGGGGCGCCCGGAGATCAGCCAGTTTTCAAGGGGCGCCTCCAACCTCACCTACCTGTTGCGCTATCCCGATCGCGACCTGATCCTCCGTCGACCGCCGCCGGGTACCAAGGCGAAGTCGGCGCACAATATGGTGCGCGAGCATGATATCCAGTATGCGCTCAAGCCGGTATTTCCCTATGTGCCGGAAATGCTGGCGCTGTGTACCGATCACGACGTGATGGGCTGCGATTTCTATGTCATGCAGCGTATCGAAGGGATCATCCTGCGGCGCAACCTGCCCGCGGGAATGGCGCTGAATGAAGCACAGGTCCGAACGCTATGCCGCAATGCGATCGATCGCCTGATAGAACTGCACTCGGTCGACGTCAAGGCGGCCGGGCTGGACACCCTGGCCAAGGGCGCGGGATACAACCGCCGCCAGATCGAGGGCTGGTCGAGCCGCTTCAGCAAGGCCCAGACCTGGAACGTCGGGTCCGGGCGCTACGTCACGGACTGGCTGGCCGATCACATTCCCGACGAGGTCGCCATCCGCGTAATTCACGGTGATTTCCGCTTCGATAACCTGGTGCTCGACGCTGATGACCCGATGCGCATCATTGGTGTACTCGACTGGGAGTTGGCGACTCTTGGCGATCCGTTAATGGATCTGGGTAATTCGATGGCCTACTGGGTGCAGGCCGACGATGATTTTTACTTTCGCGGTTTTCGTCGACAGCCCACGCACCTGCCGGGCATGATGACGCGCCGCGAGGTGCTCGACTACTACTGCAATAAGACCGGATTCGAGCCGGAAAACTGGGCCTTCTACGAGGTCTACGGCCTGTTTCGCCTGGCCGTCATTGCCCAGCAGATCTACTATCGCTATCACCATAAGCAGACCCGAAACAAGGCGTTCAGGCACTTCTGGCTGGCAGTGAACTATCTCTTGTGGCGCTGTCGGCGGGTTATTCGCCGGGCGAATTGAGTGTTCATGACGAATGTCACTGGAAGGCCGTTCGTGGCTGCGCGACACTGAGCGCCGCTATTCGACAGGTACTGGATCGGGGATGGAGCAAACAGAGATTTTCAGCAACCGGCAGGTTGCCGCGACCGATTTACCCGATTTTCGGCGCGTCGAACTGACCTCGGTGGCGCCGGCCTATCTGCCCTGGGCGCTGGTTACGCAAACCGCCATCTGGTTGATTCTCGCTGCCGCGGCAGCAGTCGCGGGCCTGTTGCCCTTTGATCTGGGCGGCGTATCGGATTGGTCACAGCGCTGGCTACTACCGTTACCTGCGCTGGCAATGGCAGTTGCGGGTGCAGTCTACGCCCGGCTCGACTTCCGAACCCGAGCCTGGGCGCTGCGCGAGCACGATCTGATCTGTCGCTACGGTGTGCTCTGGCGCAAGACCGTGATCATGCCGTTTGCCCGCATTCAACATGTCGAGGCGGTACACGGCCCTTTGGAGCGTTATCTCGGCCTGATGCGACTCAAGTGCTTCACGGCCGGCGGCATGAGCGCCGACCTGACGGTCAAGGGTCTGGATCGAGCATCGGCACGACGGGTGCGACAGTACTTGCTTGAGCAGATTGCCGCCACCGCCGACGATGATGATTCACCGGTCAGCCTTGCGGGCGGAGAGGAGTCGGGGCGTGACGTCGATTGACCTCAACCGCTGGCAGCGTCTGGCCCCGATGGCGCTGTTGTTTCTGATCATCAATGGCGGCGCGAATTTCATTCGCGAAAACCTCTATGTCTTTGCCGGCGCCGGCGTCGGCTTCGCCTTTCTTGATCGCCTTGGTCTGCGCGAGTTCGTGCTCGGCGGGCTGGTTGCGCTACTTGCGGCCGTGCTGATCGCGGCGGTCTATCATCGGCGCTTTCGTTTTCGCATTGAGGGCGATGCCATTCGCGTTCGTCGCGGCCTGATCGAGAACAAGGATCTGCGGATCCGCTTTGCCCGTGTCCAGAACGTCGGGCTGAGCCAGCCGGTCTATTTCCGACCCTTCGGACTGGTCCGGTTCACGCTGGAGACGCCCGGTGCCGAAACGACCGAGGTTGCGCTACCGGGCATTAGCCGGGAGCTGGCTCAGGCACTGCGCGACCATATCGCCCGGGCAAGTGGCGGGGTTGATGTGGCGGTTCAGGAAGCGGGCGAATCGGCGGACGCCGAATCGGCACCCGGCAATGGTTCTCTGCTGCACGAACCGGGCGGTCTGCGCCTGTTCACGCACGGCCTGGTCAGTAACCAGGTCTGGTTGATCGCCGGCGTGGCCGCCTGGCTGTCCGGATCGATGTGGGACCGGATCGAGCAGTGGATCGATTCGATCGGTGTCAGCCTGATCGTGCAGCGCGTGCTTGAACTGGGCTGGGCCGGCGCCTTCGGCCTGCTGCTCGGCCTGGTGATTCTGGTTTTCGTTCTCTCCGGCGTGATTTCGCTGATTCGCTTTCACGGTTTTTCCCTGCGCGATCATGGCGACCGCTTCCGGGCCGTGGGCGGAGCGCTGAACCGGCGCGAGCAGACGCTCAGGCGCGAGAAGCTGACCGGCCTGACGCTGTATCAGACGGCGCTCGGACGCCTGCTCGGTCAGTGGTACCTGGTCGGCAAGCAGGCCAGCAGCAAGGAGATCGAAGTCGATCCTTCCGCTCCGCAGTTCCTGATACCGGGCCTGCGTCGCGGTGACCTGGGCCTGGTTCAGCGATTGCTGCCGGGGTTCGATCTGCCCGAGCACTTCCGGCCGATCAGTCGGCGCTTTCGAACCTTCTTCTGGACGCGCCTGAGTGCCGGTGCTCTGGTCCTGACCGGGCTGGTTGCGTGGCAACAGCCACAGCAGAAACTGTGGGTGGCCGCCGGCCTGGGCGTGCTGTTGCTGGTCCTGTGGTTGGTTCACCGCAGTTGGCGCTGCTGGGGCTGGCACCTGGACAATGGTGTGTGCTGGGTACAGCAGGGGCTGTTCGGCCTCAGGCGCGATGCCTTCGAGCTGACCCTGGTGCAGCAGGCCATCGTCGTGCGCACGCCGTATTTCAGGCGTCACGGGCTGGCCTCGGTTCGCTTGATCCTGCCCCACGGACAGGTCACGATTCCGTTCATTGCCCTGGACGATGCCGTCGCACTGGCCAATCGGGCCATCTTTGCCGCGGAAACAGCGGCCGCGCACCGGGTCTGATCGTCCGGGCAGGTCCGGGTTTGCCCGTACGGTTCCGGCACCGCCCCGTGATAAAATGCGCGGCTGTTTTCTCGATCCGGAGACTGGTTCACGATGCCCGATTCAAGCCCAGGCGCTCGCTTTCGCAAGCTGGTCGCCGAACAGCCGCCCTTGCAGGTGGTCGGAACCATCAACGCGCTCAGCGCACGCATGGCCGAGAAGATCGGCCACAAGGCCATTTACCTCTCCGGCGGCGGGCTTGCGGCCAACTCGCTGGGTCTGCCCGATCTGGGCATCAGTACGCTTGAAGACGTCCTGATCGACGTGCGCCGAATCACCGACGCGTGCGATCTGCCCCTGCTGGTTGATGGCGACACCGGCTTTGGCGGCGCCTTCAACATCGCTCGGACCATCCGTTCGCTGGAAAAGGCCGGGGCGGCCGCAGTACATATCGAAGATCAGGTTCAGACCAAGCGTTGCGGCCACCGGCCGGGCAAGGAGATTGTCTCCCGGTCCGAAATGGTCGACCGGGTCAAGATGGCCGTCGATTCGCGCCGCGACGATTCGTTTGTCATCATGGCGCGCACGGATGCGCTGGCAGTGGAAGGGGAAGAGGCCACCATCGAGCGTGCTGTTGCCTGTGCCGAAGCCGGCGCCGACATGATCTTTCCCGAGGCCATGCAGGAACTGGAGCAGTACCGCAGATTCCGTGAGGCGGTCGGCGTGCCAATCCTGGCCAACATCACCGAATTCGGCAAGACCCCGCTGTTTTCCACACCCGAGCTCGGCGAAGTCGGCGTGGATATCGTTCTGTACTGCTGCGGTGCATACCGGGCCATGAACAAGGGGGCCGAGACGGTCTATCGTGCGCTGCTCGAGCAGGGTCATCAGCGTGATGTCATCGATATCATGCAGACGCGCGACGAGATGTACGACTATCTTGATTACTATCAATACGAAGCCAAACTCGACGAACTGTTCAGCAAGGAGTCGTCATGAGCGAGAAGAAACCCACAGCCGGCCTGCGTGGCCAATCCGCTGGCCAGACCGAGATTTGTACCGTCGGGGCCGCCGGCAACAGCCTTCGCTATCGTGGCTATGCCGTCGATGAGCTGGCCGAAAAGACCTCGTTCAACGAGGTGGCCCACCTGATTCTCAAGGGCCATCTGCCCAATCGCGACGAACTGGATGCCTACACGAAGCGCCTGAAGTCGCTCAGGAGCCTGCCCGATTCCGTCAAGGAGGTGCTTGAGCGCATTCCCGCTTCCGCGCATCCGATGGACGTGTTGCGCACGGGCTGTTCATTCCTGGGCAATGTCGAGACCGAAGAGAGTTTCGATCAGCAGCAGGACGTGGCCGACCGCCTACTGGCGACCTTTCCGTCGATGATCACCTACTGGTACCGCTACAGCCACGACGGCAAGCGCATCGACGTCGAGACCGACGACGACAGCATCGGCGGTCACTTCCTGAACCTGCTGCACGACAAGGCGCCGAGCGATCTGCATGCGCGGGTGATGGATGTCTCACTGATTCTCTATGCCGAGCACGAGTTCAACGCTTCGACTTTCACCGCCCGTGTTTGCGCGTCGACCCTGTCGGACATGCATTCCTGTGTAACCGGCGCCATCGGATCGCTGCGGGGCCCATTGCACGGCGGTGCCAACGAGATGGCCATGGCCATGCTCGAGCAGTATCACACGCCGGAGCAGGCGCGCGAGGATGTGCTGCGCAAGCTTGAGGAAAAAGAGAAGATCATGGGCTTCGGCCATGCGGTCTATCGCGAAAAGGATCCACGCAACGCCATCATTCGCGAGTGGTCGCGCAAGCTTTCCGAAGATGTCGGCGACGACACCTTGTTCCCGGTCTCGGAGATCGTCGAGAAGACCATGTGGGATGAGAAGAAGTTGTTTGCCAACGCCGACTTCTACCACGCCTCGGCCTATCACTTCATGGGCATTCCCACGGGTCTGTTTACACCGATCTTCGTGATGTCGCGCGTGACCGGCTGGTGTGCCCACATCATGGAACAGCGCGCCGACAATCGCATCATCCGCCCGGGTGCCGACTACATCGGCCCCGAAGATCGTCCGGTGCCTTCGATCGACGAGCGTTAATCGAAGGGGTAACACAGTCAGGTACGCGCTTCGGATCACTGCTGGCACTCATACGAAAACCTGCGGTTTCGAAATCGCGCCAACAGTAATCCGAAGCGCTCGAGTGATGGCTTACTAAAAGGTTGGTACTTGAGCGGTTGGGTGTATGTATCGGGTGATTTCGAAACCGAAGGTTTCGTATGAACCCGATGCGTGCACCCAACCGCGTCTCGCAGTTAGCCGCCTCTTCTGGACATGCCCGCGGTAAGGATCAAGCGCAGGGCATCCTCGAAGGGGATATCTACCGGCTCGCACCATGCCTTCGGCACGAAAAGCGTGTAGCCGCCAATCTGGTAGCTCATCGGCAGGTAAACTGCGACCTCCCCCTCTTCGCCGAACGGCAGCTCGGAGAACTCCTCACGGGTAATGAATCCCAGCAGGCCGGCCTTGAGCTCCGGGTGGCGGACCATGACGACCTTGCTGAAACGCCGGGTGTCGTCGCTGGAAAAGTACTCCACGAAATCCTTGGTGGCCCGGAACACCGATTTGATCACCGGCATGCGGTCGAGAATGGCTTCGCCCAGGTCAATGAACTTGCGGAATAGCCACATCTGGCTCAGCACGCCGATGGCAATGACCAGTACGATGCCGCCGATCAGTCCCATGCCCGTGATGTACAGGTCCTCCGGCAGGACCAGCTTGATCAGAGTGCCGATTCCTTTCTCGGCGATGCCGGCAAGCCAGATGACGATCGCCAGCGTCAGCGCGATCGGGATGATCGCGGCCAGACCCTTGAGGAACAGGCCGACCAGTCGCGTGACGAGGGATTCGGGTTGATCGGATTCAGAGTTCATCGATCTGCTTCCTCAGTTTTTCACGCTGATCGGTGACGATGCGCTCGAGCGTTTCGATGCGTTCCCGCAGTTCGATTTCCACGCGCTCCAGGTGCTCACGGTCGACGCCGGTCTTCCGGCGTGCCTCGAACCAATAGCGTGCGACCGCGACGATGCCGATAATCGCCGCGATCGCGACCATGGCGGAGAAGATGTTCATCGCTTCAGACCTCGTTACTCATGGACGGTTTTCGGGTAGTTCGTGCTGTTCCTCGGCGCCTTCACGCCGTCGACCCACCGGGATGCGCTCCATCAAGTGACACAAGCAGTCCTGCCTGATGACGCGTTCGTCGGTGGTCAGCATGGCCGGCATCATGGGGCTGCGGGTCAGGATATCGCCATCGTCGATGCTGAACCAGGTATCCGATAGATCGTGACCTCCGTGGTCGTGCACACGCAACGGATGGGATGCGTCGGTACTGACCCGGCCAAAGCGGGTGCCGGGTGGCAGTTCGCGGAAATTGAGCCGATCCAGAGCGGCCCTGAAAACGATATCCGAGCCGTCCGGTGTAAAGCTGAACGACAGCTCCGGCGCGACGTTGACGGTGGCGACCATCTGGAACAACTCGATATCTTCCGGTGCCGGCGGTTCGCTATCAATTGATTCGGCGTTCAGTACCGAGGCCAGATAGGTCATGGCGTGATCTGTGCCGTCGAGTCGGCCCGGCGGTCCGCACTCGAGCGTCACGGCGGGGCAGAACTCGCCGAAAGCCATGGATTGGACGCCATGCGGCTGGGTGAAGTAGACCATGGTGCGCGAGAACAGCGCCCCCAGTCTCAGATGTTGCGGCTCGATGCGGTTGATGGCGGCATAGTGCGGGTTCTCGCCGGTGTTGTTGTGGATATCGATACTGGCGAAGGGCTTGAGCGCCCGAGCATGCGCCGTGATGCGATCGAAAAGGTCGTGGATGGGCCCGCGCGGCGTGGTCGAGCCCGGCCAGCAGCGGTTGTAGTCGGGCTGATCGGAAAGATAGCGTCGGTTGCGACCGGCGGCGCGGACGTTGGCGATCAGCAGAACCAGGCTGCGCGGCAGGGGGTCGCGGGCGTAGCGACCCTTCAGAAGTCGCCGGACGGCCTCCCAGCCGGAAATCTCGTTGCCGTGCTGCAGGACACAAACGAACAGCGGCTGCGGCCGCCGGCCCGGCAGATGAATCAGGGTCGGTCCCTCGAGCCGCTCGTGTAGCCGGCCAGAGGGCAGGTCGAGCAGGCCGTCGGGAAGATGGTCAAGAATCAGGGGTTCCATACCCGGACTAAGCTAACCGGTTAACGGCCGGGTGGGAAGACCTGCTAACGTGAACCGGCCGGATTCTCCCGCGCCCCGGGCAGTCTTGAAACCCGGGCGAGCAGCCCCTATGGTGCGCAGGGCAACGCAGCCAACGCTCGACCCCACAATCAACAATGAGAACTTGCCGATGCTTGCAGCCAGAAACCTGACCCGTCGCTTCGGTGCACTGCTGGCCGTCGACGACCTCAGTTTCGAGGTGGAACCGGGTACCGTGCTCGGGTTTCTCGGGCCCAACGGAGCCGGAAAGTCCACCACCATGAAGATGCTCACGGGTTTCCTCACACCCAGTTCGGGCACGGCCGAAGTATTCGGTCACGATATTCGCGATGACTCGCTCGCTGCCCGCCGCCAGATTGGCTACCTGCCCGAGGGAGCGCCGCTGTATGGCGAACTGACGGTGGCGCAGATGCTGGATTTCGTCGCTGCCGCGCGCGGGTTTTCGGGCGACCAGGCGCGTCGTCGAATGGCCGATGCGGCGGCGCGGCTGGAACTCGAGCCGGTCTTGAGTCAGACCATCGAGACCTTGTCGAAGGGTTTCAAGCGGCGCGTCGGCCTGGCCCAGGCGATTCTCCACGATCCGCCGGTTCTCATCCTCGACGAGCCGACCGACGGTCTCGACCCCAATCAGAAACAGCAGGTGCGCCAGCTCATCCGCGAAATGGCACCGGACAAGATCATCGTCATCTCCACGCACATCCTCGAGGAGGTGGATTCCCTGTGCAGCCGGGCGATGATCATCGCGCGCGGTCGCCTGCTGGCCGATGACACGCCGCCAGGCTTGTTGGCGCGCTCGCGTTATCACAATGCTGTGACGCTCACACTCGATGAGCCGGAGCGCGCGGCTTCGCGCCTGGGCGAACTGCCCGAAGCTCGCGAGGTCGAGGTGCGCAATGCCCGAGTGACGGTGTTTCCCTCCGGACAGGGTGATCTGTTCCAGGCCGTGAGCCGCATGATCGAGGCGCGCAACTGGACGGTGCACCAACTGCAACTGGAGCCCGGTCGGCTCGACGAGGTGTTTCGCGGCATCACGCGCGAGGAGGCGGCATGACAGCACGCAACATCACGACCATCATGCGGCGCGAACTGGCGGGGTATTTCGCGACGCCGGTGGCTTACGTGTTCATCGTTATCTTCCTGATCATGTCGGCGGCTTTTACGTTTTACCTGGGCGGTTTCTATGAGCGCGAGATTGCCGACCTGGAGCCGTTCTTCCGTTTCCATCCCTGGCTCTACCTGTTCCTGGTGCCGGCAGTGGGCATGCGGCTGTGGGCCGAGGAACGCAAGTACGGCACGATCGAACTGCTGCTGACCCTGCCGCTGACGGTCAGCGAGGCGGTGGTCGGCAAGTTCCTTGCCGCCTGGCTGTTCGTCGGCCTGGCGCTGGCGCTGACCTTTCCGATCTGGATCACGGTCAATGTACTCGGCGATCCCGACAACGGTGTGATCGTGGCCGCTTACCTGGGCAGCTGGCTGATGGCCGGCGGCATGCTGGCCATCAGCGCGGCGCTGTCGGCGGTGACCCGTAACCAGGTCGTGGCCTTCATCCTTTCGGTCGTGATCTGCTTCGGTTTCCTGCTGTCCGGGCTGCCGATGGTGCTCGACCTGTTCCGGGGCTGGCTGCCCCAGACCCTGCTCGACGGGATCGCCAACCTGAGCTTCCTGGCGCATTTCACGTCGATCTCGCGCGGGGTGATCGATTTGCGCGATCTGATCTACTTCGCCCTGGTCATCGGCTTCTGGTTGCTGGCCAATCGCATCATTCTGGAAATGAAGAAGGCGGACTGAAGCATGTCGAAGAACATCTACAGCGCAACCGGTCTGGCCTTGCTGGCCGTCCTCTTCCTGGCCCTGACGATTCTCATCGGCGCGAGTTTGCGCGGTGTGCGGGTGGATTTGACCGAGCAGGGTCTCTACACACTGAGTCCGGGCACCATCAACCTGCTCGAGGATCTGCAAGAACCGGTCACGCTCGAGTTCTACTTCAGCGAGGAGGCCAGCTCCGACTTGCCGATGGTGCGCAACTTTGCCCGCCGCGTGCAGGAACTGCTCGACGAAATGGCCGATCAGGCCGGTGGCAATCTCGAGGTGGAGCGCATCGATCCCGAACCGTTTACCGAGGCCGAGGACCAGGCCGCCCGCTACGGGCTGGAGGCCGTGCCCGTCGGCAGCGGCGGCGAGGAACTCTACCTGGGCATTGTCGGCACCAACATGATCGACGGCCTGGAAGTGCTGCCATTCCTCTCTCCGGGGCGGGAATCCTTTCTCGAATACGAACTGGCGCGGATGATCTACCTGCTCGGACGGCCCGACAAGCCGCGGGTGGCCTTGCTCAGCGGCCTGGACATGGATGGCGGCGTCGACATGCAGACCGGCCAGCAGCGCGAGCCCTGGGCGGTGCTCGAGCAGATCGAGCAGATGTTCGACGTCGAGACCGTCGAGGTCGACGCCGATTCCCTGCCGGAAGCCACCGACGTACTGGTGCTGGTGCATCCGCAGGGTCTGCCCGAAGCGCTGCTCTCCGACATCGAGGGCTTTCTGGCCGGCGGCGGGCGGCTGCTCGCTTTCGTGGATCCTTTCGCCGAAACCGCAATGCCCGATAACCCCCAGGATCCGATGGCGGTGATGAGCATGGACCGCACGTCCAATCTCGAAACGCTGTTCGAGGCCTGGGGATTGGAGTTCAGCAGCGATCAGTTCGTTGCCGACGCCGGCCTGGCGCTGCAGGTCAACACCGGGCAAGGCGGTAGCCCCGTCCGCCATGCCGCCATTCTGGGCGTGACGCGCGAGTTCATGAATCGTGACGATGTCGTTACCGGCGAACTCGATGCGGTCAATCTTGCCAGTGCCGGCCGTCTCGACCTGAGCGAGGAAAGCCCGCTGTCGCTGGAGCCGTTGTTGACCTCGAGTGAACAGGCCGGCCTGATGGATGTCGGTCGTCTGGAAATGTTGTCCGATCCGTCCGAGTTGATGTCGGAAATGGGCGCCACTGGCGAGCGCTACACCCTGGCGGCACGACTCGACGGCGAGGTGCCGCGGGCCTTCGGCGATGACGAGGGAGATGGCTATTCGCTCAACGCCATCGTCGTGTCCGATGTCGATTTCCTGGCCGATCGCTACTGGGTGCAGCGCCAGCGGTTCTTCGGCACCAGCGTGCTCGATCCCTTTGCCGGCAACGGCGATTTCGTCGTCAACGCCATCGACAACCTGATCGGCAATGCCGACCTGATCAGCGTGCGCTCGCGCGCCACCTCGAGCCGGCCGTTTACCCTGGTCGATTCGCTGCGGCGCGAAGCCGAGCGCAACCTACGTACCACCGAGCAACGCCTGGAGTCGGAATTGGCCGAGACCGAGCGCCGCCTGGGTGAATTGCAGCAGGCGCGCGGTGATTCGGATCTTGCCATTCTGACCCCGGAGCAGGAAGCCGAGCTCGACCGCTTCATGGAACAGCGCCTGGAAATTCGGCGCCAGCTGCGCCAGGTGCGGCGCGAACTCGACCAGGACATCGAGGCGCTGGGTACACGCATCAAGATCATCAACATCGCTCTGGTGCCGGTCCTGGTCACCGCTTTCGCGCTGGCCGTGGCTTGGCGTCGGAGCCGCCGGCAGAAGGCCCGCCACAGGGGAGGGGACAGCGAATGATGAACGCTCGCATGCTCATCGTTCTGGCCCTGGCAACCGTCATCGTCCTGGCGCTGTCGATTGTCCTGGTCAACCGTTCCGGCGATGATCCGGAGACCGCAGCCGATCGCTTGCTGTTGCCCGAGCTGAAGGATCGCGTCAACGACATCGCCGCGCTCGACATCATTGGTGCCGACGGTGAAACAGTGGCGCAGTTGCGGCGCGACCGCGAGCGCTGGCGCTTGCGCGAAATGCACGATCATGAGGCCAGCTTCCGGCTCATCCACGATCTGCTGCGCGACCTGGTCGAGGCGCAGCGGCTGGAAGCCCGCACCGAGAATCCCGAATGGCATGCCCGCCTGGGCCTGGCCGATCCCGGTTCGGGCGAAGGCAGCGGCGTGGCCGTTCGTTTTCCGGGAGCGGCGTTCGACGGCGTCATCATCGGCAAGTCCGACCCGGCTGACATCGGGCGCTACGCTCGCATCGAGGGTGAGTCGCGCAGCTGGCTCACCGACCTGGACCCCGAACTGCCGACCGAAGCGATCGGCTGGCTGGAGACGGCCATCATGGACATTCCAGCGGCCGATATCGCTGCGGTCAGCATCCGCCATCCCGACGGACAGACGGTTGAACTCCGGCCGGCGGATGAAGCGGGTGAGACCTGGGTTTTGCTTGACGCGCCGGCCGAGCGCGAGGTCAAGCCGGCCTGGCAGTTGCGGCAGGCGGCTTCTGCGCTGGCGGCACTGGGCATGGAGGATGTCCGCCCGCACAAGCGCGTGCCCGACGATGCCGTGGAGGTGCGCTATCGGACCCGCGACGGCCTGGACTTCAATGCCTCGTTGTTCGCCGAAGATGACGCCCACTGGGTGCGTTTCACGGTCGCACCCGCGCCCAAGGAGGCTGACGAAGAAGACGAGCGATCGGCTCGGGATGAGGGCGAAGTGGGCGCAGATGATGATGAATCGGTTATCGATGCTGTCGCCGTGGACGGAAGGCTCTCGCCCTGGCAATACGCGATTTCGGAATCGCGTTTCGAACGCATGACCCATCGGCTCGAGGACCTGCTGGAACCGGGTGAAGGAGACTGATCAGGCGCTCGGTCGCGTCGGCTCCTGCGTCTGGCCCGGATCGAGCAGTTCGGAGTCGATTGCGGCAAAAAGGCCGGCCAGTTCCTCGAGAAACTCTCCCAGCGCCGAAGTCTTGCGCCAGGCCATGGCAATGGTCCGTTTCGGCCCCGGCTGCCGAAAGGGGCGGGTGACCAGATTATCGGTGTGGGCCACCGGCGGCTTGACGGCCAGCGTCGGCATCAGCGTGATGCCGGTATTGGCTGCCACCATCTGCCGCAAGGTTTCCATGCTCGTGGCGTGAAAGTCCAGCTTCTCCTGTGCGCCGGCCAGCTGACAGACTTCCAGGGCCTGATCGCGCAGGCAATGGCCATCCTCAAGCAGCAGCAGTTCCTGGTCCTGGAGATCGGTCATGTCGATGAACTCGCGGCGGGCGAGTGGGTGATGGTCCGGAACCGCCAGCACGAAAGGCTCTTCGAACAGGATCCGGCTGTGTAGCCACTCCTCGGATACAGGCAGGGCGAGCAGGCCGGCATCGAGCCGCCCCTGGCCGAGCATCTCGATCACGTCCTCGGTCTTTTCCTCGTAAAGGCGAAGCGTCAGGCGCGGAAAGGCCTTGCGGATGGCCGGCACGACGTGTGGCAGCAGGTAGGGGGCCAGGGTTGGAAAAATACCAATGCGAACCGTACCGCTATGCGGGTCACGCGATCGCCGGGCGATCGCCCGGATCGCTTCGACCTCGCCGAGCAATGTGCGCGCCCGGGCCACGATTTCCTCACCCACCGGCGTGAGCATGACCTGGCGCGGGTGGCGCTCGACCAATTGCACGTCCAGTTCGTCCTCGAGCTTGCGGATCTGCGTGCTCAGGGTCGGCTGGCTGACGTGACAGAGTTCGGCAGCACGCGAAAAATGTCGGACTTCGGCCAGGGCGAGCAGGTATTGCAGGGCGCGCAGGTTCATGCGCGGAATCATATCAATTAACTATGGCAGCGATTGAATCATTCAATTTGAAAACCAGCTTCTCCGACCCGATTTCATCCACTGTATGCAAAACATGCATACTAAATAAATTAATTGATGAAGTCTGAATGCAAAGGAGTTCCAATAACATGCTCACGATTGGCGACAAGTTCCCGAACTACAGCCTGAAAGCGACTGTAAGTACCGACATGGAGTCGGCCTTCACCGAGATCGACAACAACAGCTATGAAGGCAAGTGGCAGCTGGTGTTCTTCTATCCGAAGGATTTCACCTTTGTCTGCCCGACCGAGATCAAGGCCTTCAGTGACCTGGCCGATGAATTTGCAGATCGGGACTGCCAGGTACTCGCCGCCAGCACCGACACGGAGTTCGTCCACCTGGCCTGGCGCCAGCATCATGACGACCTGAAGGAACTCGCCATTCCGATGCTGGCCGACGTCAAGCGCGAGCTGAGCTCGGCTCTCGGAATCCTGCATCCGGAAGAGGGTGTCGCCACCCGGGCGACCTTCCTGGTCGATCCGCAGGGCATCATTCGCCATGTCTCGGTTACCGACATGAGCGTTGGTCGCAACCCGAAGGAAGTTCTTCGCATCCTCGACGCACTGCAGACCGATGAACTCTGCCCGTGCAACTGGCAGCCGGGCGAAGACGTTCTTCAGGCCGCTTGATCGGCTGCATCCGGCCAATCAAGTCATCCCGGAAAGCCGCGCCTCCCGCGCGGCTTATCCGGGATCTCCCCACCACACTGATTGATCCGAATCGAGTATTTTCATGAGCATTGACAACATCAAGCAGCAGATTCCCGACTACGCAAAGGATCTGCGCATTAACATCGGCAACGTGCTGGACCCGGAACGGGCCGAGGGCATGTCCGCCGAACAGATTTACGGCATCGCCCTGGCGACCGCCATCTCCAGCCGCAACCCGCAACTGATCGCGGCCGTGGAAGAAGAAGCCGCTTCGCATCTCAGTGATGCGTGGCTCACGGCCACCAAGGCTGCGGCCGCCATCATGGGGATGAACAACATCTACTACCGCTTTGTTCATCTGGCCTCGAACAAGGACTACGGCAGTATGCCGGCAGGCCTGCGCATGAGCGTCATCGGTCGGCCGGGTATCGACAAGGCCGACTTCGAGCTGATGTCATTGGCGGTTTCGGCCGTCAACGGCTGCGGCCAGTGCATCGACAGCCACGAGAAGGTGCTCAAGCAGGCCGGCGTGGGCAACGAGGTCATCCAGCATGCCGTTCGCATCGCCTCGGTGATCCACGCGGTGGCTACGGTATTTGATGCCGAACAGGCGACGGCCGGAATGCAGTCAGCCGCCTGAGGCGGGGACACCCGGACGACTATGTATTGTGCCCGGGGCCAGAGCCCCGGCTCTCCTTCAGGCCCTGCTGCCTTGCAGGGCCTGCTTTCTGATCAGTCCATCGCCTCGATTGCCTGTGGCTGCATGCGCTCATCCACGGCCACCATAACCAGATGACCCTCGATCGCCAGCTTCTGTGATCCCTCGAGCGGGTTCTCCAGCAGGATCTGGACTGCTACGTTCATGGACGTGCGGCCGATGTCCGAGATTTCGCCGACCAGCTCAACGATTGCTCCCTGGGGAATGGGTACTTTGAAGTCGACCCGGTCCATGGAAACGGTCACGACCTGGCAGCGGGCGAAGCGGGTGGCCGTCAGGAAGGCAACTTCGTCCATCCATTTCAGTGCCGTGCCACCGTAGAGCGTGGCAATCGGGTTGGTGTCCTGTGGGAACACCAGTTTGGTAATGCGCGTGCGCGCATGCTCTATGCGGCTCTGTCGATCGTTCATGCGCCCAGTATAGCCGGCGACTAGAACCTTTCCAGGGTTTCGCGCACGGCTGCCTCGATCGCCTCGCCGCGTTTGAGCAGGTCGCCGCCGACCAGCACGGCATGGTCGATGCCGAGCCGCTGCCGTGATTCGGGTGCTGCCTCCAGCGTCTTGCCGCCACCGAGACAGGGGAGGGTGGGCCGGAGTTGGCCGAGCGGTTCGGTCAGTGCCCGACAGACAGCCCGATCATCATCATGGGCCGAACTGATGCGCCCACCGCTGCCCGGGAAGATGCTGATGTCGGCTCCGGCGACGCGTAGCAGCTTACCCAGAAGGATCGGCGAAGCGATCCCCTGATCGACGGCCTCCGTGAAGGCGCCGGCCATCGCGGGATGTGCCAGCCACATCAGTTCGAATTCACGCGCCGCCGACGCTGCGGTCTCCAGCCCCATGACCCAGGGGCACATCACCACGCCTGCAAGACCCGCTTCCTTCACGGCCTCGAGTTGGCGCCGGAGGTGGTCACCGCTACCCGCAACATGGGGCAGGTAAAGACATCTTTTACCGGTATCTTCTTCCGCTAATTCAAGTTCTTGAGTGCAGATATTAATTCGATTTCTAAAGCTCTGAATCTCGCTTTCAACCAGGTTCTGGTCATCCTTGATCAGATCGCCGCCGCCGCGGGCGAAGCGCCCGGCGATCCCGGCCAGATGTTCCGGACTACTGCCGCGCGGTTTCAGTACGGTCATCAGCAATGGTCGGTCCCGAACGCCGATCTGTGTTCGAATACGCTCGATGCCGCCGAGCGGACCGGGCAGGGTATCGAGCAGTGCATCGGGCAGATGCAGATCGAGCAGGCGGATGCGGGGGTAGAAGCTGACGTTGCCGTAGAGCAGGTGGAGCAGCTGTCCGGCCTGGGCACTGGCCAGCTCGGCCGGGTAGCCGATCCGAAACGCCCAGCGCTCTTCGCCTTGCCGGCTGACCTCGAGCACTCGGCCGAGATAGCGCCAGCGAATTTGGTCGGGAATCAGCTCCGGGACGATCTCGAGGCTCTGTTCGCGGGCGATTTGTTCGGCCAGAATTTCCGGATCGCGATCCGGGCGGGTGGCTATGTACGTTGCTTCGATCAGGGGGTCGGACATGACGAGTTCGTGAAACCGCAGATGAACGCAGATTAACGCAGATTTCCTTGTCGAGACATTGCCGGACCCTATCCGGTGCCGTCGGGAGCATGCCGACCGGCTACAATTGGCGGCTTGGATTGCACGCTGAAAG
The DNA here is from genome assembly GCF_011008905.1 of Wenzhouxiangella sp. XN201. Lineage (NCBI taxonomy): Bacteria > Pseudomonadati > Pseudomonadota > Gammaproteobacteria > Chromatiales > Wenzhouxiangellaceae > Wenzhouxiangella > Wenzhouxiangella sp. XN201. The sequence goes on from NZ_JAAIVI010000017.1 coordinate 1,193,437, forward strand.
CGGATGACATGAGCAAGCAGCAACGGGTGCTAACAGGAATCACGACCACGGGGACGCCGCACCTGGGCAATTACGTCGGTGCGATCAAGCCGGCGATTGCCGCCAGCCGCGACCCGAAGACCGATTCCTTCTACTTTCTCGCCGACTACCACGCCCTGGTCAAGTGCGAGGATCCGGAGCGTGTGCAGCAGTCCACGCTGGAGATCGCCGCGACCTGGCTGGCGCTGGGGCTGGATACTTCGCGCTCGATCTTCTACCGGCAATCGGACATCGACGAGATTCCGGAACTGACCTGGCTTCTGACCTGCGTGACCGCCAAGGGCCTGATGAACCGGGCGCACGCCTACAAGGCGGCCGTAGACGACAACGTCGAAGCCGGCGAGGACCCGGACTGGGGCATCACCATGGGACTGTTTTCCTACCCGGTGCTGATGGCTGCCGATATTCTGATGTTCAATGCCCACACCGTGCCGGTGGGCAAGGACCAGGTCCAGCACCTGGAGATGGCGCGCGATATCGCACAGCGCTTCAATCACCGCTACGGCGAGCATTTCGTACTGCCCAATGCCCAGGTTGACGAGCATGTTGCCACCCTGCCGGGCACCGATGGCCGCAAGATGTCGAAGAGCTACGACAACACCATCCCGCTGTGGCTGCCCGAGAAAAAGCTTCGCAAGGCCATAATGAAGATCAAGACCAACTCACAGGAGCCGGGTGAGCCCAAGGATCCTGATGGCGCATCCGTGTACGCGGTCTATGCCGCATTTGCCAGTGAACAGCAGCGTTCTGAAATGCGCCGGGCCTTTGCCGAAGGTATTGCCTGGGGCGAGGTCAAACAGCAGCTGTTCGAATTGATCAATGCCGAGCTCGAAGGTCCGCGTGAGCGTTACGAAGCGCTGATCAACGACCCGCTTCAGGTCGAGCGGGAGCTCCGGCAGGGTGCCGAGCGGGCACGCGAGATCAGCAGGCCCTTTATTGCCGAACTGCGCGAAGCAGTCGGCATTCGCGCGCTGGGATGAGTACGCCGGCTGTGATCTGGGATCCGCCGACGCTGCCGGTCAGGGACGGACGAAGCTTCCCGCTGCGCCATGTCTGGTGCGTGGGCCGCAACTACGCCGACCATGCGCGCGAGATGGGCATTGATCCCGATCGTTCGCCGCCGGTGTTCTTCTCCAAGCCGGCCCAGGCCATGATTCACGCCGATCGTGTGGTCTATCCGCCGGATACGGAGGAGTTGCACCACGAGGTCGAATTGGTGGTTTTCCTCGACGGTGGTGGCCGCAACCTTTCGGCGGAAGCGGCGGAGGCCGTGATCTTTGGCTATGCGGTTGGCATCGACCTGACGCGTCGCGACGTCCAGGCCCGCGCCAAAAAGGCCGGCCAGCCCTGGGAAATGAGCAAGGGTTTTGACCAGTCCGCACCGGTCGGTCTGGTCGTGCCCGCCCGTGACTGGCGGCCGGATACCGATGCTGCGATCTCCCTGGCTGTCGACGATCAGATGCGGCAGTCGGCCCGGCTGGGCGAGATGATCTGGACCGTCCCGGAACTGCTGGCCGAGCTTTCCAAAACGGTAACGCTCAATCCGGGCGATGCCGTATTCACCGGCACACCGGCCGGCGTGGCGGCACTGCGTCCCGGTCAGCGAGTCCGTGCTCACGTGGCAGGGTTGCCGCCACTCGCTCTAGAAATCGTTTCCGATTGATGTCGGGTTTCTTCCGCGTATTGACGAGAATGACCGACGGGCGCGCCTGATGTTTATTGATGCCCTGATCTTGCTGCCCGTCACCCTGTTCTTGCTCTGGCTATATGCCTATTCGGGCCCGAGTGAACTGCGCGGACGTGCCTGGTGGGTCGATCGCCTGCCAGCCCTGCTGGCGCTGGTCGTGTCGCTGGGTGTATTGGCCTGGTTGCACATAACGCTCGATGTCGACGGTCTTTATCGCAACATCGTGGCGGTGGTCAGCGCCTACCTGGTGCTGCTGGCCGGCCTGGGCCTGGCCTGGTTGATGCGCTGGCGTCGCGATCGGCGCTGATATACTCCGCCAGATTGGCTATTGCAGCACAGGGAGAACGCCGAGATGATGCCCGATGGTTCCCGTTCGGTCGAAACGCTGCTCAAGTTTCTGAAATTCGCCGGCATGGAAGGGCTGATCAATCCGGCCGTGGCGCGGGCGCGGCGTAACGCCGTGGAGCAGCTGGCCGCTGAACTGAGCGAGGAAGAACGCGAGGATGTCATGCGCATCGATGTCGATGAGCTGGCCTCGCGCTTTCACAAGCTGGAAGGCTCGAGTATTCGTATGGAAGCCTTGTCGCTTTATGCCGAGCGCTTTCGTATGGCCCTGGTCGACTTCCTGGCCTGGAGCGAAGATCCTGCCGGATTCCACAGTGTCGGCGGCGAGCAGCGGCGGGCTACGCCGCGCGGATCGCTCACGCCTGAGCAGGAAGTCGCCGAACGGATCACGCTGGAGTCGACGGAGAATCCATCGAATATCATTCCCATCCAGCTGCGTTCCGACGAGACGGTTTACGTCGCCAACCTGCCGTTGGATCTCAGTGCGGACGAGGCAGATCGTATCGCCCGGGTGGTGCGTGCTTTTGCTCAGGATAACGGTTCCGACGAGCCGGAAGGCGACGCATGAGTCGCCTGTTCATCATCGCCCTGATGGTGGTGTTCGGGGCGCTGGGTATCGGCTTGTGGTTGTATTTCGTCTTTGGCACCGGCGGGGGGCAGTTTCGTGAGGAACTGGTCCCCGAGCTGGTCGTTTTCTGCATCGAGGCCTTCTTCCTGGTCGGGCTGCTCGGCCTGATTCAGCGACACCTCGAGCATCGGCGGCGGAAACAGATGTGGCTGAGTCTGCGCGGCTCGTTTCGTGACCTGCTGTCGCAACTCGACATTGCCTTTCTCGCTCCCAATGCCGAACCGACATCCTCGCGCGAGCTCGAGCGCGACCCGCGGGTCATCGATCACCTTCTGGCGGAACTGGAACGAAAGCATCCCGATCTGGACAGCCTGGTGGCGCTCAAGCGCGAGGGAGACGAGTCGCTGTCGATGACACGCGATCTGGTGGCGGTGGCCGCCCAACTGTCGGCCACGCACATGAACTGGTGGATCGCCATTGTCGACAGTATCCGACGCCTGGCGGAGGCAACCGATCGACGCGCGATGGAAAAGGCCATCCACGAGATGCTGGTCAATATCCGGGAGTTCGACCGCCTGGAATTCTGATCCGTGGGCCGGTCTGATCAGAGAACAATACGGGGTGGCAAGCAGCCACCCCGAAGTCTCGTTCTGGTTGTAGGCAGACGAATCAACCGCCCTTGATTTCGATCCGCTTGCCGCTGGTTGTCTCGATGTCGTCGCGGCGCGGGATCGTCACCTCGAGCACGCCATTCTTCAGCTCAGCACCGATCTTGTCGGTGTCCGCGTCGACGGGCAGGGTGAGCATGCGCTCGTAGCGGCCGTAGCTGCGCTCGACGCGATGGAACCGGTCGTTGTCGGCGTCCTCGCTGCGACGCTCCTTGCGCGCGCGAATGACCAGGGCATCGTCGTCGACGCTCAGGTCGATATCATCGCGCTCTACGCCCGGCAGCTCGACCGACAGTCGATATTCCTTGTCGGATTCGAAAATATCGAGCTGGGGCTGCATCAGCGCACTGGAACCGTCAACCAGCGGACGGTCCATCGACCAGCCGACGTCACCGAAGAAGCTGTCGAACAGCTGATTCATCTGCTCGTGCATGCGGGTGATTGGATCGTTCTCCCGCGCCATCGAGCGGGTCGGCATGCGGCTGACCGGTTCCGAACCGGAACGGCGGAACCAGCGGGTTGGCGTGGTTAGATGGGTCATTGCCATACGAATCACCTCCTCAAACTATTGATAAAGAAAGTAAAACGAACAACAACGACTTTCGTCGGCGGGCACACCCGTGCCTGCATTGGCCAAAATAGGGACGCCACGATCGATTTCAAGGGGTTGTTGCTTCGAATCGATCGTGAAAGACGGCGTCGAGCAGATCGGCCACGGCCCAGGCCGACAGCGTGGTCAGACCGGTGACCGTGGCGTGTCCGGCATCGAAGGTCGTGGGCAGGCAGTCCCAGGCCGGAGGGGATTCCTGGTGACGGCATACGCGCGGCACGTTGGGGTTGAGCCGTGGCAGACTCAGTGCCAATTCCCCCGAGGCCGGATTATCGTCCGCGGTTGTGGCAGCCAGTTCCCACCAGTAGTTGGTGCCGGCGATACTGGTCTCGAGGGCCGCGTCGGCATGGTCTTCGCCGTGCCAGGTCATGTGAAGGCGCTCGATGGTGCCGGCATTGGTGACTTCGATCTCGACGGCCTGTGGGCCGGCGAAGCCGAGTGTAAACGTATCCGGGCCGGCGACCTCGGAGGCGTCCACGATCACGCCGCCATCGGTATTGGCAACCGCACCCTCGGCCGAACGCAGGCGGTGAATGGTGATCTGTCCGGTGTTGTGCAGACTGCGGCCGGGCTCCACCACAAGTCCGAAGCCATCGACGGCATCGTTCTCGGTATCCGAGCTCAGTAGTGCGCCCACTTCGATGGTCCCGCTATTCTGGTGGACGGCACCTTCTGGTCCGCTGAAGCGCAATCCCGGTGGCCGGGACAGGCGTGATCGCATGACGCCGGTATTGACGAGAACGGCATCGATTTCGAAGGGCATAGCGTAAGCGCTGGAGAACGAGGAAGTGGTCAGACCGCCGCGAAGATCGAAGACGCCGCCGTCCACGGCGATTGCGGCCTCGGTGATGGGGCCGGGGTCGGCAAAAAGCTGGACACTTGATCCGTTCTCGACAATCAGATCGTTGTCTACCACCAGCAAATGGGGTGCGCCGGAGCCGTAGAAGCCAGCGGGAACGACCGGCTGCAGAAAGCCGGAGACGACGTGCAGTTGGCCATGAATCACATTCCAGCCGCGCGCTTGGAGGGCGCCCCGAGCACCGCCGATGGCCGGCTCATCCAGCACGACGTTGGCCGTGATAGTGGCATTGCGTGGAAACAGACGGCCGTGCACCAGGACGGTGCCGGCCGATGCCAGATTGGCGCGCAGTGCTGGTTGACTGCCGATGCCACCGGACACTTCGCCCTGTCCCAGTAGCATGTAGCCGGTCTGTCGGACAGTCACTCCACCTTCGCCGATCGTCAGCGTCACGTCATCGACGGTGGTGACCAGCTGATGATCCTCGGGGTGTGGTGAGCTGCCATCGTCGATGCCCAGTTCCAGCGACCAGGCATCGGCAGCGGCGGCGACTTGCACTTCGACCGTGCCGCCAGGCGCGATGACGACTGCATCCGTAGCACCGGGAGTGTTGTTGTGCTGGTCGCAATTCCAATTGGCAGCGGTGTGCCAGCTGTTGTCGGTACCGCCGACCCAGTCACAATTGCCGGAAGCCTGACTAACTGCGTCGAGAGTGATGCACAGCAAGCCCGCTAGAGCGAGAAGAGGCAACGGTACGACTTTGCACTTGGGATTCATGGTGTTCTCCTATCGGTCACGATGTTCGGGATCTCGCAGCACTACGGCCAGACCAAGGGCTGCCACCACCGCAGTTCCGGCCAGCGAAGAGAGATAGATCAGAGTTTCAATCACGGCCATTCACCGATTGGTTTCACAATCGACAGTCACTAGTCGTGCGTCGATCTCGGCGACTCACTCGGCAATCAGGTCGAGATCTTCTATGCCGCTGTCCTGGCACCGATCACAGACAGCCTGAAGGCGGGCTGTCGTCAGGTTCGAACCGATCGGAGAAGATCGCTCCGTCGAGCGTCTGGTCACCTCGGGTTAAGTTGCCGGTGGCCTGGTTGAAGCGCCACTCGTTGCGAGTGTAGATGCCGCCGCCTTCATCGATAAACGGCTCGGTGTCATTCAGAAAGGCCAAACCGAAGCTCCCGCCCCAGGTGACATCAAGCGTGTCGACGTTGACCAGGTGCCACAGGCCCTCGGAATCGGTAACGCTGGAGTCACTCAGGCGCAGCAGGCCATCGAGGTTCAATGTGCCGGCTCCGGTGATGCAGTGTCCGGAGCCGCTATCGAGCAGCCGCAGTCGAAGTTCGGCGCCGGCTTCCAGTGTGAGCGTGCCCTCGCTGACCCGGGTGCGCTCGTTGCTGCCGTAGCCGCCGTAGGTGTTGTCGGCACTGGCCAGGATCAGCTCGCCGGCTCCGACCTTGTCCAGCGAAGAACCCAGGCCCGTGCCGGTGATGTTCTGGCTGATTACCAGGGTGCTGCCTGCCGTCACGCCGATGGCAGCGTCCGTGTCCAGGGACAGCGATGACGAGCCGTCGTGGAAGTTCGTTGCTTCGCCGGGGCGGTCGATCAGCAATGCACCCCCGCCGTTGACACCGTCGCCGTTGAGGCGCAGCAGTCCGGCACGGCAAACATAAGATGCGTGCGACTCCGTCCACTTCATCGTCGCGCCGGCAAGCACCGTATAGGGATTGTTGCTGTTGCCGCAGGCGGCCGAGTCGGTAAGTTCGAGAACGCCCTGCTCGATTCTGAACAGACCGCCGTACCCGGTAAAGTTCCAGCCCCCGGTGCCACCGTTGTAGCCGCCGAGCACGAGTTTGCCCTGGCCTTGTTTGCGATGGACCGTATTGTTGTTCGGCCAGGGGGCGGGGTTGAGCCGGGCGTTGATCGTCAGCGTTGCATTCTCGGCGATCTGCCACACCTGATCGCCGCCGAAGATGATCATCTCGGGTGGGTCGCCGCTTACGCCGCCGGCGCCGTCGATCACTTGGGAACCGGTCGCGACCAGAATGTCGACGGGCGCGCCGCCGTCGAGCCGCAGCGGATGGGTGGCGTCGAGTGTGATGGTGACCGGGTCGGTGGCATTGGCGTTGAATTCCAGTCCGTCTACCGTGCTGTCTGCCGAGAGTGATGGCGAAAGGTTTCCAGCCCCGGTGGCGTAAAAGATTGCCAGATCGGCGTCGCCGGGCGGCGTACCGCCGTCCCAGTTATCGCCGTTGTTCCAGTCGCCGTCGGTACTGCCGTTCCAGACCACGGGTTCGGCCAACAACGGAATGGATCCGAGCGCCGTCAGTGCCAGCAGTAGCCTCAGCAACCACTGGATCGTTCTGCAAGGATTCAGCTTCATGTCTGAGCCTCCCATATCACTCGCTTCAGACGAGGGTGGCTTCAGACTGACGAGGGGCGGAGCCGCTTGCTTTTCGGCAACCTTATTTTTTCTTCAAGATTGCCGAGTCGGCGGCGTTTGGGTGGTTTCGCAGGCGGGTGAAGGGGGCAGGGACTGACGCCAGTTTGGCCCACGCAGCTGCTGTAGGGCGCGGGTGGCCCGGCGACAATCCTCGGGGTCGGTGGCGGTTCGGTAAAGATGCCGGGCGGCGGGGAAATACCGCATGGCCCATCGTTCGGCGGCCGGGGCAAGGCGGGCGAGGGCGGGGTGGGCGCCGTCGGCAAGATGCAATGCCTCGGCGACCTCGATGATCAGTTCGGCATGTTCGAGCAGGCCGGGATCGAGCGCATCCGTCAGTTCGCCAATGACCGGCGTGATGTCGTCAAGTTCGTTGCTGGAGATCCGCACCCGCAAGTGAAGGGCCTGCAGGCTTTCGAGGTAGCCACGGTCACCATGGTCGGCGGCCAGCGGTTCGAGTTGGCGCAGCAGGGCCCGGGCGTGTTCCGGCTCGCCACGGTCCAGCGCCAGACGAATGCGCTCGACCAGGCAGGTAATCCGGCCGGGTGCGTTCTCCAGCCGGGCCCAGGTCTTCTCTGCCTGTTCGTAATGATTTGCAGCACCCTGAAAGTCACCGCGGGCATGCAGGGCGCGGCCGAGAAGCAGAGCCGCCCGGGCCGTGCTGGCCGCCTCATTGCGTGAACGCGCCAGCGTCAGCGCCTCCAGCGCCAGCTCGCGGGAACGGTCGTAGCGGCCGCGGTAGCTGGCGACCTGAGCCAGATGGGCCAGCGTGCGCCCGATTCCGCGTTCGTTGCCGGTTTCCCGGAATGCCGCCAGGATCTGCTCCAGCATCCGCTCGCCCTCTCCGAGGCGCCCCTGGTCCAGAGCGATCTGGGCCATGATGGTGCGCGTATTGGCAGCCTGGTCGGGCAGGCCCAGTTCCAGACGAATGCCATGGGCGCCTTCGAGATAGTCCAGCGCTACTTCGTGATTGCCCTGGTCGAAATGCGAATTGCCGATGTTGTGCATCACGCGCGCTTCCTGAATGCGATTGCCCTGGCGGCGATAGATGGCCAGTGCCTGCAGGGCGTAATCCCGGCCGCGGTCGAAATCGGCCCGAGAGAAGGCCACCATCCCGAGATTGCCCAGTGCTGAAGCGACACCGCCAATCATGCCGTGTGATTCGAATCGTTCCCGGGCTTCGTTGTAGAGGCTTTCGGCGCGGTTCAGATTCCCTGCGTACCACTCCATATTGCCCAGGGTCGAGCGGATGGCGGCGGCCAGCCAGGGATCGTCCAGCGCAACCTCGAACAGCGTCTGCAGCTGTTCCCGGGAAGCCTCCATGTCGCCGGCATAGCGCAGGGTAATGCTTAGGTGATAGCGAGCCCAGTGTGCATCGGGTGCTTCGCGCAGGATGTATTCGTACAGCTCCTGTGCCTCGTCCAGTTCGCCCTTCTGGCGATGGTAATAGGCACGGGCATAGGCCTCGTCGAGAAACGGGTTGCCAAGTCCCAGGGCCCCGGCGGGGGACCGCAGTGGGGCGTCCAGCCGTTCGGCCAGCATGCCGGCCATCGCCAGCGACATGGAGGCCGGGCCGGTCCCGGCCAGTTCGAGCGGCGGCGTTGACTGGTCGGTCAGGTTGACCAGCACCAGGCGCAGGCCGTCCGGGTCGGACACCAGGCGAGGTGCGTAGACCTGCTCGATTCCAGCCCTTCTGGCAGCTGCCGTGACGGTATCGACTGCTTCGCCCGCTGCCTGCTCGACCTGGTCCAGTTGTCCGGGTGAAACCACGTCGATTCCCCGCCGCCTCAGCTGTTCGCTCATGACAGCGGCCCCACCGGCGCCAATCCAGTCCAGCTCGGCCCTTCCGGTGGCATTTTCAAACGGCAACAGGGCAATGCGGGGCGGGAGACTCGAGGCGGTCTGCCAGACCTGCCACCAGACGACCAGTCCGGCGACCAGGAGCAGCATTGGGAGGGCGATGCGCCAATTGGCAATCGGGAACCGTGCGAGCGGATGGCCCGGATCATGCGTCGGTGTAACCGGGGCATCCAGTCGATAGCCGACACCGCGAAGTGTGGTCAACGCATCGGGCAGGTCACCCGGATCACGCAGCAGTGATCTGAGCTTGTGAATGGCCTGGGATACGACGGCATCGCTGGCCACCGTCCGGCCCCAGACCTGTTCGAGCAATTCGTCCTGAGCAATGGCGCGTCCCTGGTAACGGACCATGTAGAGGAGCAGGTCGAATACCTTGGGCTCGACCCGCAAATCGGTATCGCCGGCACGAATGCGCCGGGCAGCGGCATCGACCTCCAGGCGGCCGATCGAGAATTGGCTGCAGCCGATCACGTTTCTGACCCCACCATTTAGCGGACAGCTTCAAATCATACTGAAGACAGCCCATCGCTGCATGGCGGTTGATTCACGCGAATTCGGCGAATGGTCGGGCAGGATTCAGCCCTTGCCGCGAGTACGCGTCTTGTTCTTCTCGGCGTTTTTTTCCATGAAGCTGATGATCAGGCCGGCGACGTCCTTGCCGGTTGCCGTCTCGATGCCTTCCAGGCCGGGCGAGGAGTTGACCTCCATCACCAGCGGGCCGTGATTGGACCTCAGCAGGTCCACGCCGGCCACGTTCAGGCCCATGATCTTGGCCGCACGCACGGCCGTGGAGCGTTCCTCGGGGGTAATCTTTATCAAGCTGGCCGAGCCGCCCCGGTGCAGGTTGGAACGGAATTCGCCGGGCTGGGCCTGGCGTTTGATGGCAGCCACAACCTTGCCGCCGACCACGAAGCAGCGGATGTCGGCACCGCCGGCTTCCTTGATGTATTCCTGCACCATGATCGAGACGTTGAGGCCCATGAAGGCTTCAAGCACCGACTCGGCCGCCTTTTTCGTCTCGCACAGCACGACGCCTATGCCCTGGGTGCCTTCGAGCAGCTTGACCACCAGGGGCGCGCCGCCGACCATCTGGATCAGGTCCCCGATGTCCTTGGTGGCGTAGGCGAATCCCGTTACCGGAAGGCCGATGCCCTTGCGGGCGAGCAATTGGAGCGAGCGCAGCTTGTCACGTGAGCGGGTGACCGCCACCGACTCGTTGAGTGGAAAGGTGCCCATCATCTCGAACTGGCGCAGCACCGCCGTGCCGTAAAAGGTGACTGATGCACCGATTCGCGGGATGACGGCGTCGAAGGGATCGATCGGATCGCCCCGGAAGTGGATTGTCGGCCGGTGTGAGGCGATGTTCATGTAGCAGCGCAGGGTGTCGACCACCTGGACATCGTGACCGCGCTCCTTGGCGGCCTCGACCAGACGGCGAGTGGAGTAGATGCGGCGGCTGCGGGAGAGGATGGCGATACGCATGGTCGACGAACCCCTGAATATGCGAATGAATTATTCGAATGAAGCTTACAGGCGCGGCTTGCCCTGCAGAAACGTGCGTGCCGGGTAAACCAGCGCATGATTTTCCATGGCTGTTCGTCCCAACAACATACGATAGCGCATTTTCTCACGATTGGTCAGGGTGATGTCCACGTCCCAGCGCGAATGCCCGATGACCACCGGCGTGCGGATGGTCAGGCGTTCTTCCAGTTCACCGGAAGTGTTCCGGACCCGTCGAATCCGTCTGACTTCGGCTTCACAGCGCTGCCAGCGAGTGGCCTCGTGGCGGCCGATGGGAACGTGGAAGATGGCAAAAGAAACGCCATCGCGTTCGACTTGCTCGATATCGCTGGCATGCATTGCGCACGATTTTGCGCCGGTATCGACCCGCGCCCGCAACTGACTGATCCCCAGATCCGGCAGCGCGACCCACTCGCAGGCGCCGATGATCATGTTGGGAGGGCTCTGACCTTTCACGAGCCTGCTTCCCGGCATACCAGAAAAGTTTCACGCCAAGGCGCAAAGGCGCCAAGTTCGCCAAGAAAAGCAAATTCTAAAGCAACTTGGACAGTGCAGCTTGATATCACTGTACTGGCACTTGCGGCAGTGGACTTTGTTCCTTTCTTCACTTGGCGTCCTTTGCGCCTTTGCGCCTTGGCGTGAGACCGTCGGGCGTCAAAGAGCGGCACCCATCGATCGACTATTCCGCTTTCGACAAGTCGGCGATCATGGCCTTGAGGAAGCGTGCTGCCTCGCCGCCGGTGCAGGCGCGGTGGTCGAAGGTCAGTGACAGCGGGATCATGCGATGCACTTCGATTCCGCCGAGTACCGGCACGACCTCGTGACGCAGTACGCCGGCGGCTACGATCGACACGCAGGGCGGGTTGATGATCGGCGTGGCGTAGCGCCCGGCGAAAACCCCGAAATTGGACAGCATGATGGTGTAGTCCTTGAGGTCTTCGGGCGGAATGCTGCGATTCTTGACGTTTTCCTTCAGGCGGTTGATCTCGCCGCGGATATCCTCGCGTGAGCCCTTGTGTACGTCCTTGAGGCGGGCGACGAACAGGCCGTCTTCGGTGTCGACTGCCATGCCCACATCCATGCCCTTGTGGACCATGCGCATGTTCTGCTCGTCGTCGTACCAGGCGTTGAGGCCCGGCACGGCCTTCGCGCCGGCGGCCAGGGCACGCAGCAAACGGAAGGTAACGTCTTCGCCGTGGCGCCAGGCATGGATGTCGGCATCGTCCATCAGAGTGGTCGGCACCACGCGCTTGTGCGACTCGCTCATGGCGCGCGCCATGGTTCGTCGCGTGCCGCGCAAGGGTTCCCATTCTCCGCTGGCCTGTTCGGGCGAGGGCTGTGGTCGCGGCCCGCTTTCGGCCGGACGTTGCGGCCGGCTTTCTTCGCGCTCTTCGCGGCGTGGTTCGGCGCGCTCGCTGCGCGGCCTGGCCTGGGCGGTGCCTTCTTCGGCGGCCTTGCGCACGTCGCCGGCGGTCACGACGCCATCGGCGCCGGTCGGCTCGACCTGCGAGAGGTCAACCTTGTGCTTGCGTGCCAGGGCGCGTACCGCCGGAGTGACCTTGACGCCGCCGACGGTCGAAGTACGTTCCTTCAGGACTTCGCCGCCGGATTGCATCTTGCCGACCACGGTGCCGGAGTCCTCGCGTTCTTCCTCGTTTGCCGCTTCGGACTTATCCGCCGACTCCGCGGCCGCTTCGGATTCCTTCGAGTCCGACTCCGCGGCGGCTTCGGTCGCCGGCGGTTCGCTCTGCGTGGATTCTTCGGTACTGGCGTCGCCGTCGACCTCGAATTCGGCCAGCGGTGCGCCGGTCTTGATCACGTCGCCGGGGCCACCATGAAACTTGCTGACCTTGCCGGCGAAGGGGCTGGGCACTTCGACGACGGCCTTGGCCGTTTCCATTGACACCAGCGGCTGATCGACCTCGACGGTGTCACCCTCGGAGACGAGCCACTCGACGATCTCGGCATCCGGCAGGCCTTCGCCGAGATCAGGCAGATTGAAAACCTTCATGAAACCTCCAGAACTTCACGCGCCGCGTCGACGATGCGCCGGACGCTGGGCATATATTTCATTTCATTGCGATACAGGGGCATGACTACATCGTAGCCGCAAACGCGCTTGACCGGCGCGTGCAGATGCCAGACACCGGTGTCGGCCAGGCCGGCAGCGATCTCGCTGGCGACGCCGCAGTGCTTCGGGGCCTCCTGCACGATCACGCAGCGGCCAGTGCGCTCGACCGACTCGATGATGGTCTCCATGTCGATCGGGCTGACCGTGGCCACGTCGATGACCTCCACGCTCAGGCCCTGCTCTTCGAGCTGATCGGCGGCTTCCAGGGTTTCCTTGACCATGGCGCCCCAGGTGACCAGGGTGATGTCGTTGCCGTCGCGCAGGGTGTAGCAGACATCCAGCGGCAGTTCCTCGCCGTCGTCGGCCACCTCTTCCTTCTGCCAGCGGTAGATGCGCTTGGGCTCCATGAAGATGACCGGATCCGGGTCGCGGATCGCGGCCAGCATCAGGCCGTAGGCACGCGAGGGCGAGGAGGGGATGACCACGCGTATGCCCGGCATGTGGGCAAACAGCGCCTCGGGGCTTTCGGAATGATGCTCTGGGGCGTGGATGCCCCCGCCGGAAGGAAAGCGCAGCACCATCGGGCAGCTCAGCCGGCCCCGGGTGCGGTTTCGCATGCGCCCGGCGTGGCACATGATGTGGTCGACCATCGGCATGGTGAATCCGCAGAACTGGGCTTCGGCGACCGGCTTGAGTCCTTGTGCGGCCATACCGACGGCCATGCCGGCGATCATTACTTCGGCCAGGGGGGTGTCGATCACGCGCTCGTCGCCGAACTTCTGGTGTAGGCCGGCGGTCGCGCGGAACACACCGCCGTTGACGCCGACGTCCTCACCCAGCACGACCACTGCGGGGTCTTCTTCCATCGCCCTGGCCAGCGCCGTGGTGACGCCATCGATCAGATGCATCTCGGCCATCAGTGATGTCCTCCCTCGTCGTAGTTCTGGGCGTACTCGCGCTGCTCGGCCAGGTCGTGGGGCAGTTCCTTGTACATGTAGTCGAACATGGCAGTGATCGGCTGTGGGTCGTTTTCGATCATGTCGAGATACTCGTCGGCCGCTTGCTGGACCCATTGCTTGCATTCGCCCAGCAAGGCTTCCTCGCGCTCATCGTCCCAGGCGCCCTGGTCGATGAGGTAGGCCTTGAGGCGCTTGATCGGCTCACGGTCCCAGGCTTCCTCGACTTCGTCGCTGGGACGGTAGCGACGCGCGTCATCGGCGGTGGTGTGGTCGCTCAGGCGATAGGTGATCATCTCGATGACGAATGCGCCCTTGCCCTGGCGGGCGGCCTTGACGGCCTTGTCCATGGCCCACAGGCAGGCAATCAGGTCATTGCCGTCGACCTGGATGCTGGGCAGGCCGCCAGCGATCCCTTTTTGAGCCAGGGTGGCGGCCTGGTTCTGCTTGGATCGGGGCACGGAAATGGCCCACTGATTGTTGACGATCACCAGCACCAGCGGCAGCTTCCAGGCGCTGCCGGCGTTGATCGCTTCGAGAAAGTCACCCTTGGACGAGCCACCGTCGCCGACTACCGACACGGCCACCCGCTCTTCCTTCTTGAGCTTGAAGGCCATGGCCGCTCCGGCAGCATGCAGGCACTGGGTTGCGATCGGCACGCACCAGGCAAAGTCGTGTTTGGGGCCGCTGAAGTCGCTGCCGCGCTCGTCACCGCCCCAGTACAGCAGCACATCAGACATCTTCACGCCACGGTAGAACTGTGCGCCGTACTCGCGGTACATCGGGGCAAAGCAATCCTCCTCGTTCATCGATGCGCCGATGGCGACGTGGGCCGCCTCGTGACCGAGGCTGGATGCGTAGGTGCCGAGCTTGCCGGTTCGCTGAAGCGCAACGGATTTTTTGTCGAAGGTGCGGGTGAGCACCATCAGCTTGTAAAGCTCGGTCAGCCGATCAAAGTCCCGGGCCAGCGCCGGCACCTGCTGGTCTTCGACCAGCTTTCCGTCGGGCTGGAGGAACTGGAAATAGTCCACCTTGAAGGCGGCGGCCGTGTGCGCCATGTCGACTCCTCTCTTTGTGATTCTCCGGAATTCGGGCCAGCCGGGCGGCTGCTCCGAAGCGGGGCCGTATTATAAGCGCTTGTGCCTGTCGGGAGGAAATTGCGGCCGCCAGGCCCGACTGGCCGAAATGTCGTAAGGCATATCCAAAGCCAACGGGATCGTCCTGGGTGGCCGCAGCGGCTTGAAACCCCGTCGGCCAGCGTCCATCTAGTCCGGTTCAGACTACGCCGTCCGAGCCGACCATGATCAATCTCCTTGAACGTTTTTCGCTCGCCCACACGCAGGTCACTCGCCTGAATGCCGATCTGTCCGAGATCGTTCCGCCGCAGCAGAATTTCAGCGCCAAGGTCGAGCTCAAGCTCACGCCGCGTGAAATGCATTTCGAAGGGGAGCTGCCGCAGTACCAGGTGACCGCGCGCATGTTATGCAAGGGCAGCCGGGACGGCGACACCTCCGAAAAACCGTTGTTCACGGTCGAACTGGTGCTGCAGGCGGTCTACACCCAGTTCCAGGGCGAGCCGATCGATTTCGAAACCTTCCAGGCCAATCATGGCAGTCTGACACGCCAGCTCTATCCGCTCATCCATCACCAGCTCCAGCCCGTGTTCAAGCAGTTCGGACTTGACCAGGTCAAGCTGCCCTACGATCTGGCCGGAAATGAGCCGGAACAGGGCACACAGCGGCAAGTGCATTAGTCGGTTGGCTCGTTGGCTTGTTGGATAGCCAGAGAGCAAGTCGCCCCAGAGCCGCGGGCGGGTGCTGGGCCGCGCGATTTGGAAACCGCAGGTTTCGTATGAGCGCGGGGCAGTACCCGCCCGCGGCGGAAGTTGGAGCATGTCTTAGGGCAATGGGCTCAAATTGACCCGGGGTAGTGGGCATGGAAGAATCGGGTCACGACGACAGCAGGGACATCGACGAGTGACGGAACCGCGGCGGGAACCCATTTCCAAGGTCGACATCGCCTGGCTGCGTATGGAGCAGCCGACCAACCTGATGATGATCACTGGTGTGATGGTGCTCGACCAGGCGATTTCCTTCGACGTGTTCCGCGAAGTCCTGCTCAACCGTTTCCTCGCCTTTCGTCGCTTTCGGCAGAAGGCCGTGGAGGGTGCGCGCGGCTGCTGGTGGGAGAACGACGAACTGTTCGAGCCCACGGCCCACATTCAGCGGGTTGCCTTGCCTGGTGATGCCGGCAAGGCCGAACTCGAGAAAATGGTTTCCCAACTCGCATCGACGCCGCTGGACAAGACCAAGCCGCTGTGGCAGTTCCACCTGGTCGAAAACTACACCGAGGGGCCGGCGGTCATTACCCGGATTCATCACTGTTATGCCGACGGCATCGCCCTGGTGCAAGTGCTATTGTCGCTGACCGAAGCCGACGCGGAGGCTTCCCTGAGGCAGGTCAGTCCCGATCGCTGGAAACAGAAGCGTGCGGCAGAGTCGACTATCTTCCGTCGCCTGATGGCGCCGGCCCGCGAGGGCATCGACGCCGTACAGCACTACAGCAACCTCCTGGTCGAAGAAGCCGCCGCCATGCTGCGTGATCCCCACGCGGCCGGAGAATATGCGGGCCAGGCGGCCGACCTGCTGGCTGAGCTGGTCAACGTGCTGCTGCTCAGCGATGACCCGCCATCACGCTTCAAGGGTGAAATCGGCGTGCGCAAGAATGTTGCCTGGGCCGAACCGATCGATCTCGAGGAGGTCAAGGCGGTGGGCAAGGCCCTGGGCTGTACGGTCAACGACGTGCTTATCGCCGTCATGACCGGCGCTCTGCATCGCTACCTGATCGAACAGGGTGAGGACCCGTCCGAGGTGAGCATGCGCGCGACCGTTCCGGTCAATCTGCGGCCGCTTGAGCATGCCCGCGAACTGGGCAACCACTTCGGGCTGGTTTTTCTGGAGTTGCCAGTGGCCGAGCACAATCCCCTGGCGCGTGTCTACGAGGTCGCGACCAATATGCGTGAGCTCAAGCATTCCCAGCAGGCGGTCATGTCACTGGGCTTGCTCGGCGCCCTGGGCATGGCCCCGGCCGCCCTGCAGAAGCCCGCGCTGGAGCTGTTCAGTCGCAAGGCTTCCACCGTGTTGACCAACGTGCCCGGCCCGCAGTCGCCACTCTACATGGCCGGCGCAAAAATCCGGGAAATGATGTTCTGGGTACCGCAGACCGGCTCGGTCGGCATGGGCATCAGCATCATCAGCTACAACGGTCAGGTTTTTTCAGGATTGATTACGGACCATCGACGCGTGCCCGACCCACACAGTGTGGTGGTGAACTTCAAGCGCGAATTCGAAAATCTGCTGCATTTGACGATGCTGATCGGGCCGCAGGACGAGCCGCTCCAGCCGGAGGCGGCCGATCTGGTGCATGGCTGGATAGAGGATGGTTAGCTAGTTGGCTAGTTCGGCATCTGTGGAGCGACGCGGGGCGGCTTCGCCGCGAGAGATTGCGGGCAATCGGTATCATTGCCGAACCAGCTAACCAGCTAACCAGCTAACCAGCTAACCAGCTAACCAGCCAACTCATATTGACGCCTTCGCAAACTCCACGTCCAGCTGTTGCATGGCATCAATCGGCTCGATCCCCGCGGCTTTTTCGTAGGCGGCGTTGGATTCGTCCAGACTCTTGTCGCCGAACAGCAGGTACAGGCCGTTGCCGTACTCGATGTGGGCGATGGGGGCATCGGGCGTGATCTCGAGCGCGCGCTCGAAATGTTCCATGGCCTTGTCGGCGCTGGCGCCGTAGGTTAGCTTGCCGACCATGCGGCCGACCTTGTCGATGATCTCGGCATGGTAGAGGCCCATGGCGGTATGCGCCTCGGCGTGGTTTGGCGACAATTCCAGCGCTGCTTCAAGCGATTCCCGGATTTTTCCGCCGAAACCCTGGGTGAGCGCCTGCGTCACCGAGATGCCCTGGCTGTAGCGTCCCAGCAAAAAGGCGTGGAAGTAGTGGGCGTTGGCGTCGTCGGGGTACGCTGAAATGGCTTTTTCGGCGCGTTTTATGCCAGCCTGGTAGATGGCGATTTTGGTCTTTTCGTCCTCTTCGAGATAATCGGCGTAGATACCGCTGGCCTTGTTGGCTGCGGCGTGCGCCTCGAGTCCGACCTGGTCGGCCTGTTTGACGGCGGCAGCAAAGTCACCCGCGTGAAATCGCCGCCAGGCCTCCTGCAGCTCGTCGCTGTCGGGCAGCGGCTCGGTATCACCGCGATGCAGTGCTTCCCAGGCTTCCGCAAGCTTCTTGCCCGGGTAGCTGAATGCATCGTTTTCATACGGGAAATCCGCCCAGTCGTCGGTGTTCATGATTAGTGTGTCCACTCTAGAAACCGCCTGTATCTTACAACTCACAATCAGTGAACACATCCCGCCATCGTGGCGGCGAAAAGGAGCACAGCAGATATGGCTAAGAAGACTGCCAAGAAGAAGGTCATGAAGAAGAAGGTCGCCAAGAAGAAGGTGGCCAAGAAGGCCGCAACGCGCAAGACCGCATCCCGCAAGAGCACGAGCTCGCAGGTGCAGGACTACGCTCACGAAATCTGGCTGGCCGGCCTGGGTGCATTCTCCCTGGCGCAGCAGGAAGGCGGCAAGCTGTATGAACAGAGCCGAAAGAATGTCGAGAAAACCGGCAACAAGGTATTCGGCGAGAGCAGCAAGTTCTTCGATCGCCTGGTCAAGGAAGGCAACAAGCTCGAAGGCAAGGGCCGCAAGGCTGCCAGCGAGACGGTCAGCGGAGTTCGCGAGGACGTCGAAAGCCGTGTCGGCAAGGTGCGTGAGTCGGCCCAGAGCAACTGGGACAAGCTCGAGAAAGTTTTCGAGCAGCGCGTGGCCCGGGCCCTGTCGAAAATGGGTGTGCCGACCTCCGACGAGATCAGCCAGCTGAGCAATCGCGTGGCCGAACTCAACAAGCGGGTGCGCGAGCTCTCGGAGCAGCAGAAGAAGACCGCCGCTCCGGCTGCGAAAAAGACTGCGGCCAAGAAGGCTCAGCCGAAGAGTTAATCATTCATCGGTAGTCGACTTCTCCAGACGACCCCGAAGCATCCCGGGCTATCCTCCCTCGGCCCGGTTGAATGCTGCAACCTTGACCCGGACCCTGTCCGGGTCTTTTTTTAGAGGGCAGGGGGTCGCGGGCTAACGATAGGCGTCCGCCAGGGTTTCGAGTTCCGTGCGTGCCTCTCCGACCAGGTAGGGGCTGACCAGGCTCATGACCTGTCCGACGGCGCGGTCCGGGCGGGGATGGTCGTCCCTTTCGAGAATCTGGTCGAAAGCGAGCCAGAATGTGCTGACCAGGGTGATGTTGCGCACCAACGCCTCGGTTTCGGCGCGGCTGGCATCGAGCTGGCCCTGGCTGGCGAGTCCGTCGATGAGGTGGTGTGCAGTCTGCATCGACAGCTTGAGGATGCCGCGGAATCGCTGGTGCAGCCCGCGATAACGTCCGCAAAGATCGGTCAGATCGCGATAGATGAAGCGGTGCTCGCCGATCGTCTCGAATACCAGGTGCAGGAACAGCCAGATATCCTCGATGTGAATGTCGCGTGATTCCGGCGTGGCCAGCAGCTCGAGCATGCGCTGTTCGAAGCGGTCAAACAGGGTCAGGATCAGGTCGGCCTTGGTGCGGAAATGGTAGTGCAGGTTGCCGGGGCTGATTTCGAGTTCGTCGGCAATCCGGTTGGTCGTGACGTGCGGCTCACCCTCGTCGTTGAACAGGGCGAGAGCGGTCTGAAGAATGCGCTCGGGGGTGTTCCGGCTCATGCCGGGGCGACGGGCGTCCGGTGACTCAGGATCGCAGGGAATCGACCAGGTCGACGTATTTTTGCTTCGCCTCCTCGGACTCCATGCCTTTGAGCTTCTCCCAGGCTTCGTACTTGGCCACGCCGACAAAGTCGAAGAAGCCCGGCTTTTCCCCCGCTACGTCCCCCTCTGAACCCTGCTTGAAAAGCGCATAGAGCTTGAGCAGCGTGTCGTTGTCGGGCCGTTCGTCGAGATTCTTGACGTCTTCGGCTGCTTGCTGAAAGCGGGTGTCGAGCTCGCTCATCGATCGGGTTCCCTTGTGTGGTCGGCCTTTGGCATCTTTTCTAGCATGCCCGTGGAGTGGGGTCAACGAGGCCCGACCTGCTGCAGTCCCGGTAGCACATTGCGCCTGGAACCGGTATCTTTGTCCGGGCCGACTCAACATGCCCAAGGGAGTGTCTTCATGGCCTATTTCGTCACCGGGGGAACCGGTTTTATCGGGCGAAACCTGATCGACCAGCTCGTCAAGCGCAAGGGCACGATCTATATTCTCGTGCGGCGCGGTTCCAAGACCAAGTTCAACAATCTGGTGGCCGAGCGCTGGTCGTCCCACAAGCGCCGCATCGTGGCGGTCAGCGGCGATCTGACCAAGCCGGCGTTGGGCGTGAAGAAATCCGATATCGACAAGCTCAAGGGCAAGGTGCGGCATTTCTTTCACCTGGCAGCCATCTATGACCTGGCGGCCGACGCCGAGGCCAACGAAGCTGCCAATATCGGCGGCACGAAACACGCCATACAGTTGGCGGAGAAGATCAAGGCCGGCTGCTTCCATCACACCTCTTCGATTGCCGCTGCCGGCCTCTACAACGGCACCTTCCGCGAGGATATGTTCGAGGAGGCAACTGGCCTGCAGCACCCGTATTTCCGCACCAAGCACGAGTCGGAGGGCCTGGTGCGCCGGACTTGCCCGATTCCCTTTCGCATCTACCGTCCCGGCATCGTGGTGGGGCATTCGAAAACCGGCGAGATCGACAAGATCGACGGCCCGTATTATTTCTTCAAGCTGATTCAGAAGATGCGCCGCATGCTGCCGCCCTGGGTGCCCACCCTGGGTCTGGAGGGCAGCCGCATCAATATCGTGCCGGTCGATTTCGTGGCCCGGGCGATGGATCAGATTGCCCATAAGCCGAAGCTCGACGGTCAGTGCTTTCACCTGACCGACCCTGAACCGAAGCGCATCGGCGAGGTGATGAACCTGTTTGCCGAGGCCGCCCACGCGCCGCTAATGTCGATGCGCGTCGACGCCCGGCTGTTCAAGTTCATTCCGCAGCCGGTCAAGCAGGGTCTGACCATGCTGCCGCCGGTCAGGCGGATCATCAAGCAAGTGCTGTCCGATCTCGGTATTCCGAAGGACATGTTGAGCTTTTTCAGCTATCCGACCCGCTTTGACAATCGCGATGCCGAAAAAGCGCTCAAGGGATCGGGCATTGCCGTGCCGCCGCTGGAGGACTATGCCTGGGTGCTGTGGGATTACTGGGAGCGCCATCTTGACCCGGAATTGTTCATCGACCGCTCGCTTTCCGGTCAGGTGCGCGACAAGGTTGTGCTGATAACCGGCGCCTCGTCGGGCATCGGCAAGGCCACGGCGGTGATGATGGGGAAGGCTGGTGCCAAGGTCATCATCGCAGCCCGCGGCGAGGAAGGCCTGAAGGAAACCCAGGCGGAGATCGAAGCAGAGGGTGGCACCGCGTTCTATTACACCTGCGACCTGGCCAACATGAAAAAGGCCGAGGCGCTTGTCGGGCAGGTGCTGGCCGACCACGGTGCGGTCGATATCCTGGTCAATAACGCCGGACGTTCGATCCGTCGCTCGATCCAGTTATCCTACAAGCGCTTCCACGACTACGAGCGGCTGATGCAGCTCAATTACTTCGGCGCGCTCAAGCTGATCATGGGCTTCCTGCCGAAGATGGTGGAGCGCGGCGGCGGCCAGGTCATCAACATCTCGTCGATCGGTGTGCTGTCGAACGCGCCGCGCTTTTCGGCCTACGTGGCTTCGAAGGCCGCACTCGACGCCTTCGCCCGCTGCGCGGCCTCGGAATTTGCCGATACCGGCGTGTCGTTCACGACCATCAATATGCCGCTGGTGAGAACGCCGATGATCGCGCCGACCAAGATGTACGAGCACGTCCCGACCATCACCCCGGAGGATGCCGCCGACATGATCAAGCAGGCGGTGATCTACCGGCCACAGCGCATCGCCACCCGCCTGGGTATCTTCGCCCAGATTCTGCACGCCACGGCGCCGAAGATCTCGGAAATTGTGCTGAATTCGGCCTTCCGGATGTTCCCCGATTCGGCCGCCGCCCAGGGCAAGAAGGACGAAGGTTCGATCGAGCCGACGCAGGAGCAGGTGGCTTTTGCGTCACTGATGCGGGGTATTCACTGGTAGCTGCCTGCAGTGCTGGGATCGGTCGGGGCGGGGTCGCCTG